>CALWYD010000073.1 GCA_944385675.1 uncultured Oscillospiraceae bacterium
TAGGCTGCAAATACTGTGCAAATGTGTATGACGGGCTGGGGGATGCAGACATTGTCACCATCCATACCCCTTTCACCGAAGAGACCCGGGGAATTGCCGATGCCCGCATGTTTGACCGTATGAAGCCGGGAGCGTTTTTTGTCAACACGGCCAGGCCCGGCCTGATGGACGAGGAGGAGGTTATTACCCGCGTGGAAGACGGACGCCTGGGCGGAGCGGCCCTGGATGCCACCTCCTTTGACACTGGGATGCCCAGCCCCAGGCTGCTGGCCTGTAAAAAAATTGTGTTGTCCTACCACATTGCCGCCCGGACCAACGAAGCCATGGACGCCATGGCCAAGGACTGCGCCGACGGCATCCAGGCCGTGCTCAATCACCAGCGCTGGCCAAAAACCGCAAACCCCCAGGTCTATGACTTGCTGGGCTACTGACGAGAGGAGAGCCACTATGAAAGAATTACTGCCCCTGAGCGGGATTGTTTCAACTTTGGTTACGCCCTTCACCGATGACAACAAAATTGATATCCAGGACATGCAAAAGGAGCTTGAGCTGGGGATTTCTCAGGGTGTAACCGGCTTTCTCATCCCCTGTGATGCGGCAGAAGCCGAGTACATGGATTTGGAAGAGATGGTCACGCTGGTGCGGGAGGCCAAGCAGGCTGCCGGGAACCGCTGCCTCATTATCAGCAACGTAAACGGCAAAGATCGCTCCACACGTCTGCAGCAGTGTGAACAGTTCCTGACTGCGGGGGCAGACGCGCTGAATCTGAACCTGCCCTTCAAACCCGGCCTCACAGAGGAGGAGTGGTTCACGGCCGTGGCCGATATGGACTCCTTCCAGCCCAAGTTCAGCCTGCTGCAGGACTCGGACATGAGCGGTACTGGCCTGCCCGTGGAGTGGATCGCCCGTGCGTTTGAACAGTTCCAGTCCGTCCGGGGCGTCAAGGTAGAGGTCAAGAGCAGCGGCGAGAAGTACACCAAGATCCGCCAAATGACAAACGGAACCATGAACATCTCCTGTGCCCGGGGCCGCGACCAGCTTCTGGAAGCCTACGACCGGGGCATCCACTGCTTTATGCCCTCTGGCCTGTTCAAGCTCTATGTCAACACCTTTAAGCTCTATCACGAGAAGAGCCGGGAGGCAGGGAAAAAGCTGTTTTATGACATGGCGCCCATCTCCCTGTTCACCTGTCAGGGAGGCTGGATCAACGGCTGTTTCCATAAGGAGTACTTTAAGCGCCTGGGGATTTTTAAAACCACCAATGCCCGCTATTCTACCGTGCTGGACTCTTATCAGATGCGTATCTGCCAGGAGATGATTGACCTGTCCCTGAAGATTGAGGCCAACATGGACAGCTACTGGGCGTGAGTGCCACTCCAGCCATTATTTTTAGAGGAGAACGGTATGAAAAAGCAACTTTTGCCCATGACCGGAATTATATCCACCTTTATTACCCCCTTCACCGAGGATAACCGCATTGACATCGACGCCCTGCACAAGGAAATTGAACTGGGCATCCAGGAGGGAGCGGCGGGATTTTTAATCCCCTGTGACGCCAGCGAGTCCACCCACCTGTCTGAGGAGGAAATGGTTCTTCTGGTGCGGGAGGCCAGGCAGGCGGCCCAGAACCGCTGTATGCTCATCAGCAATGTAAAGGCCACCGACCGGGCCACCAGAATCAAGCAGTGCGAGGATTATCTGGCGGCCGGGGCAGACGCCCTGAACCTGTTTTTGCAGCCCGACCCAAACCGCACGGAGGAGGAGTATCTCTCCGCGGTGCGGGATATTGATGAGATTCATCCCAGTTTCATGCTGCTGCAGGATGCGGACATGGAGGGGCCCGGCCTTCCGGTGGAGACCATTGTCCACGCCTTTGAGCAGTTTGAGAGTGTGAGGGGCGTAAAAATTGAGGTGAAGGAGAGCGGGAACAAGTACACCGAACTTAAGCGCCTGACCAATGATACCTTGAATATCTCCTGTGCCAAGGGCCGGGATCAGCTGATAGAGGCCTATGACCGGGGCATTCACTGCTTTATGCCCTCCGGCCTGTTCCGCATTTATGTCAACTCCTTCCGCCTCTACCACGAGAAGAGTCGGGACGCGGCCCGCAAGCTCTTCTACGACATGGCTCCCCTGATGCTCTTTACCTGCCAGAAGGACCGAATTAATGAGTATTTCCACAAGTCTTACATGATGCGCCTGGGCATTTTCAAAAATAACGCCCTGCGCGTCCCTCTGGAAATGGACAGCTACCGCGAGCGGATCTGCCAGGAGATGGTGGATCTGGCCCTGCGGATTGACGAGCGAATAGAGGAGTACTGGGCGTAACCCTCAGCCAGTGCCGCCCGCGCCCAAAGGCTTGCGGTTTCCAGGGCAGGCGGGAGAAGGAGAGGCACGGCTCCTTTTACACGGCAAACGTCATCTGGCGGGCCGGCGCACTGCAGCGCGCCGGCCCGCCAGATGACTGAGGGGACAAAGAGCAATTCTGCTCCGTTTAACGGTTCCTTTTCACATCTCGACCCCGGCGTCCCGACCGATGGCTTGGCAGTCCGGCCCTGCCCGCGGGAACCGGAACTTTTAGGGAGGACATGGTATGTTGACCCAATATAATTTAAAAATGCCTCACGCTGTTTTCAGCGGGGAGAATGCGCTGAGTAAAATCTCAGATATTCTGGCAGAGAACCAGGTGAAACATCTGGCGGTGTTTACCGACAAGGGGATTGAGGGGGCGGGTCTGCTGGACTTCCCCATGACCCATGTCAAGGCCGCAGGCGTGACCTGCACGGTGCTGGACGACCTGCCCGCGGAGCCGTCCTATATGCAGGCCCAAAAACTGGTGGACCAGTGCAAGGCGTGCGGCGCGGATTTTATCATGGCCGTAGGGGGAGGCAGTGTCCAGGACACTGCAAAACTGGCCTCTGTGCTGATGACCGATGAGTACGGCGTCAAGGAACTGCTGGACACGCCGGGTCGGGCAAAAAAGTGCATCCGAACCTTGATGATCCCCACCACCGCAGGCACCGGCTCTGAGGCCACCCCCAACGCCATTGTGGCTGTACCGGAAAAGCAGCTGAAGGTGGGCATTGTCAACGACAATATGATTGCCGACTACGTCATTTTGGACGCGGTGATGATTAAAAAGCTGCCCCGGAAGCTGGCTGCGTCCACGGGCCTGGATGCCCTGGCCCATGCCATAGAGTGCTGGACGGGCAACAAGGCCAATCCCTTCAGCGACCTGTTTGCCCTTCAGGCCCTGGATATGATTCTAAACAATCTTGAGCGGGCCTGTGACGATCCGGAGGCCATGGACGCCAAGAATAAAATGCAGCTGGCCAGCTTTTATGCAGGGGTGGCCATAACGGCCTCGGGCACCACCGCCGTCCACGCCCTGAGCTATCCGCTGGGCGGAAAGTACCACATCCCCCACGGGGTATCCAACGCCATCCTGCTGGCCCCTGTGATGCGGTTTAACGAGCCGGCCTGCCGGGAGCGTCTGGCCCAGGCCTACGACCGCTGCCTGGGCGGGGATGCCCGGACTGATGCGGAAAAGAGCGCCGCTGTCATCGCCCGCCTGGAGGAGATTGTGCGGCATCTGGATATTCCCACCAGCCTGACTCAGCTGGGGGTGTCGGAGGACAGCCTGGAGGATCTGGTGGCCGCCGGTATGGAGGTCACGCGGCTGCTCTCCAACAACATGCGGGAGGTCACCCCTGAGGACGTTCGAAATATCTACCGGGAGATTATGTAGGGACCAGCGCACCGCTTATCCCACAGGTTTAAGGAGGAGTACCTATGAACAGGCCCATTTTGGGCATCACCATGGGCGACCCGTTTGGAAACGGGCCTGAAATTACAGTCAAGGCGCTGAGTGACAGCACCATCTACAACCGCTGCCGCCCCCTGGTGGTGGGGGACGTGAGCGCCATGGAATATGCTGCCAAAGCCGCAAAACAGGTTTCCGGCATCCACGTGAGCATCCATCCTGTCCAGGATGTAAAGCAGGCCGAATTCAAGCCCGGCGTCATTGATGTGTACGATCTGGGATTGGTTCCCTCAGAGCGTATTCCCGGCAATCCGGAGACTCCGGCACCTTTTGGGCTGGGCGCCACCGCCCTGGGCGGGGAGGCGGCCTTCCGGTATGTGGAGAAGGTAATCCAATTGGCTATAGACCACCAGGTGGACGCCACCGTCACCAATGCCCTGAGCAAGGAAGCTATTAATATGGCCGGCCACCACTACTCCGGTCATACGGAGATCTACGCCCACTACACCCATACAGATAAGTACACCATGATGCTGGCTCACGAGGATCTGCGTGTGGTTCATGTCTCTACCCATGTCTCTTTGCGGGAGGCCTGCGACAGGGTGAAGAAGGAGCGGGTTCTGGAAGTGATCCGCATTGCCCATCAGGGCTGTAAGGACATCGGTATCTCCCATCCCAGACTGGCTGTGGCCGGCCTAAATCCTCACTGTGGGGAAAACGGGATGTTTGGCACGGAGGAGATCCGGGAGATCCAGCCCGCCATTGACGCTGCCCTAGCGGAAGGAATTGACATTGTGGAAAAGAGGCCCACTGCCCCTGACACTGTATTCTCCAAGGCGCTGGGGGGCTGGTATGATATTGTGGTGGCCATGTACCATGACCAGGGACATATTCCTCTCAAAGTAAAAGGCTTTGTATACAACCGGCAGGAGGGGCACTGGGACGCTGTGGCCGGGGTGAATGTGACCCTGGGGCTGCCCATTATTCGGGCGTCAGTGGATCACGGCACCGGATTTGGCCACGCCGGCGACGGCCATGCCAACCAGCTGAGCCTGGTCAACGCCATGGACTACGGTATCCGAATGGCCCTGGCCAAGACCGGGGCCTAAGAGAGCGGGTAAAGGCTGTCTTGTGGCTGGAAAAGCCAAGGGCCTGCTTTTGCCCCGAGATGCCCACGGACAGGGAAAAACAAACAGGAAGCGCTCCAGCAATACCAGGATGCTGGGGCACTTCCTGTTTTGTTGCCGGTGGGGCTGGCTTGGTGTGGACTGTTCTGGAAGATAGACAAGGGAGAAACTGGGTTGGGGAGCGTAAAATATACGGTTTGATAGGAGGCGGCTTTGAGAGGTTTGTGGAAAAACAGAGAAATTTTGCTTAAGGCCCCTCCTGTGGAGGATTGTCTGTTTTATTCTGTGCCTATTTGTGCTATGATGAAAATGCTCGTGCTCCGCTCCGGGATGCGGAGCAAGTGGAACGAGGGCGGCTTCCGGCCGCCAAAAGGAGAGAAGATTGCATTATGACTGTGGCACAAATTTGTATTACCGCAACCATTATTGTCTACCTCTGTTTTGTCATCTGCACTGGTGTGTGGATCGGTCGCCGGAGCAAGAAAAGTGCTGAGGGCTTTTATTTGGGCGGCCGTGGAATCGGGCCCCTGGTCACTGCCATGAGCGCGGAGGCCAGCGATATGTCCTCCTGGCTGCTGATGGGGCTGCCGGGGGTGGCCTATCTCAGCGGGGTGGCTGACGCCAGCTGGACTGCTATCGGCCTGGCCCTGGGCACCTATCTCAACTTTCTGCTGGTGGCAAAGCGTATCCGCCGGTACAGCGTACAACTGGATGCCATCACCATCCCCGCGTTTATTTCCAAGCGCTATCAGGAGAAACGTCCGGTCATTATGTGCATTGCCTCCCTGGTCATCCTGATTTTCTTTGTGCCCTATGTGGCCTCCGGCCTAGCAGCCATCGGAAAGCTTTTTAACAGCTTGTTTAACTGGAACTACATGCTGGCTGTGATCATCGGCGCGGTGGTTATTATCAGCTACACCTCGGTGGGCGGCTTCAGCGCCGTGGCCACCATGGACCTCATCCAGTCCATCATTATGACGGTGGCCCTGGTGGTGATCACCGTATTCAGCATTTCCCAGGCGGGAGGTGTGGACGCTGTGGTGGAGAACGCCAAGTCCCTGCCGGGGTACCTGAGCTTTGTCCAGACCCACGATCCCGTCTCCGGGACGGCGCAGCCCTATCCCCCCATCAATATTTTTTCCATGTTGGCCTGGGGCCTGGGCTACTTTGGAATGCCCCACATCCTGGTGCGCTTTATGGCCATCCGGGATGAGAAGGAGCTGACCCTGTCCCGCCGCATTGCCTCGGTATGGGTGGTTATCTCCATGACGGTGGCTGTCTGTATCGGCATGATAGGCAACAGCGTGTCCGCAGCGGGGCGGATCCCCCTGCTGGAGGGCAGCGCCTCTGAGACGGTTATCGTCCAGATTGCCAATCTGCTGTCCACCTTCGGCGTGGTGGCGGCCGTGGTGGCCGGCCTTATTCTGGCGGGGATTTTGGCCGCTACCATGTCCACTGCCGATTCCCAGCTGCTGGCGGCGGCCTCGGCCTTCTCGGAGAACCTCCTGCAGGATGTGTTCGGCATTAAGCTCACCGCCAAGCAGACCATGCTGGTGGCCCGGGGCACCGTAATCTGTATCGCTCTGGTGGCGGTGGTGCTGGCTGCCGATCCGGACAGCAGTGTCTTTGCCATTGTGTCCTTTGCCTGGGCCGGCTTCGGCGCCACCTTTGGGCCGGCAATCTTGTGCGCCTTGTTCTGGCGGCGCAGCAACCGGCAGGGAATCCTGGCCGGCCTGGTAGCGGGGGGCGTGATGGTCTTTGTGTGGAAGTTCCTCATCCGGCCCATGGGGGGAGCCCTGGGTATTTACGAACTGCTGCCTGCCTTCCTCTGCGCACTGGCTGCCATTGTGGTAGTCTCCCGGCTTACTCCTGCCCCTGAACAGCCGGTGTTGGAGTCCTATGACGCCTATCGCGGCAAGTAAAGCCCTGCAGAAAGGCGCGCCGTTCCGGAGAACGGCGCGCCTTGTTTTATTTTTCGGAGGGCTCACCGGGGGTGCTGTGCCTCTCCTGTCCGCCCCGCCATACCCACAGCAGCAGGGCCACAGGAAGCAGGGCCCCAAAGAGGATAATGCGCAGGGCCAGCAGTGGGTTCTCCTCCAGGAACATCCAGGCCACCACGCCTCCGTAAAGCAGGGAGGGGACAGTGCTGAGATACCAGTGGGGGGAGGTTCTGCGGTTGGTACAGGCGGAGAGAAGAACCCCTGCAAAAGCCAGGGAGTAGACAAACCAGGAACCCATGGGCCGCCTCACTCCAGATTCAGACGGTGGGAGAGTATCCACACCGTCCCTGCCGCAAACAGCAGGGCGGGAAGCAACATCACCCCGAAAACGCCCCAGAAGGCGGCATGAGGGGCGGCGTTAAACAGCTCATCCCAGACCATCAGCTGATCCAGCACATCCACATACACGGTGCCCAGCACATCCAGGAAAATGAAGGCGGCCACACTCATGATGATTCTGCGGTGGAACAGATGGCCGATGGACATGGACAGGTAGGTCATGGTGACAAACAGCAGCAGAGCTGTCACCGTCAGCAATAAGAACTCCAGCAGATAGAGCATTGCGTCAGGGTTGGACAGCAGCCCCTCCCACAGATCCTGGAAGAAGGCGATACGCAGCACCTGGCCCCACCGGATAGGCACCATTAAAAGACAGGCCAGGAAGATGACCGCCAGACTGACCAGAGCGGTAACCACGGCGCAGATGAGTTTGGAAGCTACCAGCTGCCAGGAGCGGACGGGCAGGGTGTGCATCAGGTACCCTTCATCCCCCAGCAGTCCCTTGTAAAAGCGCTGGACTACGAAAATCATCACCGCCACAAACATGGCGAAAAGCACTGCGGTAAAGGCCATGATGGTGATAATGGCCAGCAGCTCATTGCTCTGGGTTACTCCTTCATCGTAGGGCAGAGTAAAGTGATTGATCAGGGCCAGCACCAGGGCAGCCGGCCAGATGAGGGCAAAGGATTTCCACATGGAGCGGAAATCGTATTTCAGCAGTTTCCACAGCATCAGAATGCGCCTCCTTCCAGTGGTTGGGCCCGAAAAATATCCCGGAACAGGGCGTCCACACTCTTGCCCTCCCGCTCCCGAATGTTGTCCACCGTCTCGTGGAGCATAACCTTTCCCTCCTTGAGGAAAATGGCCTCGTCCAACACCTTCTCAATATCGGCGATCAGGTGGGTGGAGATGAGGACAGTGCCCTCCTCGTTGTAGTTGGTCAGAATGGTGTGGAGAATAAAGTCCCGAGCTGCCGGATCCACCCCGGCGATGGGCTCATCCAGCAGGTACAGCTGGGCCTTGCGGGCCATGACCAGTGCAAGCTGCACCTTCTCCTTGGTGCCCTTGGACATGGTCTTCAGACGATGGCCGGGCTCCACCCCCAGGCTGTGGCACATGGCCACCGCTTTTTCATAGTCAAAGTCGGGGTAGAAGTCCCGGAACAGGTCCAACAGGTCCACCGCCCGCATCCAGCCGGCAAAGTACATCCGGTCGGGCAGGTAGCTGATAAGGGCCTTGGTCTCCGGACCAATCTCCTGCCCGGCCACCGCCAGACGGCCCGCGGTGGGCTGCAGCAGGCCGCACAGCAGCTTGATAAGGGTGGTCTTGCCGCTGCCGTTGGGCCCCAGAAGGCCTACAATCCGTCCCCGCCCTACACTTAAATCCACTCCGGACAGGGCGGCCTTCCTGCCGTAGGACTTACATAGTCCCCAGCTTTCAATCAACATCTCGCTCATGCCTTATTCCTCCTTTAACAGTGCCGCGGCCTGGTCAAAGCTGTACCCCAGTTCCTCCATAGCGCGCAGATAGTCGGCAATAATCTGCCTGGCCTGTTCCCGGCGGGCCCGCTCAATGGCCTGCAAATCTTCTGTTACCAGCCGGCCCGCTGTGCGGTTAGCTTCCGCCAGCCCGCTCTGCTCCAGCTGGGCCAGTGCCCGCTGCATGGTGTTGGGGTTGACCCCCGCCTGGGCCGCCAGCTCCCGCACAGGGGGCAGCTTACTCCCGGGGGGATAGACCCCGGTGAGAATCCTCCGGGTCAGCTGCTGGCTCAGCTGTTGCCAGATGGGCCGGTCGTCGGTAAATACCCAATCCATGTGCGTCCCTCCTTGGCGTGTATTATTGTATTAAGTGATTAATACAATAATACACGTGAAGATACTTGTCAAGGGGAAGTTTTTTTCTTAATCAAATTTTAATGGAGTGTAACAGCGTCGTTTCCGTTTTGTAGCAAAATTTGGGGAAAAACGCGTTGCAACTGGGGGCTGGTTCTCCTAAAATAGAGGTATCAAGGCATTCCGAGGAGGAAGATACCATGAAAAGACTGATACGCTGGGCCGCCGCCCTGGTGGGGGCAGCCATGCTGCTTTCCGGCTGTGCTGCTCCGGGGGGAAGTGAGAGCACTGCAGAGGGAGAGAAAAACCCGGGGAGCAGCGGGGGCGCGGGAGCGGCCTCCTCTGTCCAGGAGGCCGGGAGCGGCGCAGAGACCTTCGTCTTCACACGGGAGAACCTGCCCCGGCTGGACGGCTCCACCTCCACCGTCCCCCTGGCCACGGCCATGTGCGCGGTGCTGCTGGGACAGGGAGAGGATCAGGTGGCGGATTTGGTGAACTTCTCCCGCACCACCCAGTCCTACCGCAACCTGATGGCGGGGGAGCGGGATCTGGTGCTGGCCGCCGAGCCGGATCCGGAGGTGCTGGAGCAGCTGCAGGCCCAGGATCAGTGGCTGATGACCCCCTTTGCCACCGACGCCCTGGTCTTTGTGGTCAACCAGGACAACCCGGTCAGCGGTCTGACCGGGGAGCAGGTACGGAAGATCTACACCGGGGAGATCACCAACTGGAAAGAGGTAGGGGGCGCGGATGTGGACATTGTCCCCTTCCAGCGCAACCAGGGAGCGGGCAGCCAGACCATGTTTGAAAAGCTGGTGATGGAGGGCCTGGAGCCTATGGAGGCCCCCTCCCAGCTGATACCCGACTCCATGGCCGGCATGATGGAGGCGGTGCGGGAGTACGACGGCTCCCCGGCCGCCATCGGGTTTACTGTCTACTACTACGCCAACGACATGGAGATGGCCCGGGGACTGAAAGTACTCTCCATTGACGGGGTGGCCCCCACGGCGGACACCATCCGCTCCGGGGCGTACCCCTACCTCAACCCCTATTTTGTGGCCATTGACAAGGACGCCGATGCCCATAGCCCCACCCGCATTCTCTACGATTGGGTGTTGGGCCCCGACGGGCAGCGGCTGGCCCAACTGCAGGGCTATGTCCCCGTGACCGCCCAGGAGGGATGACCGTGAAAAAGACAGTGCTGCCCCTGGCCCTGGCGGCCGCCCTGCTGGCGGGGTGCGCCGGTCCTGCCTCCGGCGGGGGCCAGGACATATCCGCCTCCGGTTCCCTGCCCGCCTCCGGAAGCACCTCCTCCCAGCCTGCCCAGGAGGGGAAGCAGATTCAAGTGCAGGTGGACTGGTCGGTGCTGGAGGAGAGGGAGGAGGAGTTGCCCGCCATTTTTCACCGCTGGTACCCCGACTACACAGACACCCTCATCCCCCGCACGGACTATGGCCTGCTCATTCCCTTCGCGGGAGCGGCAGCGGTGGTGGGCAGCCCCCAGTCGGAGGAGTACAATTATACCAGCAACTGCTACGGCCTGATGACCGGGGAGGGCCAAGTAGTGCTGGACGCGGTGTGCTCCTCCATCTACCGGGCCTCCTACACCATTGAGACCGGGGAGAGCGTGTTTCTGCCCGTACTGGTGCTGGAGAAAGGGGACAAGGAGAAGGGCAGCCCCACTGACGGCGCCCTCATGGCTCTGGCCGCCGCCGACGGCAGCTGGTGTACCGATTTTGCCTATTGGGGCTGCGCCGGCAGTCCCACCGCCCTGCTGGCGGGGGGCGCCGGGGGTATGGAGCTGGTGGCCCCGGAAACGGGGGAGACGGTGAAGGAGTGGAGCTGGGAGCAGCTGGGCATCGGCAGCGGCCAGGAGGTGCCCTGGTTCACCGGGGATGCCTACTCCACGGTGCAGTGGACAGGGGACAAGTTTTTCCTGGGGTGCTACGGGGAGAGCTGGGAAGAGGCACGGTTTCTGGATCCGCTCACTGGGGAGGTAAGCACCGCCCCTGCCCAGGACTGGTATGAGAGCCTGGAGCAAAAGTTTCAGAGCTCCCCCCAGACCTGGTGGGACGCCAAGGCCAATGGGGGCGGTACCTATACCTTGACTCTGGGGGCGGAACGTCGCCTGATCTCCGCCCCGCTGGACATGGGGGACGCCCTGCCCTACGTCCGGGGAGGGGATCGGGTGATCTTCGACAATTACAAGGGTTCCTTTGCCGTCACTGATTTGGAGGGGACAGTTATCCTCCCTGCCCAGGAGGGCACCCTCACCGTGCTTCAAAGCGGTTGGGAGGAGGGAGGCTCCTGGCTGGCCGTACGCAGAGAAGGGGAGGAGCACTGGAACATCTATGATTGGAAAGGGGCACTGTGCGCCAATATTCCCGGCGGTGAGGACAGCTGGTGTACCACCGCCGGCGGTCTGGTGGAGGTGCGGTCAGAGAAGATGGCCGCCTACTACCGCCCGGAGGACGGAACCTGCCTGCTGAGGGCCTATTTTGGCCTGCCTGGATAAAATGTCCTGCAAAAGGTGTAAATAATTTGTGAATCCCCTTGCTTTTTCCAAACAACTGCGCTATCATGATGTTAGCACTCGAACAAAACGAGTGCTAACATCATGTTTGTTTATAAAGAATTTTCATATACGGAGGCATCGGACATTATGGCAAAAAAGCAGTTTAAAGCAGAATCCAAACGGCTGCTGGATCTGATGGTCAATTCCATCTACACCCACAAGGAGATCTTCCTGCGGGAGCTTATCTCCAACGCCAGCGATGCGGAGGACAAGCTGGCCTATAAGTCCCTCACGGATGACAGTGTGGACATTAAGCGCAAGGATTTGAAGATTACCATTGTCCCGGACAAGGAGGGGCGGCTGCTCACCGTGTCGGACAACGGCGTGGGCATGAGCCGAGAGGATCTGGAGAGCAACCTGGGCACCATTGCCCGCAGCGGCTCTGGGCAGTTCAAGGCGAGTCTCAGCGAGGACGACAAGGCGGCCGACAAGATCGACGTCATTGGCCAGTTCGGCGTGGGCTTCTACTCCGCCTTTATGGTGGCCGACCACGTCACCGTCATCTCCAGGGCCTGGGGCAGCGACGAGGCCTTTATGTGGCAGTCGGACGGGGCGGACGGCTACACTGTCACCCCCTGTGAGAAGGAAGGCCCCGGCACCGATGTCATCATGCACCTGAAGGCGGACGAGGAGGGGGAGAACTACAGTAAATATCTGGAGACCTACCAGCTTCAGGAGCTTATTAAGAAGTACTCCGACTATATCCGCTACCCCATCGTCATGGAGGTGGAGGACTACCGTCAGAAGGAGAAGCCCGCCGACGCCGGGGAGGACTACAAGCCCGAGTGGGAGACGGTGAAGGAGTGGAAGACTATTAACTCCATGGTTCCCCTGTGGCAGCGGCCCAAATCCAAGGTAAAACCCGAGGAGTATAACGCCTTCTATAAGGAGAAGTTTGGCGACTGGCAGGATCCCCTGGCAGTCATCCACACCAGCGCCGAGGGAGCGGTAACCTATAAGGCCATGCTCTATATTCCCGCCCAGACCCCGTATGATTTCTACACCCGGGAGTACCAGAAGGGGCTGCAGCTCTACTCCTCCGGGGTGATGATTATGGACAAGTGTGCCGACCTGCTACCCGACTGTTTCCGCTTTGTGAAGGGCGTGGTGGACTCCCCCGACTTCTCCCTGAACATCAGCCGGGAGATCCTCCAGCACGACCGGCAGCTGAAGGTCATTGCCGCCGCCCTGGAGAAGAAGATTAAGTCCGAGCTTTTGAAGATGCAGAAGGACGACCGGGAGAAGTACGAGAAGTTCTGGAAGGCTTTCGGCACCCAGATTAAGTACGGCGTAGTGGCCGATTACGGGGAGAAAAAGGAGCTTTTGCAGGATCTGCTGCTCTTCTGGTCCTCCAAGGAGGGAGCTAACACCACCCTGGCCGCCTACAAGGACCGGATGCCTGAGGATCAGCCCTATTACTACTACGCCTGCGGCCAGAGCGTGGAGAAAATTGCCAAGCTGCCCCAGGTGGAGCGGATTCTGGACAAGGGGTATGAAATCCTTTACTGCACCGAGGATGTGGACGACTTTGTCATGAAGGCCCTGGAGGAGACGGACGGCAAGAAGTTTAAGTCGGTGGCAGACGAGGACGCCCTGCCCCAGACCGACGAGGAGAAGAAACAGACCCAGGAGAAGGCCGAAGCGGGCAAGGATGTGCTGGAGGCTGTGAAGGAGGCCCTGGGAGAGCAGGTGAAGCAGGTGCGTATCTCCTCTATTCTAAAATCAGGGGCTTGCTGCCTCACCGCTGACGGCCCCGTCTCCCTGGAGATGGAGCGATATATGAACAAGCTGGAGGGGGGGCAGCATATGAAGGCCGATCGGGTGCTGGAACTGAACCCTGACAGCGTCCCCTTTGCCGCCCTGAAGAAGGCGGTGGAGGCCGGGGATAAGGACACCGTCGCTAAATATGCCAAGGTACTCTATGGCCAGGCCCTCATTTTGGCGGACCTGCCGCTGGAAGATCCCGCCGAGTTTACCCAGTTGGTCAGTTCCCTGATGGTATAAAGGAAGCTTACCCATGGGGGCCGCCTGATAAGGCGGCCCCCATGTTATTTTGTAAAGAAGGACCGGCTGCTGTGCAGGGTTCTGATGGGGGGTTTTTGGAAACCAGGAGAAACATGGAAAAGGGAGTTTCTTTTCCCTTGTCAAGCAGGGGAAAAACAACTACAATAATGGTAAAGGGCCCAGGACAGTTTAACATGCGCTGCCCCAACCTGGGCCGGCGCAGCAGCCCGCATGGAAAGAAAGAGAAACGAGATTGTTGGGAGGAACCGCTATGATTGCCATCGCGTCGGATCACGGAGGATATCTGCTGAAAGAGCATATTAAGGCCTATCTGGCTGCCAAGGGAATTACCTGTGAGGATTTTGGAACGGACAGTACGGACAGCTGCGACTACCCCCTGTTCGGCCAGGCAGCCGCCCAGGCGGTGGCAAGCGGCCAGTGCCAGTGGGGGATCGTCATCTGTACCACCGGGATTGGGATTTCCATTGCGGCCAACAAGGTCAAGGGGATCCGCTGCGCCCTGTGCTCCGAGCCTCTGTCAGCCGAGCTTACCCGCCGTCACAATGACGCCAACATGCTGGCTATGGGGGCGGGGATGGTGGGACCTAACCTGGCCGAGCGAATTGTAGACACCTTCCTGAACACCCAGTTTGAGGGGGGACGGCACGCCCGCCGGGTCAACCTGATCACCCAAATGGAGCAGTAAGCACCAGAAATTAAGAAGGCTCGCCTCCCGAGAGGCGGGCCTTCTTAGAGCATAAGAAAGAAACGTGGCCCGGCCACAAGCTGCGGCCGGGCCACTGAAAGCCAAAGGAAATTGTCTCAGCCCAGATTCAGGGCTTCCTTTACCTTGGAGATGATGTGGGCGCCGATGTCCCGGGAGGCGTCCACGGTCTGAGCGCCCAGATGGGGCGTGACGATGAAATTGTCGCACTGGAACAGGGGGGAGTCAAACCCGGCGCCCTCAGTCAAGCCGCCGGCAGCCAGCTCGTTCTCCATGACGTCGGAGGCATAGCCGCCGATCTTGCCAGCCTTCAGGGCCTCGTACATGTCCTGCTCATTGACGATGCCGCCCCGGCTCATGTTCAGTACCACCGCGTCGTCCTTCATCTCGGAGATGGACTTGGCGTTGAACAGATCTTTGGTCTCGGGAGTCAGAGGCACATGGATGGTGACAAAATCAGCCTGCTTAAGCACCTCGTCCACGCCCAGACCCACAGCATGCTCCTTCTCAAAATCTTCGGGTTTGAGGTAGGGGTCATAGGCCACTACTGTCATACCGAAGGCGCGGCCCAGCTCGCCCACACGGCGGCCGATGCGGCCGAAGCCCAGAATGCCCAGGGTCTTGCCCCGCAGCTCCCGGCCCACGAACTTGTACTTGTCCCAGGTCTTGTTCACCTTCACATCGTAGTTGGCGGGGATGGTGTGGCGGGACAGATCCAGCATCTTGGAGATGGTCAGCTCGGCCACGGCGTTGGCATTGAGACCGGGGGCGTTGAAGACCTGGATCCCCTTGGCCTTGGCGGCGTCCATGTCGATGTGGTTCAGACCCACAGAACACACGCCGATAACCTTCAGGTTTTTGGCAGCGTCCAGAATGGTCTTGTTAATGGCCGGATCCACCCGCATAATCAGCACATCATAGTCGGGAATCAGGGTGGCCAGCTCCTCCTGGGTGGGGAGCATCTTGGTGTCCACCTGCATGTACTTGCTCAGCTCCTGGGCAATGGCGCTGTGGACCGCGTCAATAATCAGACACTTCATAAACAAACACCCTTCCTTTTTGAATAAATGGTTCGGGCCGCCCGCCCGGCCTGTCCGGATTGGGGCCGGCCCATAGCGGTAGCTCATATTGCTATTATGCCATATTTTCCCGCTGGGGAACATCACATTTTTAGTGAGGGTTGCCACAACCATTTAACTGTGGTAAAATATGCTCAAATTGCAGCACTCAGCGGAAAGACTGGGGTCTGGGGAGGATGTAAGTTGAATTTTCTGCATTTGCGTTATTTCCTCATGGTGGCTGAGGAACTAAATATCACTCGGGCGGCCGAGCGGCTGTATATCTCCCAGCAGTCCCTGTCCAACCACATCAGCAACATGGAGCGGGAATTGGACGTGAAACTGTTTACCCGCTCCCCAAAGCTGTCCCTGACCTATGCAGGGGACCTGCTGGTGCAGACAGCCACCCAGATTCTGGACCTTTACAACCAATATATGACCAAGGTGGGAGACATCAACCGCCACTACCTGGGGGTGCTACGGGTGGGCATCTCCCACACCTGCGGGCTGGCCCTGCTGCCGGCGGTGCTGCCCCAGTTCCGCACGGAGTTCCCTATGGTAGAGTTTGCCCTGTACGAGGGAAATTCCACCCAGCTGGAGGACGAGCTGTCCCACGGGCGGGTGGATCTCATTATATGCTTCCAGCCCATCATGGTGGCGGGAGTGACCACAGTACCCCTCACGGAGCAGCGGCTGGTGATGGTGGTGCCCAAGCCCTTTACCGACCAGCGGTTTGGCATTCACGCCGATGAGGTTCGGCTGCAGTACGCCCAGGGAGCGGATATCAGCGCCTTTCAGCAATTTCCTTTCGTCCTCATTAAGCGGGGCAACCGAACCCGAAACATTGTGGACCAGTACTTTAGCCGCTATTACTTCAAGCCCCAGCTGATTTTAGAGACGGAGAACACCGTTACCACCCTGGCCATGGCTCAGGCGGGGATGGGCATTACCATTTGCCCCGAGCTATTCCTGCGGGCCATCCCAAATGCCCCGGAGGACAGCGCAGGGGTGGATCTCTTTCCCCTCACAGACCCCTCCACCTTCAGCAAGCTGGTGGCGGGCTACCGGCGAGATCGCTACCTGTCCCACTTTGGAGAGCGGTTTATTGCCATGGCCCAGGAAGCCATGTGACCGTGCGCAGAGACATGAAACGCGCAGAGCCCGGAAGGGCTCTGCGCGTTTTTTGGAGGAGGGGCGATAAGATATTCAATGGGGGATAGGGGGCTGGGCGGTCTCCACCACAAAGATGCCAAGCTCCTTCTCCTTTGGCAGATACAGGGGAAAACGGGGATCCCCGGTAGGGCGGGCATCCCGGTCCAAAATTCTCTGGCACTGGGCAGGAAGAAAATCGGGGTGGTAATCCAATAAAAAGTGCAGGCCCTCCTCCCGGCTGCGCAGGGGCTGGCCGAAGTCCAGACGCAGGCGAAGCAGTCGGAAGGGCAGTCCCGCCCGCTCCAGCACATTTGCCACTTCATCAGGAGTCTCCTGACGGGCTTCTGCGGACATATGGGCGGGTGTGGGGGCGGCATTCATAATCCGGATAAGGCGCCGCCTGGCCAGGGCGGCACATCGAAGCATCAGAGAGAGGGAGGTGCCGAAAAAGCACATGACCACCGTATCAAATTGGTCCTCCAGTTCCTCCGGATCCCGGCAGAGAAGCGACAGATTATCCAGCCCCCGGGCCTCCGCTTCCCACTCCAGCAGGCCCAGAACCCCCGGATCCCGATCCACACAGGTGATGTGGGCCACAAAGGGGGCCAGTTCCAAATCCAGCCGCCCCAGGCCGCAGCCTAAATCCGCCACCCGATCCTCGGGGCGCAGGTAAGGCCGCAGATACTCTGCCAGGCGGCGGTGAAAGGAGCTCTGGGAACTGGCGGTCAGATACCAGTTTACCCGCTCCTCTGTCCAGAAATAGTCCATAACAAGTCTCCTCTCTTAGAGCGCAGTGAAAACTTGGCGGGGAAACAGGGGGTATCCGCCGCCGGGGAAACGGCCACCCCCCCAAAGTATTGGTCAGAAAAATCGTTATATTAGTAAAAATATAACGATTTGTAATATGATTATAAACAGGGACAGAGGATCTGTCAACCGCTTTTTGGAAGGAACAGAGGAGCCGGGCTGCAAAGTGGGACGATAAAACGTTCCCGGCCGCCGGGAGGCGGCCGGGAACGTTTTAGAGAAATGGGCGGTTTTGCCGGTGTGACCCTGTCGGCGGAGGGGGGTCAGGACAACCCCTCCAGTTCCTCCAGCCACAGGGCTGCCACGGCGTCGCTGGGCATGCGCCAGTCCCCCCGGGGGGACAGGGACACGGAGCCCACCTTGGGCCCGTCGGGCAGGCAGGAGCGCTTGAACTGCTGGACGAAGAAGCGGCGGTAGAAGTTCTGAAGCCACTTGAGGAGGGTGGCCCGGTCGTAGTCCTCCCCCAGGGCGTACAGGGCCAGCCGGTATACCTTCTTGGGGGAGAAGCCCCAGCGCAGGGCGTAGTAGAGGAAAAAGTCGTGGAGCTGGTAAGGGCCCACCAGATCCTCCGTTTTCTGGGCAATCTCCCCCTCCTTGGGGGGGAGCAGCTCCGGGGAGACGGGGGTGTCCAGAATGTCCAGCAGGACGGCGGACAGCTGGGGGTCGGTGTCCTGGGCCTGGCGGGCGGCGTAGGAGACCAGGTGGCGTACCAGTGTCTTGGGAATGCCGGCGTTTACCCCGTACATAGACATGTGGTCGCCGTTGTAGGTGGCCCAGCCCAGAGCCAGCTCGGAGAGGTCGCCGGTGCCAATGACCAGCCCTCCTGTCTGGTTGGCGATGTCCATAAGAACCTGGGTGCGCTCCCGGGCCTGTCCGTTCTCAAAGGTGACGGACAGATCCTCCATGGACTGGCCGATGTCCCGGAAGTGGATCTGCACCGCTTCTCCGATATCCACAGTGCGAAAGGCGGCGCCCACGCGTTCGGCCAGAATTTGGGCGTTGGACTTGGTGCGCTGGGTGGTGCCGAAACAGGGTATGGTGAGGGCCACGATGTCGGTCATGGGCCGCCCCAGCAGGGCCATGGCCCGGGCAGTGATGAGCAGGGCCAGGGTGGAGTCCAGCCCGCCGGACAGGCCGATGACCGCCGTTTTGGCCCGGGCGTGGGCCAGCCGCTTTTTAAGGCCCAGGGCGGCAATAGTTAAAATTTCTTGGCAGCGTTCATCCCGATCGCCCCGGTCTTCCGGCACGAAGGGGTTGGGGGAGATGGGGCGGGTGAGGACGGTTTCCGTTACCTCCAGGGAAAAGGAGGACCAGTCCATCTGCTCCTGCCCGGCTGGGGGAAAGGTGGTATTGCGCCGGCGCTCGTAAGCCAGGCGCTGCACGTCAATCTCAGTTACAGTCAGGCCGGAGGCAAAGCGCTCCTGGGCCAGCACGGTGCCGTTTTCTGCAATAATATTGTGCCCGGCAAAGACCAGGTCGGTGGTAGACTCCCCCTCCCCGGCGTCGGCGTACACATAGCCGCACGACAGGCGCCCCGACTGTCCCGCCACCAGGGCGCGGCGATAGTCCGCCTTGCCCACCGTCTCGTTGGAGGCGGACAGGTTGAGAATCAGGGTGGCCCCGTGAGTAGCCAGGGCGACGGAGAGGGGGACCGGGGACCACAGGTCCTCGCAGATCTCCACGCCCACCACCAGCTCAGGCAGGGTGTCGCACTGAAAGAGGTGGCTCTTGCCCAGAAACACCTCCTGGCCGCAGAGGGTCAGTCCCAAAAATTCCTCCTCCAAAGCGGGCTCAAACCACCGCTTCTCGTAAAATTCGCCGTAGTTGGGCAGATGGGTCTTGGGCACCAGGCCCAGCAGCTCGCCCCGGCAGAGGAGAGCGGCGCAGTTGTAGAGCTTGCCACCGGCCCGCACCGGCAGGCCCACCGCCAGGAAGAGATCCAGCGCCTCCGAGGCCCGCAGCACCGCCTCCAGGGCCGCCTCCGCCCCCCGGAGCAGGGCATCCTGCAAGAACAGGTCCCCGCAGGTGTACCCCGTCAGGCATAACTCGGGCAGGCACAGCACTTTCACTCCCTGCTCCGCCGCCTGACACATGAGGGCAATACAGGCCTGGGCGTTGTGGGCGCAGTCGGCCACCCGGATCTCCGGCGTGCCCGCCGCCACCTTGACAAATCCGTCCCGCATAATAAAACCTCCCATGGAGTGGAATTTCATTGACAAAAGCGGCCCCGCCGCCTGCTGTCCTCTGTTATCTTACCGTAAACGGGGGGTAAATACAAGAGGAGGACCCGGCTTTGCCGGACCCTCCTTCAAAAATTTCCCATGCCGTCCACGGGGAGCAGCTCCTGTGCTAGGGCAGCTCTTCCTCGGTTCCGTTAAACTGGCCGTAGGTTTCGGCAAATTCTTCTCCATTGCCAGTGGCTGCCCCCATGGCCTCCACGGCGGTCACCTCACCGTTTACTACGGTGAATTGCCAGTAGTTGGGGTACCGGGCGCTGGACAGGCCGGTGAGAAAGTCTCGATACTCCTCCGGGACGGCCGCATCCTGAGACAGGGGCAGGGCGTAGTAAGTGTGGTCGCTGTCCGCCCCCGTCTCGTCACAGGGATCCACGGACAGGGCCGCCCGCCCGTGGAGGAGATGGGCCCCCTCCATCCCGGCGGCGTACACCGTGCCGCAGTAGCCGGAAAAGTCCAGATCCGGGGCGGAGAGATCCAGCCGGGAGCTGCCGGCCAGCTGCACCAGGACGGCGCTGCCGCTCCCGTCCAGCACCACCCGGCCCTGGGCGCCCGTCTGGGTCATGTGCAGGGTATAGAGGATGGTGGCGGGGTTGAGGGGGTAGGCCTCCCCCTCAAAGGTGTGTAGGAGCTGGGCGTCCTCCCCCAGAGGGGCGGTGTATGACTCCTCCGCCCCCATCCCGCTGCCGCTCCACAGCCACTCCTCCAGGGCCTGATCGTCAGAGAGCAGCTCCGGGGACAGGGGGTAATAGGTGACGGTGCGCTCCTCCAGGTCAATGCCGGTAATCCAAACATCGTCTTCCTGAGACTGGTTATAACGCTGCATCTGGGTTTGGCAGCCCACCAGGCCGCCCGCTAGAACAGTGACGGCCAAAATAAGGACTATGGCGCCCCGTCCCGAGCCCTTGGGGGAGGTGTCCATCATGGCCCGGAACCGAGCAAAGATCTCCTTCTTGTTGCCGGAAAAGCCGGTGGTCAGCCGGGACAGCTTGGAGTTTCCAACGGTCATCTGCTCCAGAATAGCCCGACCGTAGGCCCGGCGGGCCTTTGTATCTCGGGTTTTCAGCAGGTCATAGTCACAGCACAGCTCCACGTCCTGTCCCCCCTGACGGATCATAAGCCACACCAGGGGATTAAACCAGTGGATACACCCCGCCAGAGACAGCAGAAGTTTATACCACAGATCCCGCCGCTTCAGATGCTGCAGTTCGTGGGCAAGCGCCACCGGCAGGGCGGCCGAGGGCAGATCCTGGGGAATCAGTACCGTGGGGCGGAGAAAGCCCATGAGCATGGGGGAGGCCAGGCCGGGAACCTGAAACAGGCCCACGCTCCCGGTCACAGACAGAAGCAGGCGCTGCCGCTCCAGTTCCTTATGCTCCTCCTGGGAAGCGGGCAGGCGGCGCCGGGCCAGCTGGCGGCACAGGCGAAGGTAGCCAAGGGCCAGCCAGGCCAGGCTGACCATGCCGCCGGCGGCCCAGATATAGGCCCAGCGGAAAGAGGCGGACCAGGAGCCGTTAACCCCCTCCAGACGAACCAATGCCAGGTCAAAGATGTGGTACTCCCTCTGCTGGTCGTCGGTATACCACACCTCATAGGTGGCACCCCCGGCGACACCGGCCTGCCAGCCGTAGGAATAGGCCTGCTCCAGTTCGCTGCTCATCTGCGGGTCGTAAGACGGGGCGGTGAGGGAGGCGGGAATGGACAGCTCCATGGGGTGCCAGGAAAAGGAGAAGGGTAAAACCAGCCGCACAGCCACAAACAGCCATGCCCAATACCGCCACCGGGGGGTAAACCGTCGGGACAGGATGGGGGTGAGCAGAAGCAGCAGGGCAATGATCCCACCGCAGGTGAGACTGAGGGGAAAAAGACGGGTGAGAAGCTGGGCCATGTCACTTGTCCTCCTGTTCCAGAATTTGCTCCAGACGGCGAATGTCCTCCCCGGTGAGATGGGCCCTGGGGAAAAGGGAGGCCACCAGGCTGGACAGGGAGCCCCCGTGGAGTCGGTTCAGAAAGGAGCGGCTCTCGGCAGCAAGGTAGTCCTCCCGGGATACCAGGGGAGTGTATCCGTTGGCCCGGCCCTCCTTCTCCCCCCGCACAAAGCCCCGCTCCTCCAACCGGGAGAGAAGCTTGATAAGGGTGGGCGCCTTCCAGCCTCGGCTGAGCCGGGCGGCAATGTCGCCGGTGCGGACGGGGTACTGTTCCAGGGCCCACAGGGCCTGCATCACTTCCAGCTCCGCGTCAGGCAGATGGGGAATGGGTTCCATCACAAGTCGCCTCCTTAGACAATTGTCTTTTTTTATTTTACAAATGTCTAAAATGAAAGTCAAGGAGAGTTTTAAAAATTACGTTTCTTCTCCCATCTGCACAAAAGGGCGGCCGTCCTTTTGGACGGCCGCCCTGGTAGGACAGGGGATTTCATCGCAGTGGGGGAAGAGCCTCGGGGGTCTCAACCCACGGATACATAGTCGCTGGACACATAGCCGGTGGTGCCGCCGCCGATGTCCACTTTGTACCAACCGGAGCCGGTGTCCTCCAGGATAGTAATCTTGTCGCCGTTTTTCACGCTGGCGATCTTGTCGTAGGAGGAACCGGGGCCGGAGCGGACATTCAGGCCATTGCCGGCATTGGTGATAGTGCCGGGGGTGTTGGCGGCCACGGGGCCGGAGGTGCTGCCGCCGGAAGAGGTGCTGCTCTCTCCGGGCTGTTCTGAGCCGGAGGAGGGGTTGGCGGGCTTGCAGTAGACGTCACAGGTGGCGGTAATTTCGCCGCAGGTGGCGGTGATGACCGCCTTTTTCTTCTCCGTACCCTGGTTGACGTTTTTTACAATGCCATACTCATCCACCGTAGCCAAAGAGGTGTCGCTGCTGCTCCAGGTGACGGAGCCTTCGGCGCCGGCAGGGGCCAGGGTGACGGAAAACTCGAAGGTCTCGCCGGGCTGCAGAGTCATATCCGTCTTATTCAATGTAATAGAAGTGACAGCAGAGGGTTCAGGTTGGGTTTGACCGCCCGGGTTTTGCGGATCCTCCCCGGAGCTGTCAGGGGCAGATATATCTCCCGCACTGCCTGCGGAGGAGCCGGCAGAGCTGTCATCCCCCGTTTGGCTGGAACTCTGGGAGGTGGAAGAGCCGCCGGGCAGGCCGCCGGTAAAGAGAGGGGCAATACGGGTAAAGACAATAAACAATGCGGCGATAATCAAAATCAGGGAGATGACCAGCCCCACCAACTGGATGGGGTGGACCTGTCCGCCGCCGGCCACCCGCCGCCCGCCGATGCCGGTGCGACCGGGGCGCTCGTCGCAGAAGGGGCAGCGCTTGTAGGTGCTGGAGTAATCCTCGCCGCAGTTTTCACAGTGAATCATATCAGGGCGCCGGGAGGGCGTCTGTTTTTGAGAAGAAGGCCGCCGGTCAGAAGAACTCTGACGGGCGGGCGGACGCTTGTCAGCCATGTCCATACCCCCGATGTAACCGAATTGAACGCCTGCTGGGACAGGCTTATTTTTATTCTACAAGGATTTTTTTCTCCCGTCAACGAAAAAAGGGGAAATCACAGAATGTTCACAATTTCCTGTCTCATTTTGCCCTCCCTTGACCGCCGGTCGGTTTTTTCATATAATAATGCCTGCGGAATGGCCACCGGATTGAAAAGAACAGGAGGGGGAGCGCCGTGGGGAGCACAATTACTGCCAGCGAAGCCCACAGACAGTATGAAGAGGCAGTGACTGCCTTTCGCAAACTGATTGCCGACCCAGGGCTGCGCATGGAGTTCAGCCGACAGGTGGACGGCTATGTGCGCCGGTGCGTGTTGGGGGTATGGCAGGCGGATAACGCCAGTGCAATTACGCCCCGACATGTGGAGTTTTATAATGCCGTCTACTCCGGAGGCAATGCCGTCCCTTCCGCCTTATATTGGGAGGTGGCCACCGGGGTGGCCTCCTTTGACTTATTTCAGCCTCCCGATTTTTTTGAAAAGTTTCGGCAGTACGACCAGAGAAAGGGTACCTGTCTGGCCCGGCGCTTTGTGGACGAACTGACCTTGATTCTGCTGCTGTTCGCGGCGGTGGACAACCTGGTCAGCGAGGCGGAGGCCGGTTTTGTCAACGCCTGCAGCGACGCGCTCATTGCTCTATGTGACAAGGACGGGCTGCGGCCCGACCGCCCCGCCCTCAATGCCGGGGACTTTGTCTCCCGCCCCGCCCCGCCACAGCCCTCCGCCCCCCGGCAGAATCCGCCGGCCACCGGGAAAAAGGAACAGGCTGAGCAGGAGGAGCCCCCCAAGCTGGAGGAGGTTCTGGCTGAGCTGGACAGCCTTTGCGGACTGGAGCAGGTCAAAAAGGATGTCAAGAGCCTCATCAACCTGGTGAAAGTGCGAAAGCTGCGCCAAGAGGCGGGGCTGCCTGTGCCGCCCATGTCGCTTCACCTGGTGTTTTTGGGAAATCCCGGCACGGGTAAGACCACTGTGGCAAGGTTGCTGGCCAAGATTTACCGCTGCATTGGGGTGCTCAGCCAGGGACAGCTGGTGGAGGTGGACCGCTCTGGCCTGGTAGCCGGTTTTGTGGGCCAGACGGCCATTAAGACCCAGCAGGCGGTGCAGAAGGCCATTGGGGGTGTGCTGTTCATCGATGAGGCCTATGCCCTGGCCAGCCAGGACAACGGCAACGACTTCGGCCACGAGGCCATAGAGGTGCTCCTTAAAAACATGGAGGATCACCGGGATGATCTGATTGTCATTGTGGCTGGCTATACCGGGCCCATGGAGAAGTTCATCCACGCAAACCCGGGGCTGGAATCCCGGTTTAACAAGTATTTCTTTTTTGAGGACTATAACGGCGGACAGCTGATGGAAATTTTTCTGTCCATGTGCCGGAAGAACGGATATCAGCTCTCCTCTCAGGCGGAGGCTTGGGCCCGGGAGGATCTGAGAGAGCTGTATGAGCGGCGGGACGAAAACTTCGGCAATGCCCGGGATGTGCGAAACCTCTTTGAAAAGGCGGTCTCCCGCCAGGCCGACCGAGTGGCTCGTCTGGACAGTCCCACTAAGGAGCAGCTCATGCAGCTGCTTCCCCAGGACTTGAAGGAACCGGAACAGGATGAGACAGGGGACACACAGGAGAAGGAGGGCTCTTGACCATGAAACTCAGCTTTGACCAGATGGAAGAGCAGGAGATGAAGGAATTTCGGGGCGGCCAAGGGACACTGCGGGCCAGGATGCACACGGACGGGAACAACAAGATTATGATGGGGCTGCTTCTGCCCCGCAGCAGCGTAGGGCTGCATACCCATGAGGGGGACAGCGAGATCATCTATATTCTCTCGGGCACAGGCAAGGTGCTGTGCGACGGAGAGTATGAGCCTCTGGCCCCAGGGGACTGCCACTACTGCCCCTCGGGCCACAGCCACAGCCTCATTAACGACGGGGACGGGGAGCTCTCCTTTTTCGCTGTGGTTCCCCGCCATGGGGAGCGGTGAGCTGCCAATATGAGAGTCGCTTTTTATACCCTGGGCTGCAAGGTCAACCAGTATGAGACCCAGGCCCTGGAACAGCTGTGTTCCGTCCGGGGCCACACTCTGGTTCCCTTTGAGGAGGAAGCGGACGCCTACGTCATTAACACCTGTACCGTCACTGCGGTCAGCGACAAAAAGTCCCGCCAGGTGATCCGTCGGGCCCGGAAGCGGGCCCCGGAGGCCCTGGTGGCAGTGTGCGGCTGCTATCCCCAGACCCATCCCGGAGATATGGAGGGGCTGGAGGTGGATCTGGTCTCGGGCACTGGGGACCGGCAGGGCTTCGTGGAACTGCTGGAGCGGGCTTGGCGGGAACGGCAGAGCTTCACTGCCCTGGACGATCCCTTCCGCCGCCGGGACTTTGAGGTTCTTCCCCCCGGCGGGCTGGAGGGGAGAACCCGGTGCATGCTGAAGGTGGAGGACGGCTGCGTCAACTTCTGCTCCTACTGCATCATCCCCTATGCCCGGGGAGCCGTCCGCTCCCTGCCCCTGGACGAGGCCCGCCGGCAGGCCGCCCACCTGGCGGCGGAGGGCTACCGGGAGCTGGTGCTCACCGGTATCGAGATCTCCTCCTGGGGTCAGGATCATAGGGACGGGACCTCTCTCATCGACCTCATTGAGGGGGTGTGTGCCGCCGCGCCGGGCTGCCAGGTGCGCCTGGGCTCCCTGGAGCCCCGCACCGTTACGGAGGACTTCTGCCGCCGGGCGGCCGCCCTGCCCAACCTGTGCCCCCACTTCCACCTGTCCATGCAGTCGGGCTGCGACAGCGTGCTTAGGCGGATGAACCGCAAGTACGACACCGCCCGGTTTTACGAGAGCGTCTGCCTGCTGCGGGGGTCCTTTGACCGCCCTGGCATTACCACCGACCTTATCGTGGGCTTCCCCGGGGAGACGGAGGAGGAATTCGGACAGACCCTGGACTTCCTCCGCCGGTGCGCCTTCTCTGCCATGCACATCTTTCCCTACTCTCGCCGCCCGGGTACCCCGGCGGCCAAGCTGCCCGGGCAGGTGCTCAACGCGGTGAAGGAGGAGCGGGCCCACCGGGCTGCCCGGGTGGCCGCGGAGCTGGAGGGGGCCTACCTGAAGGGCTGGGTAGGACAGTCCCTGCCCGTCCTCTTCGAGGAGAGACGGGAGGGACGCTGGCGGGGTTATACCACCCGTTACACTCAGGTGTGGGTGGAAAGTCCCGAGAACCTACACAATCAGCTGCGAACTGTGCGCCTGGACAGGGTGGAGGGGGACTCCCTGGCAGGTACACTGGTCTGAAAGAAAACTGCCCCGGGTACCCTACGGCGCCCGGGGCGGTTTTTATGCTTCCGGATCCTCCCGGGGATCGGGCAGATCCACATAGATGGGGCTGTGGCCGGTGGATTGGACATAGCGCAGCAGATCCTCTCGGTGCAGCCGCAGGGTGGAGGTGGAGATGCCCGGGTGGCCGCTGATGAATTCGTCGGCCAGCAGGGCCCGGTCAATAACCAGTTGAACCGCCCCCTCACGGTCAAAGAGCAGCTCCAGGGCGGAGACAGAGCCGGGAATAGTCTGCAGGTACTGCTCCATATGTCCCGCATCAGCGAAGGACAGCCGGGCGCAGTCCAGCTGGGCGGAGAGATATTTGGTCTTAAAGGGCTTGTCCCCGGGCATCATAAGCAGATAAAACTGGGTCTGCTGCCGATTGCACAAAAACAGATTTTTGCAGATTTTGGCGCCCAGCAGGGACTCAATCTGCAGACAGGCCTCCATGGTGTCGGCGTGGTCGTGATCCACCCTCAGATAGGGGATGGACAGCTCTTCCAAGCGGTCGTAGACCGCCAGCTCCTGGAGGATGCGGTCGTCCGAGGGGCGGCTGGTGTAGACAGTAGAGTCAATATGCATATCCGTACTCCTTAGAAAAAATTTCTGCCCCTTATGGTAGCACGCGGGAGAAGGGCTGTACAGCCCAAATTTCACTGCTCCGCCCACAGGGACGAAAAGATTTTTTACGCAGGGCCCGGAGGGGGCGCCCACAGGCCGAAATTGTGGTACAATGGAGAAAAAGCGGCAGGCCGCGCCGCAGACTTGCGCTGGGGGTTGATGTTTATGTATACATATCTTCTTGGCCAGACCCTGGCCCCGCTGGAGGGGGCGCCGGAGCCCGGGACGAGGGCAGTATATTTGCTCACCTCCCAGGAACTGGATCGGCGTCCCACCCTGCCCGGACTGGAGGGGGTGCTGCACCACACCCCCAGTGCCCGGGACGCCCGGGTGTGCAAGGCGGAGGCGCGCCGGGACTGCCTGTGCGGAACGGTGGTGCTTCCCCGACGGAGCAAGGACGGTGGGCCTCTGGCCCTGGGGTACCTGTTGACCGGGGAGCGGGCGGTACTGTGTGATGACACGGAGACGGTCCATGGGGTCATCCGCCGACTGGCCGAGGAGAAAAAGTGGCGGGAAAATGGGCCGGGTCGGTTTTTCTGTGAACTGCTGGAGGGGCTGCTGACCCGGGATCTCCACTACCTGGAGGAACTGGAGGATCAGCTGGGCCAGCTGGAGGATCAGGTACTGGCCGGGCAGCTGGAGGGCTTCAATGCCATCCTCTCCCCCCTGCGCAAGCAGGCCCTGGGCTGGTTTCGCTGCTATAACCAGTTGGACGATGTGGCCTGTGAGCTGGAGGCAAACGAGAACGGCTTTTTCTCCCGGGAGGAGCAAGGGATGTTCCATATGCTGGAAAAACGTCTGGCCCGGCTGCGGGACGAGGCCCAACTGCTGCGGGAGTACTGTCTGCAGGTGCGGGAGCTCTTCCAGGCGGAGATCGATATCCGGCAAAACCGAATTATGAAGATCCTCACCATTGTTACCACCATTTTTCTGCCGTTGTCCCTAGTGGCAGGGTGGTACGGCATGAATTTCACCGGCATGCCGGAGCTGGGCTGGCGGTACGGCTACCCCGGGGTGATCGCTGCCAGTGCCCTCATCCTTCTGTTCACACTTTGGCTGATGAAAAAGAAAAAATTTTGGTGAATCAGTAAGCCCCGGACAGAATCCGGGGCCTGCTGATTCAGCGCAGACGTTCCTCTACCAGGTGGGAAAAGGCGTGAAAGGCATTGGGGACGGCGTACACCTCCCGCAGGGCAGTGCCATCAGCCCACACCCAGCCTTTGGGAAGGGCCTCTCCCTCCACTTCCAGCACCCGGGCGGTCATACGCCACTCCACATGGGTGAAGATATGCTTGCCCGTTCCACCCCACTCTTCTCGTATAGGGCAGAGGCCCCAGCGGGAGAGCCAGTCCTCTCCGTCCCCCTGCTCATGGGGATACTCCCACAGTCCCGCCAGCAGACCTTTATCCGGGCGGCGTCGCAGAGCCACCCGTCCATCCCGGAAGATGAGGTAGACCGTGCGCTCCTCCACACGCCGCTCTTTCCGGGCGGCCTTCACCGGCAGGCTGCCGGTCAAATCCTCCCGAAAGGCCCGGCAGAAGGGGGCGGCGGGGCAGCAGTGGCACAGGGGGGCTCCGTTGGGAAGACATACGGTAGCCCCCAGCTCCATCATAGCCTGGTTAAAGTCCCCCGGGGCATCCAGGGGAATCAGTTCCGCCAGGGCGGCAGTCACTTTCTTCTTCATGGCCGGGGTAGAGATGTCCCCCCAATCCCCGGTTATCCGGGCGGCCACCCGCAGTACGTTGCCATCCACCGCCGGGACAGGCAAACCAAAGGCGATGGAGGCAATGGCCCCCGCCGTGTAGTCCCCCACGCCCGGCAGGACCCGGATGTGCTCATAGGTGCTGGGGAATATACCGCCCAGCTCTTCCACAATGATTCGGGCAGCTTTTTGCAGATTGCGAGCCCGACTGTAGTAGCCCAGCCCCTGCCACAGTTTCATCAGCCGCTCCTCAGGCAGGGCGGCCAGCGCCTGCACCGTAGGAGCCTGTTCCATAAAACGGCGATAATAATCCAGTACCGCAGCCACCCGGGTCTGCTGGAGCATAATCTCTGATACCCACACCCTGTAGGGGGTGGGACAGCTGCGCCAAGGCAGAACCCGGGCGTGCTCCCTATACCAAGTGAGCAGAGGAATGGGCAGAAGCTGAAGTTCCTCCACAGTGTAACCTCCTTGTCCACCCGCCCGTTCCGCGCTCAGGGCAGGGGAAATTATCATATATCTGAATATATGACCAGTGGGGAGTGCAGGGGCCCACAAACCGCCGCCCAGATGCTTTGCGCGGAGAAGATAACGGCCTCTGGTCATCCTCAAAGCAGAAATAAGAAATAATTATAATAATTTTATTATAATATACATAACAAAATTGGGGATAGCATTTTCTGTTAGACCATGTTAAGGTTTTAACAGAACAAAAGTTAAAATTTTAACGATATACCATCTGCCGTTCTTGTGGTGTATCGGAGAAGAACTTTGTTCGTGAGCATTCCTTTTTCATCCATCCTTCCAGATCAACCATTCAGGGGCGCCCGTCAGGGCGCCCCTGAATGGTTATTTGGCTTATTGGGTATTTTCCAGGGCACACAGGGCCTGAATCATTTCAAAGACCAGGCCGTCGCAGTGGTCTTTGCGGGCCTCGCCCCGGTCATGGGAATCTTTGAGCAGGGTGGCGCACTGGGTAGAGCCATGGGCCTGGCGGAAGACGCGGATCAGTTCCAGGGCCTCTTTCTCTCCATAGCCCAGACCGCCCAATACCATTAAAGCGCCGGACAGGGCGCCGCAGGTGGCCCCATGGCGCATGCCGGAGCCGAAGTGGGCCCCCAGGGCATAGGCCTGTTCCCGGCTCAGCCCCAGCTGGTCGGCGAAGGGAATGAGAACCGATTGAAAGCAGTTGTAGTGAACTTGTGCGTCTGCCCGCAGGGCGCGGACCTCTTCCATGTGAGTCATGATAATCCTCTCTCTTTCTCAAGTCAGATGGTGTGCTCCGGGCCTGTCCATTTCTTGCCCGGAGGGGGATAAAGTTTAATTAAAGATGTCCGGGGTGTCAGCGAACAGCCGGCGTACCTGGTCCAGCACCGGGCGGTTTTCCGCCTGGGTGAGGTGGGGATCCTGCTGCAGCAGGAAGCGGGCGGCCTGCTGGGCCTGGGTAAGCAGGCGGGTGTCCCCTGTCAAGTCAGCCAGCTTCATCTGGGGCAGGCCGTGCTGCCGGCTGCCGAAGAAGTCGCCTGGGCCCCGCAAGCGCAGATCCTCTTCAGCGATGTGAAAGCCGTCGGTGGTGGAGGATAGAATCCGCAGCCGCTGCAGGGTTTCGGGGTTGCGGGTGGAGGTCACCAGCACACAGTAAGACTGGTGCCTGCCCCGGCCCACCCGGCCCCGGAGCTGGTGCAGCTGGCTGAGACCAAAGCGGTCAGCGTTTTCTACAATCATCAGGGAGGCGTTGGGCACGTCCACCCCCACCTCCACCACGGTGGTGGAGACCAGTATCTGGATCTCTCCGGCGGCAAAGGCGGCCATGACCTGTTCCTTTTCCCGGGGACGCAGTCTGCCGTGAAGCACGCCCACCCGAAGTTCGGGGAAAATTTCCCGCTGCAGGCGGGCGGCGTAGCTTTTCACCGCTTTTAGGTTGGGAGAGCGCTCCTCTTCCCCGGGCAGAGCGGCCTGGGGGTTGTCTTCTACTGCCGGGCAGATAAGATAGACCTGCCGGCCCAGGGCCACCTGGGCCCGGACGAAGTGGTACATCCGCTCCCGCTTGTCCTCCCCAACCACATAGGTGGCCACCGGTGTGCGGCCGGGGGGAAGCTGATCGATGACAGACACGTCCAGATCCCCATAGATGATAAGAGCGAGGGTGCGGGGAATTGGGGTGGCGGACATGACCAGTACGTGGGGGGGCGGCATGCCTCCCGTCCCCGATTTATCCGCCAGGGCGGCGCGCTGGGCTACGCCGAAGCGGTGCTGTTCATCTGCGATGATGAGGGCCAGGCGGCGGAAGGATACCTGAGGGGAGATAAGGGCGTGGGTGCCCACCGCCAAGTCGAGCTCCCCTGCCGCCAGGGCCCGGCGGATCTCCCCCTTTTCCCGGGGGGAGAGGGCGCCGGTAAGCAGCCCCACCCGCATGCCCGACGGGGCCAGCAGGGCGGACAGGGAGCGGTAGTGCTGCTCGGCCAGCACCTCGGTGGGGGCCATAAGGGCAGCCTGACATCCTCCCCGGGCAGCCATCCAGGCGGCAAAGGCTGCCACCGCCGTCTTACCTGAGCCTACGTCCCCCTGAACCAGCCGGTTCATGGGCCGGCCGGCGGACAGGTCGGCGGCGATCTCTCTCATGACCCGTTCCTGGGCAGAAGTGGGGGCAAAGGGGAGAAGGGATGTAAACTCCCCCAGGGGCCGGGAGGGCAGGGCGCAGCCCACCTCCCCTGTCCGGCGTCCTTTCAGCAGGGAAAGACCCACAGACAGGTAGAATAGCTCCTCAAATGTGAGTCGGCGCCGGGCCAGTTCCAGGGCGCGGTCGTCCGCCGGGAAGTGGATGTGATTCAGGGCGTACTCCAGCCCGGCCAGCTGGTACTCCCGACGTAGGGCAGCAGGCAAAGTCTCAGGCAGCTGACCAGCGCAGGGCAGAGCCTGTTGGGTCAGGGAGGAAATGAGATGGTTGGAGATGCCGGCGGTCAGGGGGTACAAAGGCATGATCCGGCCGGTGGCGAGGGGGCGATCCGCCCGCTCAAAGACGGGGTTAACCATGGAGCGCCGGCGGCCCTGTTCCTCCACAGCGCCGAAAAAGACATACTCCACCCCCACCTGCAGGGCCTTTTCCACGTAGGACTGGTTGAAGAAGGTGAGGTGGAGCACCCCTGTCTCGTCTGCGGCCTTGAGCTGTACCAGCTCCAGCCCCTTTCGAATACGAGAAAAGCGGGGACGCTGGGCCACCAGGGCGGTGATGCATATCCGGACACCCAGGGGAGCGCCCTGGATGGTATAGTGCTGCCGCCGGTCCTCATACCCTCTGGGATAGTAGGTCACAAGATCTTCCGCCCGGAGGAGGCCCAGTTTGGCCAGCTTTTCCCCCCGTGTCTTCCCCACACCGGGAAACCGGGTGAGAGGGGTATCCAGGGTCACGGTCACGGGGATCACCTCCTGGGGAAATGGTAGAGCAGGACCGGTGGGGTTGGTTTCCGCTATTCTACCACACTTTGTCCGGGGAGTAAAGGCGAAAAGGCACCCTTGCCAAAGGGGTTGGGGAACGATATAATGGGGCAGAAGATGCAGACGGGCAAGAGGAGGAACACATATGACTGAACATATTTTGAATCTGCTTCCCCTGAAAGAGGGGGAGCGGGAGGAATTTGAGTCGGCGGCGCCCGACGCCATCCACACCTATGCCGGGCGCAGCACCGTTACCCCTGAGCAGTTGGCTGAGGCCACTATTATTTTCGGCTGGCCCCGGGCGGAGGAGCTATGCCATGCCCGGAATCTAAAGTGGCTGCAGACCATGTGGGCGGGCACCGATGAGTATGAGGGGGATGGAATTTTGCCTTCAGGGGTAATCATGTCCTCCTCCAGCGGCAGCAACAGCCTGAGCGTGGCGGAGCATATGCTGGCAGGCCTGCTGGCCCTGTGCCGGCGGCTGCCCACCTACCGGGACAGCCAAAAGGCGCACCGCTGGACGGACGAGGGGATGATGAAGACCATCTACGGGGGCACCGTACTTGTGGTGGGGGCGGGGCATGTGGGATCCACCTTTGGAGGCATGTGCCGCGCCCTGGGTGCCCGTACCATCGGTCTGAAGCGGAAGGTGACCGGGCCGGTGGAGGGCTTTGACCAGGTGTTTCCCCTGGAGGAGTTGGACCGGCTGCTGCCTCAGGCGGATGTGGTGGCCCTGACCCTGCCCCACAACCCCCAGAGCGTGGGGCTGATGAACAGGGCGCGCATCGCCCTGATGAAGGAGGATGCCATCCTGCTCAGTGCCGGCCGGGGGACAGTTCTGGATCAACAGGCCCTGGTTGAGGCCATGGAGGGGGGCAAGCTGTGGGGGGCGGCGCTGGACGTGACTGTCCCGGAGCCCCTGCCTGAGGACAGCCCCCTGTGGGATGTTCCAAACCTGCTGCTCACCCCCCATGTGGGGGGTGGAATGCGCCTGGAGATTACCCGGCGCAAATGCGTGGAAATTGCCCTTGATAACTTGCGCCGGTACATGGCCGGGGAGCCCCTGGTCAACCGGGTACGGTGACAGAACAGAAAACAGGAGGGACGCACTGCGTCCCTCCTGCTGCTCTCTGCTCAGGGCAGTCCGATAAAGAAGTCCTGGTACTCCGCCTGAAAAATCTCTTTCAACGCAACCAGCTCACTCACTTTGATATTCATGCGATTGGTCTCCAATTTTGCATAGGTGCTTTTGGAAATGCTTAAGCCCATCAGCTGGAGCTTCGCCACTGCCTGGTCCTGGGTCATACCTGTTCTGCGGCGCAGCGCCTGAATGTTGTGTCCAATATCCAGATCCGGTCGAATCTTCTGCATAGCTCCACCCATAATTCGCAATAAAGAATTTATGAGTTGAGTTTATCCGCTTTGTGTATTATAATGTTTCGTGATAACGAAATTTGCGTGGTGGGAAACTTATGATGAAGCGGCCTATGTGGATCAGGGTTTTGGTTGGAATTGGGGCACTTTTGTTTTTTCTGGTGCTATCCATTCTGACTCAGTCTGTTTTGGGGGAGTACAGTTTGTTTCTGATTCTTCCGGGGGCAGGAATATTCATTTATCTGAATCCGGAGCTGATGCGTGGGGATTAGACGGAAGATGCTGACATCCATAATATTAAAACAGGAGGGACGCACTGCGTCCCTCCTGTTCTGTATGGTGGGGAATTTAAAAATCCGCGTTGCCCACCGTTCTTGGGTGGAGCTCCACGTCCCGGATGTTGATGATGCCGGTGAGGTACATGACCATCCGCTCAAAGCCCAGACCGTATCCGGCGTGGCGGCAGGAACCGTAGCGGCGCAGATCGCAGTACCACCAGTAGTCCTCCGGGTTCATGCCCAGTTCCTTGATGCGGGCCTCCAGAATATCCAGACGTTCCTCGCGCTGGCTTCCGCCGATGATCTCTCCGATGCCGGGCACCAGGCAGTCGGCGGCGGCCACTGTCTTGCCATCATCGTTCAGGCGCATATAGAAAGCCTTAATCTCCTTGGGGTAGTCGGTGACAAACACCGGGCGCTTATACACCTGCTCGGTGAGGTAGCGCTCATGCTCGGTCTGCAGGTCGCAGCCCCACTCCACCTTGTAGTCGAACTTGTCGTTATTTTTCTTCAGGATCTCCACCGCCTCGGTGTAGCTCACCCGGGCAAAGTCGGAGGAGGCCACATGTTCCAGCCGCTCCTTGAGCCCCTTGTCCACAAAGGAGTTGAAGAAATTCATCTCGTCAGGGCACTTGGACATGACCGTGCCGATGATATACTTGATCATGGCCTCGGCAGTGTCCATGTAGTCGTTCAAATCGGCAAAAGCCATCTCCGGCTCAATCATCCAGAACTCGGCGGCGTGGCGCTGGGTGTTGGAGTTCTCCGCCCGGAAGGTGGGGCCGAAGGTGTAGACGTTGCCGAAGGCCATGGCAAAGTTCTCGCAGTTGAGCTGGCCGGAGACCGTGAGGTTGGCCCGCTTGCCGAAGAAATCCTGGGAGTAGTCCACGGTGCCGTCCTGGTTTTTGGGTACGTTTTCCAGATCCAGGGTGGTCACCTGGAACATCTCTCCGGCCCCCTCACAGTCGGAGGCGGTGATAATGGGGGTGTGGACATAGACAAAGCCCTGATCCTGGAAGAAACAGTGGATGGCATGGGCGGCCACAGAGCGTACCCGGAAGGCGGCGGAGAAAAGATTGGTACGGGGGCGCAGGTGCTGAATGGTGCGGAGAAACTCCACACTGTGGCGCTTTTTCTGCAGAGGGTAGTCAGGGGCAGAGGGGCCCTCTACCGTGATGGAGGCGGCCTTTACCTCCAGGGGCTGCTTGGCCTGGGGGGTGAGCACCACAGTGCCGGTGACAATGAGGGCTGCCCCCACGTTCTGCCCGGCAATCTCCTTGTAGTTGTCCAGCACGCCCGCGTCCATGACCACCTGCAGGTTTTTAAAGCAGGAGCCATCGTTAAGCTCAATAAAGCCAAAGCCCTTCATGTCCCGGATGGTTCGGGCCCAGCCGCAGATGGTGACCGGCTGGCCGTCCAGAGCGTCCTGGTCGGCAAAAACAGAAGCGATGGTGATACGCTGCATAGCATTCCTCTCCATATCATTTCAGACAAATAAGCCCGGAGAACCCGGGCTTTTTCATTATAATGCTTTTTCACGCCTTTTACAAGAGGAGTGGCGGATTTTCCCCTGAAAAGAGGGGAAAATTCTGACACAATCTTTACCCCTCTTTCCCTTGACAGGAAATAGAGAGGCAGATATAATCTGTGACAGTCTGTCATAATGACAAGTTGTCATATTTTGGAGGGGACCTTATGCCCACCAGTACATTTTTTCGCCTGCCGGAGGAGAAGCGCCAGCGTCTGTTGGACGCGGCCTGGGCAGAATTCACCCAGGTGCGCTATGTGGACGTATCCATCAACAAAATTATTCGGCAGGCCAGGATTCCCAGAGGCAGCTTCTACCAGTATTTTACGGACAAGGAGGAGCTGTTTTACTACTTGCTGGGGGAAATGCGGAAGTACTTTGCACGGGTGCTGGAGGATGTCCTGCGGGAGAAGAAGGGGGATCTGTTTGCCATGCCCCTGGCGGCCTTTGACCGCTTTGTCCGCCGGGGAGGGAGCGCCGACCAGGAGCTGATGCGGTGCATCCAGATAATGCGACGCAACCAGGGGATGGATGTGCGGTGGATGGAGGACGGGGAGCGGCGGCTGCTGCCCCGGGCCATGGAGGAGCAGGTGGATACAGCCGGCCTGCGCAGCGGGGAGAGGTCCTTTTTGGAGCACATATTTTTCCTGCTGATGGGGGCGCTGATCTGCGCAGTGATGACTACCCTGCAAAAACCTGAATCGTGGGAAGAACAGCGAGAGATGTTGTGCCAACGGGTGGACATCGTCCGCCAGGGCAGCTTGGCCCGGCCGGTGTCCTGTCCCGGGGCGCAGTAAGGAGGGAAAACATGAAACATCAAAAGCTTACCTCGCTGCTGCTGGCAGGGGCTCTGGCCCTGGGGCTGTGCGGTGTATCCGTCTTGGCGGCCGACCCGGGGGAGGATCCCTCTGCTGCCCAGGGGCAGGAGCAGCTCCTCCAAACCCAGGAGGAAGGTGTGCCCCAGGGAGAAAACCCGGAACAGGGAGAAGCTGCGCAGGGGGAGAAAATCCCCGAAGGGGAGGAGAGCCCAGAGGGGGAGGAGGTCCCGGAGGAAGAAGAGGAGCCGGAGGATGTCTCCCAACAGCCCCAGCCTGACCCGGAGGGGGTGCTGTCCTTTGCTAATATCGCCTCCCGGGTACGCTCCGGAGATTACAACTATCTGGTACTGGAGGAGACCATTGCCCAGGTGGAAGCCACAGACTACCAGCAGCTGCAGGAGGACCTGCGTGATGGGCTGAACGGGATGGCGGATATTATATGGTTTATGTGGAACAATCCGTCCGCCTCCGCCTCCAGCCAGTCTCTCCAGGCCCAGTACGACGCCATGCGCCAGCAATTTGACGATCTGAAGGAGGGCAAGATCCAGCAGGATGCCGCCGACACCGTACGCCAGCTGCGCAGTACCCAGGACGGGCTGGTGCTGCTGGCCCAGAGCATGTATATCCAACTCAGCGAGCTGGCGGCTACTGACCAAACCCTGGAGCGGGGGCTGGCCGCCCTGGATCGCCAGATTGAGGAGCTGGAACTGCGCTATGAGCTGGGCCAAGTCTCTGCCCTCACCCTCCGGCAGACCCAGGCGGGGCGCACCTCCCTGGTCAGCCAGCGGGAGACTCTGGCTGCTTCCGCCCGGAGCTTGGCCATGAACCTGCAGGCCATGACCGGACTGGAACTGACGGGGAAGCTGAGCCTGACCGCCCTGCCCCAGGTAGGGCAGGCAGAACTGGACGCTATGAACCTGGAGGCCGACCTGGAGGCCGCCAAGCAGGCCAGCTACACCCTCTACGCCGCCCAGAAGACTCTGGAGGAGGCGGAGGAGGACTACAAACAGGCGGGCCGGGATTACAACTATGACAAAGAGGACTACCGGTATATTCAGGCCGAGCACGCCTGGCAGAGCGCCCAGTATACATACCAGGGAGCGGTACAGAGCTTTGAGCTCTCCTTCCGGACCCTGTACGACCAGGTGAAGGACTATGAGCAGGTGCTTGGGGCCGCCCAGACCGCTCTGGCGGTGGAACAGGACAACTACAGGGTAGATCAGCTGAAATATGAGCAGGGAACCATTTCCCACAACACCCTGCTCACCGCCCAGGACGATCTGGCCGCTGCCCAGGATACGGTGGATACGGCCCGGCGCAATTTGTTTTCCGCCTATAACAATTATCAATGGGCCGTGGACTGCGGCATTTTAAACTAACCCACAGGAGGAAGTGCTGTATGGATAAAAAACCACTATTGGTTCTGATGCTGGCTGCCGCCCTGGTTCTGGGCGGATGTGCGTCCCAGGAGGATCCGGATGCCTCAATCCAGCAGGCCCCGGCCGGAGTGGCTGTGCAGGTGGAGGAGGTATCCCGGGAGACCATTGCCACGGAAAACCGGGTGACGGGAAAGGTGGAGGCCGATGGGGAGACCTCCGTCTATGTGGCCTCCAGTGTGCGGTGCACAGCCGTCTATGTCCAGGCGGGGGATACGGTGAGCGCCGGGCAGAAGCTGTGTACCCTGGATTTAGACAGCACCCTGTCCTCTTATCATGCGGCCAGCATCAGCTACGATTCCGCCGTCCAGAGCTACCAGGATCAGCAGGCCATTTTGGACAAACAGGTGGCTCTGGCCCAGACTAACCTGGATAATCTCAAGGCATTGTATGAAATTGGGGCGGCCTCCCAGCTGGAGATCGACCAGGCGGAGCTGTCCCTGGAGCAGGCCCAGGCGGGCCGTACCTCCACCCTGGCCCAGCTGGAAGCGGGGATGCAGAGCGCCAAGTCCAGCGTGGAGCAGCTGTCTGCCCTGTTGGAGGACGTGGACGGACAGGGCAACGTAATCGCCCCTGCCGCAGGCACTCTGACCTCGTTTTCTGCGGTGGAAAACGCATATACCTCTCCCTCCATGCCCCTTGCTGTCATTGAGGGGCCGGGACAGATGAAGGTGACGGCCTCTGTCTCCGAGACTCTGGTACCCAAACTGAATCTGGGAGATGAGGTGGAGGTGACTGTGTCTGCAGCGGACGCCGCCTTTACTGCCCAGATTTCCGGGGTGGAGCGGACCGCCAATGTCCAGACCAGGCTGTATACCGTCACTCTCTCCATCCCCGCCGATGTGGAGGGGCTTCTTGCGGGCATGTCTGCCGATGTGGTCTTCCGCACGGATGCCTCTGAGGACACTGTGGTGGTGCCCACCCAGGCCGTCCTGTCCAGCGGACAGGAGCGCTACGTCTTTGTGGTGGAAGGGGATGTTGCCCACTATACTCCTGTCACGTTGGGATTGACCGGCAGTGGGGTGACGGAAATCACCTCCGGCCTGGAGGCGGGGGATCAGCTGGTGACAGTGGGCCAGGCCTATCTGTCTGACGGCGACCCGGTGCGGGTTGTATCCGGGGAGGGATGAGAACACCGTGAGCAGCATTGCCAAATTCTGCATTAAGCACAAGGTGACCACTCTTATGGCGGTCATAATGATATCCATCTTCGGGGTGGTTTTTACCACCCAGCTGCAGATGTCCCTCCTGCCCGATATCGAGGCCCCGGCTGCCGTGGTACTGTGCTACTACAACGGAGCCAGTCCCAGCGATATGGAGGAGCTGGTCACCCGCCCTCTGGAGTCAGCCATTATGTCGGTGCCGGGGGTGGACGGGGTACAGTCCTCCTCCTCCGACGGGGTGAGCCAGGTGCAGGTGACCTATGTGGACGGAACCGACCTGGATATTGCGGCTACAAAGCTGCGGGAAAAATTTGACATGCTCTCTCTGCCCGACGGGGCTATGGAGCCGGTCATTGTGAATATTAATGTCAGCGATCTGATGCCCTCGGCCATGGTGGCCCTGATGGGGGAGGATCTGGCCTCAGTTCAGGCCCTGGCGGAGGACACAGTGGCCCCCGCCCTGGAACGCATTGACGGAGTGGCCCAGGTGACCGTCTTCGGCGGCGTCAGCCAGCAGGTGGCTGTGGAGGTGGACACCGCCCGGGCGTCCGGCCTGGGGCTGTCCAGCAGTTACATTGCCCAAATCCTGGCGGCGGAAAACCTGCTCTACCCGGGTGGGGAGATGGAGTACGGCTCCCAGACCCTCACTGTGTCCACCGACGCCAAGCTCTCCTCTGTGGAGGAGGTGGCCAACGTCATCCTCCCCCTGCCCACCGGGGGGACGGTGCGCCTGTCAGAGGTGGCCGATGTCAGCTTGGAGAGCCTGAGTTCCGACTCGGTGTCCAAGACCAATTCTACCCCCTGTGTCATCCTCCAGGTGTCCAAGCAGTCGGGGGCAAATGAGGCATCCACCGCTCAGGCGGTGGCCCGGGCTATGGAGCAGCTACAGGAGAAAAATTCAGCTGTTTCCTATGCCGTCCCCTACCTTGCCTCCGACTATATCAATCTCTCTGTGGAATCCGCCCTCCAGAATATCGTTCTGGGGGTCGTCCTGGCCGCGGTGGTGGTGTTTCTGTTCCTGCGGCGGCTGGGGGCTACGGCCACCATTGCCGTGTCCATGCCGGTGTGTATTCTCACGGTGTTTGTGCTGATGAATGTCTTTGACCTGACCCTGAACATGATGTCCCTGGGGGGCATCGCCATGGGGGTAGGTATGATTGTGGACAACTCCATTGTGGTGCTGGAGAATATCTATCGCTACGCCGCTGAGGGCCACAGCCGCATGGAATCCTGCGTGGATGGGACGAAAGAAGTCTTTACCTCCCTCACCGCTTCCACCCTCACCACTGTGGCGGTGTTTCTCCCCCTGGGCCTTACCGGGGGCATTGCGGGGATGCTCTTTCGGGACTTCTGCCTGACCATTGCCTTTTTGATTTTGGGTTCTCTGGTGATTGCCGTCACCCTGGTGCCCCTGCTGTGCTACTTCCTGCTGGACGAGGAGCGGGTGCGCCGGCAGGCGCTGAAAAAGGCCGGAAGGAAAAAGAGAGGGCTGCCTCTGATGGAGGGATATACCCGGGTGCTGGACTTTTTTACCCGCCATCTGGGGCTGGGGATGCTGTTCTCCGTGGCGCTGGTGGTGCTGTTTGCCGTCTCCTGTCTGTCTACAAAAATGGTGTTGATGCCCGAGATGGATCAGGGAATGGTGACCATCTCCCTGAGCACACCCATCGGTTCTGAGGTGGAGCAGACCACCGCCATTGCCGACCAGGTGGCTGCGGTGGTAGAGGAGACAGTGCCGGAGTTGGACACCATCTACTACATTGCCCAGCCGGAGTCGGCCTCCATTAATCTGAATCTGGTGGAGAAAAGCCAGCGCAGCCGTACCAGCCAGCAGGTGGCCAACGACCTGCGCGTTGCCCTGGCGGATATTGCCGGATGTGAAATGACCATTTCCACCTCGGATATCACCGCCCTCATGGGAGGGCAGGACATCAGCGTGGATATCACCGGGACGGATTACAACACCCTGACCATGATTGCAGGCGATCTGGAGCAGCAGATCGCCAAGCTGGAGGACGCAGTGGACGTGACCACCTCTGCTGCCCGGCAGGTGGATCAGGTAAGTGTCACCATCCACCGGGAGGCTGCGGCTCAATACGGTCTTACCGCTTCTGCCATCGGTGCGGCGGTACGCTCAGAGCTGTCCGGATCCACCGCCACCACCGTCACTATTGACAACAGAGAGCTGGACGTGGTGGTGCGGGGAGACGGGACGGCAGGGGAGAGCCTGGACGCCCTGAAGTCCATGTCCGTGTCTACCACCTATGGGGGTACCGTACCCCTGGCCTCTGTAGCCGATGTGCAGGTGGTTCAGGCCCCCCAGACCATTACCAGGGTCAACCAATCCCGTCAAATTTCCGTTACCGGCGACACCATCAGCGGGGACACCACCGCCATTACCGCCCAAATCCAGGAGATTTTGGACAACTATACCCTGCCAGACGGCTATACGGCCCAGATCTCCGGCGCCTACACCGACATGATGGACAGCTTTTCCGACCTGCTGCTGGCCCTGGTGGTGGCTATGGGCCTGGTGTACTTTGTACTGGCCTCTCAGTTTGAGTCCTTCCTCATGCCTGTCATCGTGATGATGATTCTGCCCGTGGCCTTCACCGGGGCCCTGTTTGCTCTGCCGGTGACCGGGCGGGATCTGTCCATGATCTCCTTAGTGGCCCTCATTATGCTGGCGGGCACAGTGGTCAACGCCTCCATTATTCTGGTGGACTACATCCGCCAGCGCCGGGAGCGGGGGGAGAGCCGTCGGGAGGCTATCCTCCACGCCTGCCCTCTGCGTATCCGGCCCGTGTTGATGACTACCCTGACCACCATCCTGGCCCTGGTGCCCATGGCCCTGGGGTTGGGAGACACCAACGAAATGATGTCCGATATGGGCATTACCATGATCAGCGGCATGGTGATTTCCACCGCCATCACGCTGCTGTTTACCCCGGTGTACTACTCGGTGATTGATAACCTCAGTGGTCTCTTCCGGCGGAAAAAGCCGGTTTCTTCCAGAGAGAAAGATTTGGCATAGGAATAGGAAAAGGGCGCCCTTGGGGGGCGCCCTTTTTTGGCAAACTGTCTGGTCGGCATTGAAGCAGCTGCCGGGAACGCTCTTTTTGTGGGGCCGGAAACCCCATAGGTTCCATCGGAGTCAGGAGACTACGATGACCCGCACCTGGGCTCCGGAGGAGGCGCTGTCCCGGTAGAGGGTGAAGGAGCCGCCCTGGGCCAGCACCGCCGTCAGGCCGTCGGAGCCGGACAGCCAGCTGCCGGCACTCTCCAAGTAGATCTGCACCTGGCCGGAGACCAGCAGCCGGGTTCCGCCGCTCTCCACGTACCAGTCCTCCCCGTCCAGATAGAAGTCATCCGTCCCGGCGGTGGAGGAGGTCAGAGTGCGTACGGAGGAGATGCGGGTATAGCCGCTGACGTGCTGGGCCAGGGAGACCCCTACGTAGCTGCCGCTGTTGAGGGAGAGGGCGCACAGGTACTTGGAGGTGGTGCCCTGGCTGTTGGTGATGGTGGCGGCGCTGTTGTAGGCGGTCATTGAGCCGCTGCCCAGGCTGATGCCCTCCTGGTCGGAGTAGAGGTAGGCCAGACCGTAGGTGTAGCAGTTGCCGGTGACGTCCTCCAGCAGCAGCACGTCCACCTGCCCGGCGGAGTTGGTGTGGTAGTAGTGGATGGAGGAGACGGGGATGGTATCCGTCCAAGTGACGGCGTCAAAGTCGGAGGAGGAGCTGCCCGCGTTGCCCTCCAGGTCATAGACGTAGCCGCTGCCCGTCCACTCGTACACGGCATAGGAGGGGGCCAGCTCCAGGGAGCCCAGGGTCTCCTTCGTCAGATCCAGGTCGGCGGTGACGCCGCTGCCGGCTACGGCGGTGCAGGTCAGGGTGCCGGAGGAGGAGGCCACCACCCGCACCAGGGAGCCCAGGGAGTCGGTGCTGTAGTTTATGGTGCCGGCGCTAAGGGTCAGCCCGCTGCCGCTGAGGGTGACGGAGCGGCCGTCCTGGGCCAATACGCCCACCATCTCCGCCGTCACCTGGGCGGGGGAGACGGCGGCGGCCACCTTGCCGTCGTCGGTGAGCAGCAGGGTGACCCGACTGCCCAGCTGAAACTCAGACAAGGTGTCCCAGGCGCACTCCAGCACCTGGAGGGTACAGCCGGCCAGGGCGGTGGTCTCGTCGGGGATATCGGTAAAGGAGGCGGCCGCCGCCCCGGGCAGACAGCCCAGAGCCAGGGCGGCACACAGGAGCAGGGGCAAGAGCCGCTTTTTCATGGTATCACACCT
>CALWYD010000074.1 GCA_944385675.1 uncultured Oscillospiraceae bacterium
GCGCCGATCTGCACCTTGGTGTAGGGCTGACGATGGCCCTGACGCTTCCGGTAGCCCTTCTTGGGGGTGTACTTGAAGATACGGATCTTCTTGCCCTTTCCGTTCTTCACAACAGTGGCCTCCACGCTGGCACCCGCCACGGTGGGAGCACCGAAGGTGGCCTTGTCCCCGTCCAGGATAGCCAGAACCTGATCAAAGGTAACGGTCTGGCCGGCCTCGGCCTCCAGCTTCTCGATGAACAAAGTGTCGCCTTCTGCTACCTTGTACTGCTTGCCGCCGGTTACGATAATTGCGTTCATAAGATTCAACTCCTTCATTACGGGCTCGCTCTCCTGGGAGGGAGGTAGCTCCACTTGGTTCCCCACTCAAAGCGGCTTTAATATTTTACCAACGATTCTGCTGTGTGTCAATAGTAATGGGGCACTTTTTCTTGCATTTTTCAAGATTTTTCGGCGGAAATTTCCCGCCGCAGGGCCACGGCCGCATCCAGGATCCGGCCTGCGGCTGCTTCCTTGGACATAAGAGGCAGTTCCTGCGCTCCAGCAGCGGTGATAAGGGTGATGACGTTGGTGTCGGTGCCGAAACCCGCCCCGGCGACCTTCAGATTGTTGGCGCAGATCATATCCACTTTTTTCTTTTCCAGTTTGGCGGTGCTGTTTTTCACCATGTCCTTTGTCTCCATGGAGAAACCGCAGATAATCTGGCCAGCTCTGCGGTGTCCACCTAGGTACTGAAGGATGTCTGTGGTGCGCTTGAGGGGGATGGACAAATCCCCGTCCTTCTTTTTCAGCTTGTCATCGCTGTATCCCGCAGGGGTGTAGTCGGCCACAGCGGCCGCCTTGAAAATGAAGTCGGCCCACTCCTGGTAGGCGGACACAGCCTCAAACATATCCTGGGCGGATACCACCTTCACCACCTTTACAAAGGGAGGTGCCTCCAGGGCAGTGGGGCCGGTAACCAGGGTAACGTCGGCTCCCCGGAGCATGGCAACCCGGGCGATGGCATAGCCCATCTTTCCGGTGGAGTGGTTGGTGAGGTAGCGCACCGGATCCAGGGCCTCTTGGGTGGGGCCGGCAGTAACCAGCACATGCTGTCCCTCCAGGTCGTGGGGGAGGGCCAGACGGCGTAACACATATTGAAGGAGCGTGTCAGGCTCAGGCAGCTTTCCCTGTCCTACTGCTCCACAGGCCAGTCTGCCGCTGGCGGGGGCGATAACCTCCCAGCCGTAACGGCGCAGAATGTCCAGATTGTCCTGGGTCACCGGATTTTCGTACATATGGGTATTCATGGCGGGGGCAATGAGCTTGGGGCAGGTACAGGCCAGCACGGTGGTGGTAAGCATGTCATCGGCAAGGCCGTGGGCCAGTTTGGCGCACACATTGGCAGTGGCGGGGGCAATGAGCACTAGGTTAGTCCGATCTGCCAGAGCGATATGTTCCACCTGGTGACTGAAATTCCGGTCAAAGGTGTCCACCATGCACCGCCGGCCCGTAAGCTGTTCAAAGGTGAGGGGGGTAATGAATTGAGTGGCATGCTGGGTCATAATCACCTCCACATTGGCGTGGAGCTTCACCAGGGCAGAGGCCAGATAAGCGGCCTTGTAGGCGGCAATGCCGCCTGTGACTCCCAGCAGGACGGTTTTTCCTTTGAGCATAAATATAATCCCTCCCGGCCGGGGCGCTAGTGGCCCGACCGTGTTGATAGTGACCCCATTATACAAAGTTTTTTCTATGGTGTAAAGCATCACGGAGAGGGAACTACCTGAGAATTTGTTAAGAAATACACAAAGATTATGCTGCCCCCTTGCACTGCAGCCTGATGTCCTGTATAATATCTGGGCAAGATTGGGGGGCATCCCTGAACTTGTAAAATTGCGCTGCATCTCCAAAATATAGGAGAGCGGCAGCAGGAGGTAATTGAATATGAAAACCCGTAAGCATGACACCCACTGGATGGTGGGGGTGGCTATGATGGCCGCCATTGTAATTCTCTTGGCCAATACTCCGTTGGGACTAATCAACATCCCCCCCATTAAGGCCACCACCACCCACATTCCGGTCATTGTGGGATCCATTTTGTTCGGTCCGTTGGCCGGCGGTATTTTGGGAGGCGTGTTTGGGGTGTGCTCCCTGGTGAGCAATACCGTTGCTCCCGTACCTGCGTCCATCTGCTTTTCCCCGTTTTTAAATGAGTCTTTGTCGGGGGCAGCAAAGGCGGTGTGGGTCTCCATCGGCTGCCGCATCCTCATCGGTGTGGTAGCAGGGTGGCTATGGATTGGGTTGAAGAAGATGAAGGTCCACGATGTTGCGGCCCTGCCTGTGGTGGGGTTTGTGGGCTCTATGACCAATACAGTGACTGTGATGAGCAGCATTTTTTTCCTGTTCCGTGCTGAATACGCTGCGGCCAACAACAAGGCCGTGTCGGCGGTGTTTGATTTTATTATGGCTACCGTCACCGGCGCAGGGGTAATGGAGGCCGTGGCGGCCCTGGTGCTGGTGACTGCCATTGGAAAGGCGCTGCTGAGGGTCTTCAAGTCTGGCGCACAGGTCAAAGCGGCCTGATTAATTGCGTTTTTTGAGGTGAAGCGAGATGCTCCTTGCCATTGACATCGGAAATACCAACATTGTCATCGGCGGTATCCGGGACGGGAAAATTGTGTTTGAAGCCCGGGTAGCCACCGACCATATCAAAACCTCTGACCAATACGGGGTGGACATTAAGAATATCCTCTCCCTCTTCCATACCAAGCCGGAGGATATCCGAGACTGCATTATCTCCTCTGTGGTTCCTCCGGTGTTCAACTCGGTGCGTACCGGTGTCATGAAGGTGATTCGCAAGCCTCCCATGGTAGTGGGGCCTGGAATCAGAACTGGATTAAACATTCAAATGGATACGCCCTCTCAGGTGGGCAGTGACCGCATTGTTATTGCCGTGGCTGCTCTGGCAGAATATAAGCCCCCATTGGCCCTGGTAGACATGGGGACGGCCACGACCATTGAAGTGGTGGGCAAGGGCAGTACGTACCTGGGGGGGTGTATTATCCCCGGTGTCCGGGTATCTCTGGAGGCGCTGACCTCCAAAACCGCCCAGCTGCCCGGCATTCAGCTGGACAGGCCCCGGCGAGTCATTGGCAAGAACACAGTGGACTGCATGCGCAGCGGCATTATGTACGGAACCGCCGCTATGTTGGATGGAATGCTGGACCGGGTGGAAGAGGAGCTGGGCTGCTCCACCACTGTGGTCGCCACCGGGGGGATGGCCCAGTTTATTATCCCTCTGTGCCGAAGAAAAATCATCTTGGAGAAGGATTTACTCCTGAAGGGACTATATGTTTTGTACCAGAAAAATGTCCAGGAGCGACGGAAAGGAGAGGGATGAGCCCCCTTTCCGGTGGAATCCCTTGACATAGTCTGAGAGATTTCGTATAATACTACCTACAAAGTCGGTCTTGCGGGAACGGCTTGTGCCACAGGCAATGCGGAAGAGGAGTATCCGGTGCACGGCGGCTGCAGAGAGGGGACGGATGGTGTAAGTTCCTCCCCGGCCCGGAGAAGTGCCTTCCAAGCTCTGCCCCTGAACCTGCGCATAGTAGGGGGCGGCGGTGCCCGCCGTTATTGGGAAAAGAGTGTGGGCAAAAACGCCCAAATTCAGGTGGTACCGCGGACTTGTTCCAGTTCGCCCTGAGCCAGACGGCTCAGGGCGTTTTTTATTGCTTCTGCGGTTTCCCTGTTGGAAGTAAGATTAATTTTTACAGATAGGAGAAAACACATATGGGTATTGAACTGCCAAAGGTCTACGAGCCTCAGGAGGCGGAGGGCCGCATTTATGAGAAGTGGGAAAAGGCGGGCTGTTTCCGGGGCGTCCGAGATCCTGAGAAGAAGCCCTTCACCATCGTGATGCCGCCTCCCAATGTAACGGGGCAGTTACACATGGGTCACGCCATGGATTGCGCCCTTCAGGACATCCTCATCCGCTTCAAGCGCATGCAGGGCTATGCCGCTTTGTGGGTACCCGGCACGGACCACGCGGGCATTGCCACTCAGATTAAGGTGGAGGAGGAGCTGCGGGTCAATGAAGGGCTGACCCGGTATGATCTGGGGCGGGAAAAATTTCTGGAACGGGTGTGGGACTGGAAAAACAAATACGGAAACCGTATTGTGGCCCAGCAGAAGAAGATGGGGGCATCCTGTGACTGGGAGCGCTCCCGCTTTACCATGGACGAAGGCTGCTCCAAGGCAGTGCGGGAGGTCTTTGTCAATCTGTATGAGAAGGGCCTTATCTATAAGGGGAGCCGCATCATTAACTGGTGTCCCCACTGCGTCACCGCTCTGTCCGACGCAGAGGTAGAGTACCAGGATAAGCCGGGCTTTTTCTGGCATATCCGCTATCCCATCCAGGGAGAGGAGGGCCGGTATGTCATCGTGGCCACCACTCGTCCCGAAACCATGCTGGGTGACACCGGCGTGGCCGTCCACCCGGATGACGAGCGGTACAAGGACATTGTAGGTAAGAAGTGCATTCTGCCTCTGGTGGGTCGTGAGATGCCTATTGTAGCCGATGAATATGTGGACATGGAGTTCGGCACTGGCTGCGTAAAAATGACTCCTGCCCACGACCCCAATGACTTTGAGGTGGGTCTGCGCCAGAATCTGGAGACCATCCGGGTACTGGATGACAACGGCCGCGTGGTGGAGGGCTATGGAAAGTACTCCGGAATGGACCGTTACGAGGCCAGGAAGGCCATTGTGGCTGATCTGGAGGAGCAGGGCTATTTGGTCAAGGTGGAACCTCACCAGCACAACGTGGGCACCTGCTACCGCTGCCACAATGACGTGGAGCCACTTATCTCTGCCCAGTGGTTCGTGAAGATGAAGCCTCTGGCCCAGGAGGCCCTGCGGGTGGTCAACGAGGGTGAGGTTAAATTTGTCCCCGATCGCTTTGCCAAAACGTATACCAACTGGATGGAGAACGTCCATGATTGGTGTATCTCCCGCCAGCTATGGTGGGGCCACCAAATTCCCGTGTGGTACTGTGATGACTGTGGACACATGACGGTCAGCCGTGAGGACGCGGTGGAATGTGAGAAGTGCCACTCCAAAAACATCCACCGGGATCCCGACGTGCTGGACACCTGGTTCTCCTCCACTCTCTGGCCCTTCTCTACCCTGGGCTGGCCGGATAAAACGGAAGATTTGGATTATTTCTACCCCACCGATGTGTTGGTCACTGGGTACGACATTATCTTTTTCTGGGTTGCCCGGATGATTTTCTCCGCCTGCCAGCAGACGAAAAAGCCTCCCTTTCACACGGTGTTTATCCACGGCCTGGTGCGGGATGACAAGGGACGCAAGATGTCCAAGAGCCTGGGCAACGGCATTGATCCCCTGGAAATTGCAGAAAAGTACGGCGCTGATGCCCTGCGCTTTAACCTGGTCACCGGCAACTCGCCCGGCAATGATATGCGCTTTTACACCGAGCGGTGTGAGGCTATGCGCAACTTTGCCAACAAAATCTGGAATGCCAGCCGTTTCCTCATGATGAATCTAACCATCGACAAATGTCAGCTGCCAGAGAAGCTGGAGCTGGAGGACAAGTGGATTTTGTCCAAGCTCAACCGGGTCATCCCTGAGGTTACGGAGAATATGGACAAGTATGAGCTGGGTGTGGCAGCTCAGAAGATCTATGACTTCATCTGGGACGACTACTGCGACTGGTATATTGAGTTGACCAAGACCCGTCTGCAGGGGGAGGACCAGGACAGCAAAGTCCGGGCTCAGCAGGTACTGTGCTATGTACTCACCAACATGCTCAAGCTGCTGCATCCCTTTATGCCCTTTATTACTGAGGAAATCTGGCAGGCACTGCCCCATGAGGGGGACTTCCTCATGCTCTCCCACTGGCCCAAGGCATGTCCGGAACTGTCCTTCCCCCAGGAAGAACGGGCTATGGAAATGATTATGGATGCCATCCGGGCAGTGCGTACCCGTCGCAGTGAAATGAATGTTCCTCCTTCCAAAAAGGCCCATCTCACTGTAGCTACAGATGAGGAGCAGGTCTTTACGCTGGGTGTCCCATTCCTGAAGAAGCTGGGCTACGCCAGCGATGTGGACGTTGTTCCTGCCGCCCAGGCCCCCTCTGCAATGGGAATGGTGGCAGTGGTCACCCATGCCGCCCAGATGTTTATCCCGCTGGGCGAACTGGTAGATTTGGCTAAGGAGAAAGCGCGCTTAGAGAAAGAGTTGAAGAAGAATTCCGAGGAGCTTCAGAAGCTGACTACCAAGCTGAATAATCCCGGCTTTGTAAACAAGGCCCCCGCCAACGTGGTGGAGGCTGAGCGGGAGCGTTCGGTCAAATTGGCTGAACTGGTGGCCAAGCTGGAGGAACAGCTGCGGGGAATGTAAGGAAGCAGGCCAAGAAACAAAGGGGGCGGTGCTTTGTGCACCTCCCCCTTTTCATTTAGCAAAATTCCGCTTCTGACCCTTGACAGGGGAAAAGAATGGACGTTTAATATAAAATAAGAGAAATAATCAGACGGGAGGGAACTGCTATGACGCCAATTGAACTGGGGAAAACTGGTATCATTATTGAGAAAAATGGATTTGGATGCCTGCCCATCCAACGTATTTCAAAGAAGGATGCTGCCTATCTGCTGCGTAAAGCGGCGGATGGGGGAATAACTTACTTTGACACCGCCCGCGCCTATACGGACAGCGAAGAAAAGCTGGGGCTGGCCTTTGAGGGAATGCGGGATAAAGTGGTGATTGCCACCAAGAGCCAGGCCCAAACAGGGACACAGATGCTGGAGCATCTGGAGACCAGCCTTCGTAACCTGCGCACCGACTATGTGGATATCTTTCAATTCCATAATCCCTCCTTCTGTCCAAAGCCAGGCGGAGACGACGGACTGTATGACGCAGCCCTGAAGGCGCAGGCCCAGGGGAAAATTCGCTTTATTGCCATTACCAACCACCGCCTGTCTGTGGCCCAGGAGGCGATTGACTCCGGCCTGTACGTCTCCCTGCAATTTCCGTTTAGCTATTTGTCCGGCGACCATGAGATGAAACTGGTAGAGGGCTGCCGTAAGGCAGGTATGGGCTTTATTGCCATGAAGGGTCTGGCCGGTGGGCTGATTCATAACGGCCGGGTAGCGGCAGCTTTTATGGCGGGGCAGCCCGATGTGGTTCCTGTCTGGGGAGTGCAGCATGAATGGGAGTTGGACGAGTTCCTGGAGTGCGTAAAAAACCCGCCGGAACTGACGATGGAATATCAAGCCATCATTGCAAAGGATAAGAGGGAACTGGCCGGAGATTTCTGCCGTGGCTGCGGCTACTGTATGCCCTGCCCCGTGGGGATAGAAATCAACGACTGCGCCCGCATGTCTCTGATGCTCCGCCGGGCGCCTACGGCCGGGTGGCTCAGCCCGGAGAACCAGGCCAAGATGGAGAAGATCAAAGACTGCCGCCATTGCGGTCAGTGTAAGTCCAAGTGCCCCTATGGCCTGGATACCCCCCGTCTGCTGGAGCAGAATTACTTAGATTACCAGACCTTCCTAAAGAAATAAACGTTTCGGCGCTGCGGCGATAGCCGCAGCGCCGCTTTCAGTTCAGCCGGTTGACAAGCAGTGGGAAGTTAGGTACAATTTTCCTACAGACCAATAGCTTCCCAAGTGTCCCCGGGGGCGTGCGGCCCACGGGGGAGAATAGGAAACCGGGTGAAATTCCCGGACGGGACCGCCGCTGTAAGTGCGTGGTGTTCCTCCCACAGGCGAAAGCCGGCCATTGGGGAAACCTGAGAAGGCGGGAGGGACGGGAGCGGAAGAAGCTGCTCTGGCGCGTAAGTCAGAAGACCTGCTTGGGAAGGGTGTGCCCGAGCCTCCGGGATAGGGGCGGTATGGTGCAGCCAAAGGAAGCGCGGAAACAGGCCGCGGCGGCGTTTTGTGCCGCCGGGGCTTTTGTTGTGTTTTACGCCCGGCGGTTGCCAGCGGGAGAGGCGCAATGCGCCGGGAAAGGAAGATGTGTGTTTGATGAGGAACGTAAAAAATCGGGGGCTGAGCCTGCTGCTGGTCCTGGTACTGCTGCTGGGTTTGCTGCCCGGGGCGGCTCGGGCGGCGGAGGAGGGGGTGACCATCACCTTCCTGGCCTCCTCCAGCGTGGAGGGCTTCTATGTGCCCCGAAGGGAGCTGAAGGTGCTGCCCGGCACGGCCCAGCAGTACGGATATGTCAACGGGGCTGAAGTGGCACACGGCCAAGTGACTCTCTTGGACGCGCTGGTGCAGGCCCACGTGGACAAGTACGGCCAGGCCTTTACTCAGGCGGAGGACAGCGTCCGGCGGAGCTACTTGGACATCTCAGACAGCGGATTTGTCCAGACTGCCTTTGGGAACACGGATGCGTCCTACAGTATCCAGCTGGTCAACGGAGGACCCCTGGGCAACGCCACGGTGGCCACGGCGGTGCTGCGGGAGGGGGACGTGGTGGAGAACCTCTATCCCGATCCGGACTCCTACGGCATGGATACCTACGCCTACTTTTCCTATGAGAGCAGCCCCGTCACAGAGCTGACTGTAGTGGAGAACACGCCGGTCACCCTGGCCCTCATGGGGGACATGGCCTACAAAAAGACTATGCCCTCCTACTACGGCACATACGAGCCCCAGGTGCTGTCGGTGGAGGGGGGGACGGTGTTCCCCGTCCTGGCGGACGGCAGCCTGGGCGCGGCGGGGGAGCAGGTCATCGAAGCGGACGGAACCGTGACCTTTACCCTGCCTCAGGGGGAGTATACCTTCACGGTTCAGGGAATAGATGAGGAGACCTACTGCTTCATTACCTGTCCCTGGATTACCCTCCACGTAGTGGCGGAGGATGGGCAGGATCGCCGGGCGGACAACCTGGCCGCCAACCTGACCTGGGAGGTTATCCGGGGGGAGAACCTGCGCATGGACGGGGTGACCTCCAATCTGGTGCTGCCCGCCAGCTTCATGGGGGAGAGCCTGACCTGGAGCTGTGACGACCAGAGCGGGGCCCTGTCCATCTATGGGGAGACGGGCTATGTCTCCATGCCCCTGTCCCAGGATGTCCCGGTGGTGCTGACGGCTTCCATGGACGGCGGCACGCCGGTGAAGACCTTCCCCCTCACCGTCAAGGCGGAGGGGGTCACCGACGACAAGGCGGGGGTGACCAGCTACGCCGGGCTGATGGCGGGCATCGCCCAAAATTACACGGACTATGACGTCTACACCAGCGCCATGGAGACCAACGACCTGCCCTGGATTGCCATGGATCTGGTGGCCTGCGGCGGGCTGTCCCTCAGCGGGGACTCCGGGGAACTGACCACCTATTACCAGAGCAGAAATCTGGGCGAGGCGAAGTATGTCCTGGCCGAACTGGCCCGGGGCGGGGAAGTGACGGCGGAGGCCGAGGCCCTGAAAGGGCAGGACCTAGGGGCCTATTACATCTACAGTGCGCCCTATGTGCTCCTGGCCCTGGATGGGGCGAGGGTGGAGGACAGCGCCCTGGAGGGGGCGGTGAACACCCGGCAGAACCTGGTGGAGCGCATTGCCTCCTACCTCACCGACCCTGCCAGCTATCTCTCCGCCGATGTGGTGGGGCCAGCCCTGGCTGCTCTGGCGGCATATCAAACCGATGCGTATCCCCAGGCCAGGGCGGCGGTGGAGGCGGGCGTGGCCTGGCTGTCCCGGAACCAGAGGACGGACGGCAGCTGGGACGGCAACGCGGAGGCTACGGCCATGGCCATCGTGGGCCTGTCCGCCCTGGGCATCGACGCCCACACTGACAGCCGCTTTATCAAGGACGGGACCAGCGGGGTGGAGGGCCTGCTGTCCTTCGCCCTGGCGGACAACTCCGGCTTCGGCCACATGGGCAACGTGACCTATAACGCCATGGCCACCGAGCAGGGCTTTCGGGCCCTGGTGGCCTATGCCCGCATGCAGGAGGGCGGCGCGCCCTATAACATCTACCTCCTGGCCGGGGACAGCCAGGGGACCGTGATCGCTCCTGATATTACCGCCACGGTGACACCCGGAGATGGTGACTCCGGGGAGGAGGACAAAGATGACGGCGGCATCACTGTACCTACGGTGCGGGTGACCGTCTCCGTCATGGTGCCCCCGGAAGGGGGGGCTGAGGGCCAGTATACCTATCGATATGATTCTGCCCTGTACTCCAACCTCCTGGGCTCAGCCCAAACGCAGACAGTTCCCCTGGGAACCACAGCCCAGTCCGTACTTACCAGCGCGCTGAGTGAGGCGGGGATCTCCTACCGGCAGTCAGGGGGATACTTTACCGCCATCGGCGGCCTGGAGGAGGGAGACCACGGGCCCAACTCCGGTTGGCAGTACCTAGTCAACGGCACCGCGCCTCTGGAGTCCGCTTCTACCTATACATTCTTTAGCAACGCCACCCTGGTCTGGTACTACACCGATGATTACACCCGGGAGGAGAGCGCCGAGTCCTGGGAGAGCGGCGGGGAAAAGGAGGAGAAGCCAGAGGCGGATAAAGAGGTTCAGATCACTTCCACAGGGGACGGCGCCTATCGGGTGACTCTGCCCCAGGACAGTACCGGTCCCCTCCTTGTCGCCATCCCGGACGTGGGCCGGGGCGACGTGGTGGTAACGGTGGGCGCCGACGGCGTGGAGAAGCCGGTGAAGAAGTCCGCTGTCCTCAATGGAACTGCTTACCTGTTGTTGGAGGAGGATGCCAAGGTCAAAGTTGTGGACTATGCCGGCGGCTTTGCGGATGTGGCCGGGGACGCCTGGTATGCCGGGGCGGTTGATTTTGTGGCCGGGCGGGGGCTGTTCTCCGGCGTGGGCGGAGCATACTTTGCACCCCATGATACGCTCAACCGGGGCATGGTGGTCACCGTGCTGTACGCCCTGGAGGACGGGGCGGCGCAGAATGCCCAGACCCTGTTTGCCGATGTGGCCCAGGATGCCTGGTATGCCTGGGGAACGGCCTGGGCCGTGGAGGCCGGTATTGTCTCCGGGTATGGGGACGGGCGGTTCGGTCCGGAGGACGCCGTCACCCGGGAGCAGTTGGCCCTGATGCTGTACCGCTACGCTCAGAATCTGGGAAAGGAGCCCCAGGACGACGGAGCTCTGGAGAACTTCCAGGACAGCGCAGAGATTTCCGCCTGGGCCGTCCCGGCCATGTCCTGGGCGGTGGGCGTCGGTATTCTCAGCGGAGGAACCGACGGCTGCCTGAACCCCGGCGGCAGCGCCACCCGGGCGGAGGCCGCCGCCATGGTGCGGCAGTTTGTGAGCTGGATGCTTCAAAACTGAGGCGGTCTGCGTGCGTTCTGTGGAGCAAAATTTTGTGCATGCAAAAGTTTGCGTTTTTCCCAAAAGCCTCTTGAGATCCGATACCATAGACGTGTGAGGTGAACTTTGCCCCACGGAATCGGAGGATGGGCATGAGAGGGAAAGCAATTAAGAACATTGGCCTGCGTGTGGACATGGATGTGTATCGAAAACTACGCTATATTGCCCGTTACGAGTGGCGTACAATTAACGGTCAAGTCTATCACCTCATTCGTGCCTGCATCTTGGAATTTGAAAAGGAGCATGGCCCTATTCCAGAGGAGGACTTCGAACCGCGGCAGTAGTGTGGCGACAAACTAGTTGCAGCTCATGCATAACAAAATGATGTTCCGTATGGCCCCGCCAAGTTTGGCGGGGCCAAATTTTATGCCCTAAAAATACACTAAAATCTAGTTTATTTTAAGGGTTCTCGGGTATGCTTTATCTATTCCGGAAGGAGGATAAAGCAACGATGAACGATCGAACTCATTTAAGTATTCGGATGAATACCGAATTGCATGACAAGTTTCAATATGTGGCGGCCTATGAGGGCCGTTCCATGAGTGGACAAATTTTATATTTGATGCTGACAGCGGTTCGGGAATTTGAGAAAGAGCACGGCCCCATCGTTCTGGAGAAGACGGAATGAAGCTGGGACAGGCTGTATTGGATCTGGTCTTTCCACCCAAATGCCCTTTCTGCGGGAGGATCTTGGACTCGTCCCGCGATTTGCTGTGCCCAGACTGCCAGAAGGAGCTGTCTTGGTTGGAGGGGACGGCAGCAGAGCGGAAGGTAGAGTTTGCCGACGGCTGCTTTTCGCCTTTGGCATACCGGGGGAAAGCAAGGGACGGAGTGCGCCGCTACAAGTTTGGGCGCTGCGTCTCCTGTGCCAGGCCTTTCGGAGTGCTGATGGCCCAGTGTGTCCGGGACCATCTGAAGGAGGAGGCGGATGGGGTGACCTGGGCGCCTCTGAGCCGGAAACGGCGGCGGAAGCGGGGCTTTGATCAGGCGGAGTTGTTGGCTCGGGAGCTGGGTGCGAACCTAAGTTTGCCGGTGGTGTCCCTGTTGGAGAAAAGCCGGCATACCCAGCCCCAGTCCTCCCTTTCGGATCCCTCCCAGCGTAGGGCCAATGCCAGAGGGGCTTATCGTCTGCGTCCCAAGGGACAGGTAGAAGGCCGCCGTTGGCTTTTGGTGGATGATGTAGTTACGTCCGGCTCCACCCTGGGGGAATGTGCATACCTCCTTAAACAGGCCGGGGCAGAAAAGGTTTGGTGCGTGACTCTGGCCCAGGCGGGAAACGGGAAAGAAGAAACAGAGGAGCAAAGGAAAATTTAAGGAAGAAACGGTTGAAAACCCTGGCCTAAGCCGCTATAATAGTACACACTGGGACTGAATACCCCCCAAAACGGGTTATACTAAAAAATATTTAAAATATAAGGTGGAACATTGCTATGGGTCTGTTCAGCAAGGATATCGGTATCGACTTGGGTACCGCATCTGTTTTGGTATATATCAAGGGAAAAGGGGTTGTACTTCGGGAGCCCTCTGTGGTGGCTATGGATAAGAATACTGGCAAATTGCTGAAGGTGGGCGCCGAGGCCGAAGCTATGCTGGGCCGTACCCCAGGCAACATCGTGGCCATGCGCCCCCTGCGGGACGGGGTTATCTCTGACTACGACATGACCGAACGGATGCTGAAAGAATTTATCAAGAAGGTCACTACGTTCTCCCTGTTTAAGCCCCGCCTGCTCATCTGTGTCCCCTCCGGCATCACCGAGGTAGAGGAGCGGGCTGTGGTGGATGCGGGGATTCAGGCCGGCGCCCGCCGTGCCTACCTCATCGAGGAACCGGTGGCTGCCGCCATCGGTGCAGGCATTGACATCACCAAACCAGACGGCCACATGGTGGTGGACATTGGCGGCGGCACTGCCGATATCGCTGTTATTTCCCTGGGTGGTGTGGTGGAATCTGCCTCCATTAAGACTGCCGGGGACAAGTTTGACGAGGCGGTGGTGAAGTATATCCGCCGCAAACATAACGTCCTCATTGGTGACCGCACCGCTGAGGAGCTGAAGAAGACCATCGGCTGCGTTTTTCCCCGGCCGGAGGAGGTCACCATGGAGATCAAGGGCCGCTGCCTGATGACCGGCCTGCCCCGGGTGTTCTCCGTCTCCTCCGGGGAGATGATTGAGGCTTTTGAAGAGGTGTCCAGCCGGATCCTGGAGGCAATCCACGCTGTGCTGGAGCGCACGCCCCCTGAGTTGGTGGCCGATATCTCTACAAACGGCATCGTGATGACCGGCGGCGGCAGTCTGGTCTGGGGCTTTGACAAGTTGGTGGAGTCCCACACGGGCATCGAGACCCATGTGGCCGATGATGCCATCTCTTGCGTGGCTTTTGGAACAGGCAAGAGCCTGGACAGCTTGGATCAGATGCAGGACGGCACCATGAACCTGTCCCGCCGCAGACAGATGAGCTATTGAGGAGGCCGTAATAAAAAAGGTGAAAGGGAGTACAGGTATGGCGCTGCATGAATCAGGTGAGGACTATCTGGAGGCCATTTTGGTTCTGCAGGAGCAAAAAGGTATCGTACATTCCGTTGACGTGGCGCAGCATTTGGGCTACAGTAAGCCATCGGTCAGTCGGGCCATGTCTATTCTCCGTTCCAGCGGTCACATTGTCATGGAGAAAGATGGGCGGCTGTGCCTGACGGAGGAAGGACTCCGGGTGGCTGACCGCATCTACGAGCGGCACAAACTGCTTACAAACTGGCTGATTCGTCTGGGTGTATCTCCCCAGACGGCGGCGGAGGACGCTTGCAAGATTGAGCATGATATCAGTGAAGAGACGTTCCGGTGCCTGAAACAGCACGCCAGGGAAGGTAAGTGAGCGTCCGGGGCGGGGCATTTGTCCTGCCCCGAATTGTTTGCCCGGATGCCGGCACGGAGAGATGAGGAGGAGTGCAATGGAACGCCTACAGGAAGTGTTTGCCGGACTGACCGGGGGTCTGCGGCTGGATTTGTCCCTAAATAGTGTGCTGCGGGTTCTGGTTCTGATTCTGGCCGGGGCGGTGCTTGTGCGGGTGCTGACCCGTCTGGCGGACAAAATGCTGGCCCGTTCCAAGGGAATGGCCTCTCTGCGGGTATATATTCTGTCAGTGATTCGCATTGGCCTGTGGTTTTTGGTGATACTCATGGCGGCGGAGTCGGTGGGTATCCCAACTGCTTCGGTCATTGCCCTATTGAGTGTAGCCGGCCTGGCAGTCTCTCTGGCGCTACAGAATACTTTGTCCAATGTAGCTGGTGGTATCACCCTGTTGGTAACCCGGCCCTTCCAGGTGGGAGATTACGTGGAGGCCGATGGGGTAGGGGGCACTGTGTCGGCAATAGACCTTTCCTATACCACCTTTATTACCATAGATAATAAAATGGTCTACGTGCCCAACAGCCAGCTGTCTGCGGCCAAGATCGTCAACTATACCTCCCAGAGCCGTCGGCGGGTAGATTTGAACTTTACCGCCTCCTATGATGCCCCTACCCAGACAGTAAAAGAGGCCATTCGGGAGGTAGTGGATTCCATCCCCCAAATTCTGCAGGATCCGGAACCGGTTATTTGGTTGTCAGCCTATCAGGCCAGCAGTATCCAGTATGTGGTGCGGGCCTGGACGGCTAATGCCGACTACTGGAATGTGTACTATGCGATTCAGGAGGGGGTGCGGGAATCTTTTGCCCGACACGGAGTGGAGATGACGTATGAACACCTGAATGTCCATCTGATGGGGCAGGGCTCTGCTGCCGGCCGGCCCTCTTCTTTCCAGACGGCAGACACGGAGGACGACGGCGAGGCGTTGAAATGATACCCTGAGGGGGCGGGCGCAAACCTGTATCCTCAATAAATTTTAAAAGCGGCCCGCATCTGTCAGGATGCGGGCCGCTTTTAATTCATGATAGAAAAGCGCTATATAAACTGGGTTCCCCGTCCCTTGGGCCTTCAAGGCATAGCAAGCCCATGTAGAAACCCGTCCAACTGAGGGGAGAGGACCTCTCCGCCAATGACCGTGTTTTTATAGATGAGCAGATTGGCCTGTACCCCATCCTCTCCGGATGGATAGTTAGTGACTTCATAGGTATAGCGCTTGACCCGCTTGCCGGCGTATTTGGTCAGATCGAAACCCTGTTCTGACTGAAGGGCCAAATACTCGTCATAGCTCTCGTCCATCTCCTCCGGAATAAGCAGCTCCTGGGTGGCCAGAGGTTCTTCTGATACCTCCCAGCCGAAGGAGCGCAGGTAGGCCACACGATCCTCATTGCTTTTGACCCCGGTGGGGTCGGGCCCAGCGGGGGCGGAGGCCTCCCGAAAGGCGTAATTGGTCAAATTCAGAGCCAAAGCGCAGCAGCAGGCCAGCGCCGCTATTGCCGCTCCAAAGGCCAGCTTTCGCCGGGGAACCTTCGCGGTTACAATCAACACAGCACATTCTCCTTCCCTTGAGGGTGTTCTCCCTTCAAATTATGCAAAGAAGAACAGGCTTATGCAGAAAGTTCCCCTTCTACAGGACAAATTTCAGCCCTGGTCTACCCTGACGGACGCTCTCCACAAGTATGCAGGAGGGAGGATAGGCGGGGCTGTGGCTCAAAAGCTTGAGACGTTTGGGCTCCAGTCCAGCGCTCCGCAGGGCGGAAAATACATCCACCAGCCGCTCTGGCCGGTGACACAAGGCAAAGCGTCCCCCATTTCGGGTCAGCCGCCCTGCGGTGGTACACAACTGCTCCAAAGTACAGGATTCCTCACACCGGGCGGGACCGCCGCTTTTTCCACCGCCCAGAGGAAAGTAAGGGGGATTGGACACCACCAAGTCAAACTGTCCGGAAGGCAGAGAAGTGTGGCGCAGATCTTCCTGGAGGATTTGACCCTCCAGACCATTTTCCTTCAGATTTTCCCGGGCCGTGCGGGCGGCTAAAGGATCCTGTTCTACGCCGAAAAAAGATAGCTTTTCCGCCCTACCTGCCAGCAGGAGGAGCAGGGCTCCGCTCCCTGTTCCCAGATCGCATACCCGCCAGCCGGGGCGCAGCGTAGCAAACCGACCCAGAGCCAGTGTATCGCCCCCCAGGGGAAAAACTCCCGCCGGCCAACGCAGGGTATAAGACCCTAATTGTTCTTTCCGCTCCAAGAAACTCCCTCCCATCTGTGCCTGAGAAAAGTATACCATACCTGATGAGCTTATGCTATAATATTTACTGCAATTAAGGGAAACTGGATGTACTCCCGGTGTGGAAGAAATGCGTGCAATACGAATATGAAGGAGAATGCAATATGGCAGGGACACTCTACTTGGTTCCAACCCCCATTGGGAACTTGGGCGACATTTCAAAGCGTATGGCGGATACTCTGGCCCAAGTGGACTTCGTGGCGGCTGAAGATACCCGGGTGTCCTTGAAGCTGCTCAACCACCTGGGGCTGAAAAAACCCATGGTGTCCTATCACCGGCACAACACCCAAAAAGGAGGGGAACAGGTGCTGGAGCGCCTGCGGGCAGGGGAAAGCTGTGCTCTGGTTACTGACGCAGGGATGCCGGCCATCTCTGATCCCGGAGAGGAATTGGTAGCCCAATGTGCACAGGAGGAAATCCAAGTGATAGGTATCCCCGGGCCCTGCGCCCTGGTCACTGCCCTGGCCATATCCGGCCAGCCCACCAGCCGTTTTACCTTTGAAGGCTTTTTGGCCATGAATAAGAAAAACCGCCGTACTCATCTGGAGTCATTGGTGGGGGAGGAACGCACCATGATTTTCTATGAGGCCCCCCATAAGCTGGCGGCTACGCTAGAAGATCTGGCCAAGATGTTTGGAGGGGAACGTCCGGTGTCCCTGTGCCGGGAGCTGACTAAGCTCCATGAGCAGGTATGGCGCACCACTTTGGGGCAGGCAGCAGAGTATTACAGGCAGACCCCCGCGAAAGGGGAATTTGTGCTGGTAGTCCGAGGAGCACAGCCAAGGGGAGAGGAGGGACCGGAGATAGAGGATGGGCTCTCCCTGGTGCGACGACTGCAGGGGAATGGGCTTTCCCTTCGTGACGCAGTGAAGCGGGCAGCCAAGGAGCTGGGCCTGTCCCGGAATCAGCTCTACGATCTAGCAGTTAATGGGGAAGTAACAGCCGGGAAAGAGGAGAAAAGCAGAAGAGAAGATGGGTAATTTTATCATGGAAGCTGAATAGGGACAGCCTCATTTTAACAAAAAAATCCGCACTCCTGACTAGGAGCGCGGATTTTTGATAGGTAGGCAAGAAAAACGGACTAGCCCGCCTCCCCGGATTGGAGGGCCTTGATGCAGCGGCGGCAGACATTTTTTCCCCGGAAACTCACTACGTCCTTGGACTCATCGCAGAAGATACAGGTGGGCTGGTATTTCTTCAATACGATAGAGGGACCGTCCATATAAATCTCCAGGCTGTCTTTTTCCGCTATGTCTAGGGTGCGCCTTAGCTCAATGGGAAGCACAATGCGACCCAATTCATCTACTTTCCGAACAATACCGGTAGATTTCATGCGATCCTTCCTTCCTTTCGCTTCCTCTCTCCTGGTGGAGAGGCCCGGTGTGTACCGTGGGGCAGGGAGAAATATTACTAATAAGAATATTCTACTACAAAGATGGTTTCTGTCAACTGTTTTAAAAAATAAACTGCAAAAAAATGGCGAGAAAACAGGAAAAATATAGAGAAATTTGGCAAAATTAGGCAAAAATTGTCTATAGAAGATCTGGGCATGAAGAAGAGGACGTACTCGTATATATGGACAAGAGGGGGGATAAATGTGGCGATGAGTATGATATGGACCGGAATGGTGACCATTTCCGTGTTGTGCGGGCTGGTTACAGGTCAAGGAAGCCAGGTAGCCGCAGCGGCCATAGAGGGGACGGCGGCAGCGGTGGAGCTGAGCTTATCCATCGCGGGAATGATGTGCCTATGGACTGGTATTATGGAAGTAATGCGGCAGGCGGGGTTGGCAAGGGCCCTATCCCGTCTGCTGCGCCCGATCCTGTCCCGCCTATTTCCGCAGGTGGCCGGAGATGGGGAGATTATGGACAGCATCTCGGCCAATGTCTCCGCCAACTTACTGGGGCTAGGCAATGCGGCCACACCCCTGGGGTTGGAGGCAGCGAGGAAGATGAGCCGGCACAGCCGGGGCCAAGCCTGTGACGCCCTGTGCATGCTGGTGGTGTGCAATACGGCCTCACTCCAGCTGATTCCCACTACGGTAGCCGCTGTTCGGGCCGGAGCGGGGAGTCAGACACCTTTTGATATTCTGCCCGCTGTCTGGCTGGCCTCCGCCATCTCTGTGGGGGTGGGGGTAGGGGCCTGTAAGCTGTTGGCCGGGCTGTGGAGGGATTAAAATGGGGGAACTGCTCTTTACTATGCTGGTTCCCTTTACCATTGCCGGGGTGGCACTGTATGCTGCAGCCAGGCGGGTGGATGTGTATGCGGCCCTGGTACATGGGGCGGGGGAGGGGCTTGGGACGTTGACACGGATTGTTCCTGCCCTAATTGGGCTCATGACAGCGGTGTATATGCTGCGGGCCTCCGGAGCGCTGGAATTGGCGTCCCAACTGTTGGCTCCGTTTCTGGAGCGCCTGGGTCTGCCAGCCCAGTTATTGCCTCTAATGCTGGTACGACCGGTGAGCGGTTCCGCCGCCCTGGGGGTGGGAGCAGAACTGATAGAGACCTACGGGCCTGACTCACTGCTGGGACGGACTGCTGCGGTTATGCTGGGGTCTACAGAGACCACATTTTATACCATTGCCGTCTACTTCGGGGCGGTAGGCATTACCCGAACCCGTTATGCAGTGCCCGCTGCCCTCTGTGCTGATCTGGCCGGTTTTTTAGCATCCGCCTGGGCAGTGCGCTTGTGCTTTGGAGGATAGGGAGAGAAGAAACAGCCCCGGCCGGATAAACGGCTGGGGCTGTTTCAATGAGGTGAAGCTACAGGGGAGCTGCTTCTCTTACAGAACAGGGTTTTCCGCGTCTTTATCTGAATCTGAAGTCTGATGGGAGTCCGGTGGTATGAGCGGATCGTCGTGTTCCATTGGTTCAAAATAATCCTGATCCTGCAGTACGGGCTTGCGTCGGCGGGCGATGGCAATAATGCAGGGATATAGGACAACCGCCACAAGACCACCGGAAAAGCCGTTATTATACAGATTCATGCCGGCGACGGGGGTTCCGGTGTAAAGGACCACGGAGGCATGTAGAAAACCTGCCAGAACTCCATAAGGCCACCCAAAATGGCCGGAAATAGGGGCCAGTGTCGTACAGAACAGGCAGGCTAACTGTACGGCGGGGTTGTCCAGAGACCAGTGCATCACAAGGCCTCCCAGGGCTACCCCCATCATAGGGGGCAGGATGTTTAGCGCGTGTTTACCGAAAGCAGAAAAGCCGATGATAGTGAAAATGCCGCCTATGGTAGGGCCATTCAGGTCTCCGCCCACGGCCAGGATAAAAGCGGTGCCAATCAGACCGTTAATACCTGCGTTAATGAGGACAGGAGCCGGGCCAAACATGCGCAGATAGTCACTGGGAGCCCGACCGCTGGTGCGAAGCAGCCAGCGGTAGCCGGCCCAGGCGGCCCACACCGGTTTCCTGCACAAAAACAGGCCGGATACAAGCAGCAAAAGGCATAAGGTCAGCAGCATAGGGAGAAAAAGCCAGTTATAACCCACAGCCCAGCGGTAGTGGGTGGTAGGGTCGGCACCCAGCGAACCCATTAACGGGACACAGATAAAGGCTACAAGGCCGCAGGCAAAGCCCACGTTGTAAAGGTTCATGCCGTTTTGAATGCGGTAGGTATAGGCGGCCAGGGGAGGAAGGAGAAAGCCGATGACCAAGCCAATAAAAGCGCCGGCCAGCGGGTTGCCCCAGCCGTTTTCCAGGGAAATATAGCTGATGACAGGGGCCAGGGCGGTGGACATCAGACCGATGTTTACATAGGAAGAAAAGGGCTCTTTGCGGTATCTGGCGTACAGCCATGTCCCCAGTAGAATGGGCCAGATATTTACAAAGTTCTTCCCAAACAGGGAGAAGCCGGACATAAGTCCCACCACCACCAGAGTCATGCCGTTTAGCACATCCCGGGATAAATAGAGCACGCACAAGGTAATGGCAGTGACTAGGGCGGAATTTACCAAGGCCGCCCCAGGGCCGGCCAGCATCACGTAGTCTGTGATCAGGGCGTCTTCAGTCAGGACAATGGTCTCCAGTCCCTTTAAGATGGCCTGAGGGCTGTCCGACAGGAAGCCGGCCAGTGCCAAAACCAGGGTGTAGATCCACAGCAGGGGAAACATCTTGTTGTAACGAATATGGGGATGCTGGAGCAGATGGGGAAACGGCGGTTGGCCCATGGAATCGCCTTCCTTTCTGGAAAAGTCCTGTTGAGGTCAAAGCGGGTCAGCCGGGTGGGCAAAGTAGGCACGGGTCTGCTCCACATTGCGGCTGATTTCTTGGGACAGGGCCTGCAGGGAGGGGAACTTTCGCTCTCCGCGCAGATATTTAAAAAATTCCATACGTACTTGATGGCCGTATAAGTTGCCGTCAAAATCCAACAAGAACCCCTCTACAGTCACGCGGGAGTCATGTTCACTGACGGTAGGGCGTACTCCCACATTGGTCACGGCATACCGGTGTTGTCCATCAAACCATACCCGGCTGGCATAGACACCGAAGGCGGGGAGAATAACGTGTGGGGGTACCTGCAGGTTAACGGTAGGAAAGCCCAATGTGGAGCCACCCAGTTTTTTCCCGTGGCTGACCCGGTTAGAGAGGATGTGGGGGTGCCCCAGGAATTGGGTAGCCCGTTCCATCTCCCCCTGGGCGATGAGGGTACGGATGTAAGTAGAGGAAATGGTAATACCATCTCGTTCCACCCGTCCAATGATATCGCAGCCCAGCCCCAGTTGGGCACACTTTTCCTGAAGGCGGGCCGGGTTTCCCTTGCCCATGTAGCCGAAATGAAAGTCATGGCCGGCCACCACGTGAACCACACCCAGTTCCTTCACCAGGTACTGGGTAATAAAGTCCTCCCAGTCCATGCGCATCATAGCCTCAAAGGAGGCTACGATAACCTCTTGAATTCCGTAATAATGGCGCATGAGCCACACTCGATCCTCTACGGAACTGAGCAGAGGGATAGGGTGTCCGGTGATAGCAGCGGCCGGATGGCGGTCAAAGGTAAAGGCGCAAGCGGCAGCCCCCAGTCGATCGGCCGCAGCGGTCACCGCTCGCAGCAGTGCTCCATGTCCCAGGTGAACGCCATCAAAAAAGCCCAGGGCAATGACCCGCTTTTGATTCATTGACATGATATATCTCCTAAAACAGGGTAGGTACGGCGTTTGCCGGAGGGAAGTCAGCGACGCCGGGTTAAACTTCAAAAAAGCTTTTTATTGTATGAAGTACTTTTCCTTCACATCGGCACAAGGCCAAAAAACTGCCATCGGTTCCATATACTCGGTACTCTCCGTCTGGTGGCGCTTTAGGCAAGTGGAGAGTCATGCCGTTGCGCAGCTTGCGTTCTCCATCCGGTTGAAGGATCAGTACAGGGCGGCCGGAAAAGTAAGCATCAACAGGAAGCAGAAGGGAGAGGGGATCATCTGCTTGCTGCACCTGTTCCAAGGTGACCGCCTCGTTCAAAGTGAAGCCGGCCGCCATGGTTCGCCGCAGGCTGCTCATACAGCCTCCGCAGCCCAGGGCGTCACCAATATCGTGGCACAGGGTGCGCACATAGGTGCCCTTGGAGCAGCGGACCCGAAGAATAAACTCATCGGGGGCGGACTGTCCCTCCACCGTCAAAGTGTGAATCGTGACAGAACGGGGAGGGCGTTCTACTTCCTTGCCCTTGCGTGCCAGTTCGTAGAGCTTCTTCCCGTTGATCTTAACAGCGGAGTACATGGGAGGGATCTGCTGAATAAGTCCGCGGAAAGCAGGCAGCACCCCCTCCAGATCCTGTGCAGTCACACGGACGGGTCTGTATTCCAGAACCTGGCCGCTGGTGTCCTGAGTGTTGGTGACCACCCCTAATTTCAAGCCGGCTACGTACTCTTTTTCTCCCTCACCGGCAAAGGATACCGCCCGGGTGGCGCGGCCCAGAAAGACCGGGAGTACTCCGGTGGCCATGGGATCCAGAGTGCCGGCGTGTCCTATCCGTTTTTCGTGGAAAATGCCCCGAAGTTTGGCGCACACGTCCATAGAGGTCCAGTTCTGAGATTTATCAATGACAAGGATGCCGTTAGCCATGGCGCACCTGCCGGATGGCGGCCAGCACAGCCTCTTTGGCCTGCGCCCCAGTACCTTCTGTCATGCCGCCGGCAGCAGCGGCGTGGCCGCCGCCCCCTAAAAGCGCGCATACCTGGCTGGCATTGAGCCGTTGGGGATCGGTGCGCAGGGACAGTTTCCATTTGCCGGGGGACAGCTCCCGAAGGGTGGCGGCATTGTGTACCCCCTCCACTTGGGCTGCAAAGTTGGCAATGTCCTCCAAATCCCGATCATCAGCACCCACCTGGGCCATCATATCCAAGCTGATGAGCGCCAAAGCGGTCTCTCCATTTTCATGCAGCTCCATAGACTGGGCGATGAGACTCTCCATTTGAAGGCGCTTCATGGTCTTGGTGCGAAAGTGGCGCTTGTTGAGCTGGTCCAGAGGGATACCGCAGTCGATCAGTTCTGCCGCAATACGATGGGTATCTGAAGTGGTGTTGCCATACATAAAGCAGCCGCAGTCCGTGGAAATGGCCACATAGAGGGGAGCGGCAATCTCAGCCGTAATAGGGCCAAGCCGGCGGGCAATTTCATAGATCAGCTCCCCACAGGCCGCCCGTTTGGCATCGAGACAAGTTTCCCGGGCAAAAAACTCCTTGGAGGGGTGGTGGTCGATGGCCAGATCTACCTGCTCCAAGTAGACTTGGGCATTATCCGGAAACAATCCCCGGGCTGCAATGTCCACAGTCACCACTGTGTCCGGCATGAAATCATGGGGGGCCAAGAGCTTCTCCACGTAGGAGGAGAAGAGGGTGGTGGTCTCCCGGTTGGGCAGCACATAGGCGGTTTTACCCGCCTGGCGCAAGGAGAGGCACAGTCCTGCCGCGCAGCCCACCGTATCCCCGTCGGGGCGCACATGGGTCAGAATGATATAATTGTTGTGGGAGAGCAGAAACTCAGTGGCCTGCTGAGGGGTCATACGCGTCACTCCTCCTCCAAATGAATATGCTCGTTGGCTGGATTGGCCGGCTTCACAATTTCCGGGTTACGGAGCATCTCCAGAATGTGCGCCCCGTGGTCGATGGAATCGTCCTGGATAAAGGTCAGCTCCGGAGTGCTGCGCAGGTTGAGGGTGTGTCCCAGCTCCCGGCGAAGATAGCCCGCAGCGGACTTCAGACCTTTGAGCACCTGCTGGCAATCTTGCTTGTCCAGCACACTGATATAGACTTTGGCGTATTTCAAGTCCGGTGTGGTGTCCACCCCGGTGACAGAGATCATTCCGCTGACCCGGGGGTCCTTGACCCCGGGAATCAGAGAAGCCAGCTCCCGCTGAATCTCCTCATTAATGCGGCTGATGCGGTTACTTGCCATGGTTGGTTCTCCTTTCCGAGCCAGGTGGCCCGCAGGTTAAGAAATCAGAAAGATAGAGACTGGGCGCACCCCCGGGTCATACAGGGGGAGAGGATGGTCGGCGGCCAGTAGAAAAACATAGCTCATGGAAGGTGCCTCCGCAAACAGACAGACCCGTCCCCTCCTCAAATGACTTGGGGACGGAACGGGCCTGGTTCGACTGCTCGTACAGTACTCAGACGGGCAAATAGATTATACCTGGATCTGCTCCATCAAGAAGGCCTCGATAATATCGCCCTCCTTGATGTCCTGGAACTTCTCAAAGGTGATGCCACACTCGTAGCCGGCAGCCACCTCTTTTACGCTGTCTTTGAAGCGCTGAAGGGAGGCAATGGATCCATCGTAGATGACAATATTGTCCCGCAGCAGACGCATCTGGGCTCCCCGCTGCATTTTGCCGTCCAGCACGTAGCAGCCGGCCACCATGCCCACACCGGTGATGCGGAACACGTTGCGCACTTCCGCCCGACCCAGATCCACTTCCTTGAACTTGGGGGCCAGCATGCCCTTCATGGCTGCCTCAACCTCGTTGATGGCGTCATAGATGACCCGGTACATGCGCATATCCACGTTCATCCGGGCGGCAGACTCTTTGGCGTTGGCATCAGGGCGGACGTTGAAGCCCACAATGATAGCACCGGAGGTGGAGGCCAGCATCACATCGCTCTCGCTAATAGCGCCAACGGCGCAGTGAATGACCCGCACCCGCACCTCCTCGTTGGAGATCTTCTCCAAACTGGCCTTAACTGCCTCGGCAGAGCCCTGGACGTCAGCTTTGACAATAATATTCAGGTTCTTCATCTCGCCGGCTTGGATCTGGCTGAACAGGTCCTCCAGTGATACTTTGCCCACAGGAGAGGCTGCGGCCGTCTTTTGCTCGTGCTTGCGCTGATCTACCAACTCCCGGGCCATGCGTTCGTCAGCTACTGCGTGGAAGTCGTCGCCGGCACCGGGCACCTCACCCATGCCGATGATCTCCACCGGGACAGAAGGACCGGCCTCGGTAACTTTCTGGCCCTGGGCGTTGGTCATAGCCCGCACGCGGCCAACGGCGGTGCCCGCAATAATCACGTCGCCCTGATGCAGGGTTCCGTTTTGTACCAGCAGGGTAGCTACAGGGCCGCGGCCCTTATCCAAACGGGCTTCAATCACCGCGCCGTGGGCAGAACGGTTGGGGTTTGCCTTCAGCTCCCGCATTTCAGCGGTAAGAACCACCATGTCCAGCAGGTTATCAATGCCCATGCCCGTTTTTGCAGAGATGGGGCAGATAATGGTGTCTCCCCCCCACTCCTCAGGTACCAGCTCATACTCAGTCAGCTGCTGCATAATCCGGTCGGGGTTAGCGGTGGGTTTATCCATCTTGTTGATGGCCACAATAATGGGAATTTCCGCGGACTTGGCGTGGTTGATAGACTCCACGGTCTGGGGCATAATGCCGTCATCAGCCGCTACAACCAGGATGGCCACATCTGTAATCATGGCGCCCCGGGCACGCATGGCGGTAAATGCCTCATGGCCGGGGGTGTCCAGGAAGGTAATGGGGTTTCCATTTACGTTGACCTGGTAAGCGCCGATATGCTGGGTAATGCCGCCTGCTTCACCAGAGGCCACGTTGGCGTGGCGGATATAGTCCAAAAGGGAGGTCTTTCCGTGATCCACGTGGCCCATAACTACCACCACGGGGGCTCGGGGCACCAGATCTTCCTCCTTGTCCTGGGTGGTGTCAATGAGCTTCTCCTCAATGGTGACCACCACCTCTTTTTCCACCTTGCAGCCCATCTCTTCGGCGATGATAGCGGCGGTATCAAAGTCAATAATATCGCTCAGGGAGGCCATGACGCCATTTTTAATAAGGCACTTTACCACTTCCGTGCCGGCCTTCTTCATACGGCTGGCCAACTCTCCCACGGAGATCTCATCGGGAATAAGAACCTTGACAGGGGCCTTTTTGGCGATCTCCAGCTGCAGACGGCGCAGACGCTCCTGCTCTTCCTGACGGCGCTTGTTTCCAAAGCTGCCCGCCTGCTTGCCGCCCCGCTGGCGCTGAGCGTTGCGGCCCTGAAACTTCTGCTTGCCGCCCCGATCCTGCTGGCGCTGGTCGGTAAAGGACTCCAGCCGCTCGTCATATTTGTCCAGATTGACTGCCGGGCCGCCCCGGGTGTCAACCACTTTCTTAGCGGGAATGCGGGAAACAGGCTGCTGCACAGCGGGTTTAGCCTGATGTTGCACCTGGGACGGATTATCCTCCTGCACCTGGCTGTGAGCCTGCTGAGGCTGGGCGGGTTTAACCGGCTGCTGATGAACCGGCTGTTGAGGGGCAGGCGGATTCTCTGTTTTCGGGGCAGTGGGCTGGCTTTGAGGTTTGGGAGCCTCCGCCGGGTCATGGTACACGTCAGCATACACAGACTCAATAGAATCAATCTGATTATGCTGGGTGAGGTATTCAAACACAATAGACAGCTCCTCGTCAGTCAGGGGCTGCATATGATTTTTCGGCGGGTGGTTGTACTGGGTAAGGATGTCCATAATCTCCTTGGAAGGGAGTTCTTTGGAACCCTTTCGGAAATCCTTGGCAACCTTGTGGATGGGGTATTTTATCATCATAGTGGAAGCCACCTCGTTTCTTAGGGATTATGCCGGAATTTACCGGACAGGCGCCGTGTACCGGGGCCCGATTTTGGAAGACGAACAGGGCGGCGGGGACCGTCCTTGTCCTGACAGGCCGCAGCGGCCTGTCGGGGCGGCTTCGGCTTCGTGCTGGAGTTGGGATGGGGATGAGCGGACAATGGCTTAGGCGGACTGGGAGGAGCGGCCCATGGCTTATGTTTGCCCTGCCGCAGATTTTTCTCATGCTGGCGCTTTTCCCGCTGGCGCTGGAGAGCCTGATCAGCTTTCTCCCTTAGCTGTCGGGCGGCTGGTCCATAGCGACCTGGTTCCCGCTGGGCCAGCTTTTCTGCCACGGCGGCGGCCAGACCTGGATCTGTGAGAGCCAGCACAGCGCAGGATCCCCGGCCCAGATGGAAACCTATCTCCTCTTTGGTAAAGGGCAGTTCCAGCCACAGCGCACCGCCCATTTGACCGAAGTGGGCGCAGCGGCGGCAGGTGTTGGGGGCGGCATCGCTGGCCAGAAGGAGCAGTCTGGCATGGTGAGCGCGGCAGGCCGCCCCCACCGGCTCCTCTCCCAGTTCCAACAGTCTGGCCTTGCGGGCCAGCCCCAGGAGATGGAGGACAGGGTCGTTAGCCATCCTGAGGCACCTCCTTCATCTGGGCCTCCAACGCTTCCCACACCGGGTCTGGCAGGGGGGCGGAAAAGGCCCGTTCCAGGGCACGGCTCTTCCTGGCCTTGGCCAGACAGGCCGGATTAGGGCACACGTAGGCACCCCGGCCGGGCAGCTTGCCCTTAAAGTCCAGGGTTACCTCTCCCTGAGGAGAGCGAACCACTCGAATCAGCTCTTTTTTCGGTTTCATTTCCCGGCAGCCAAGACATTGGCGCATGGGTATTTTTTTGGGCACGGAGCTCACCTCGTCATTGTTACAGGTTCTCCTGAATCCCCGGCAGAGGAAAGTTTACTGCTCGGGCTGCTCCTGAACCTCGTCTTCTGCAAAGAGGGGAGTATCCTCCTGGGGTTCGGCCGGAGCGGAAGCAGACTTGATGTCAATCTTGTAGCCAGTGAGTTTGGCGGCCAGACGGGCGTTTTGTCCCTCCTTGCCGATGGCCAGGGACAGCTGGTCGTCAGGTACCACCACCCGGCAGCTTTTCCCCTCAGGCAGTTCTTCCACACTGATGACATCGGCGGGGGAGAGGGCGGCGGCAATATACTCGGCAGGGTCTTCCGAGTATTTGATGATGTCCATCTTCTCGCCCTTAAGTTCCTCCACGATAGTGTTTACCCGCTGGCCCCGGGGGCCGACGCAGGCGCCGATGGGGTCCACGTTGGGATCGGCGGACCAGACGGCTAGCTTGGTACGGGAGCCCGCCTCCCGGGCCACGGATTTAATTTCCACAGTACCGTCGTAGATTTCGGGAACTTCCAATTCAAAAAGCCGCTTGACCAGACCGGGATGGGTGCGGGAGATGAGTACCTGGGGTCCCTTGGTGGCCCGGCGTACCTCAGCCACGTAGACTTTCAGCCGCTGGCCCTCCACATAGTGCTCCCCCTTTACCTGCTCGTTGACACTGAGGTAGGCGTCGGTAAACTCGGAGCCGGAGTGGATGCGCAGAGCAACCGCCCCACTGCGGGGGTCAATGCGGGTGACCACGCCGGTGAGCAATTCATGCTCCTTAGAGGAAAACTCGTCGTACACCATGCCCTGTTCAGCCTCCCGGATGCCCTGGATGATGACCTGGCGGGCGGTCTGAGCGGCAATGCGGCCGAAGCTCTTGGGCTTGATCTCAATACGTACCACGTCTCCAAGCTGAGCCTGGGGCAGGGCGGCACGGGCCTCCTCCAGACTGATTTCGGTGGCGGGGTTATCCACCTCCTCCACCACATCTTTTTTCAGAAACAGGCGGACGGTAGCTGTCTCCTGATTGGCCTCAATGACCAGATTGTCCCCGACCCCCTCGTGGTCCCGGCGATAGGCGGAGAGAAGGGCCTGAGTGATTTTTTCCATCATATAACCGGGCTTAATGCCCTTTTCCTGCTCAATTTGTGCAATGGCGGCAAAAAATTCCTGACCGTCAAGCTCGTTGTTGTTTACCTTTTTGGTGGTTTTCTTAGCCACGGTGTTCTCCTCCTAAACGTTAAAAGCGGGGGTACAGCCGTACCAGCGCGATCTCTTTTTTTTCAAATTCCACGGGGCTGCCTCCTATCAGGAGGGTGACATTTCCATCGGACCAGCCCTCCAACAGGCCTACACAGCTTTTTCGGCCATCTCTGGGGCGGTAGAGCTTGACCTCCACCTCCTGTCCCTGGAACTGGGCAAAATGTTCCGGTTTTTTCAGCGCCCGGTCGGCTCCGGCAGAGGATACCTCAAAGGTGTAGCTGCCCTCGATGGGATCCGCCTGGTCCAAGGCATCGGACAGGGGGCGGGAAACCGCCTCGCAGTCGTCAATGGACACGCCGCCCTCCTTATCGATGTAAACTCGGAGGAACCACTCCCCGGCCTCCTTCACATATTCTACGTCCCACACAGAGCAGCCCGCGGCTTCCACAAAGGGAACGGCCAGGGCGGCCACGGTATCGGTCACTTTTGCCATGGGGCACCTCCTGTTGAGGCCGGAAAAGAAGGGGTCCGGCCGGTTTGGTCAATCAAAAAGAGCGGAGCCGAAACTCCACTCTCACCAATACTACCATGAATAACACCCATACTATATCATAAAATCTGGGTAAATGCAAGGGGAGGGAGAGAAGTTTTTCCCAAAACAGGGCTTTTTCCCATGCAAATAAAAAATATGGAAAAAGAAAAAAGTATTTCCAGATTTCTGCGGGAAAATGGGTACATACTAGAAGGCGGATGGAACCTCCAAGGGAAAAAGACGGGAGGATGCGCAGATGGGAAGACAATGGATGACTCTGGCCTTGGCCGGGGCACTGGCGGTGACGCTGACGGCCTGCGGCGCGGGCGAGGATAAAACAGGGGATATGACCAACCAGACCAGCTACGCCCGTACAGGACGGGCAGGCTATGCTCAGGATTGGCGTACGGCCAGCGACTATATGAAGGATGCCAGATATAGCGCCGGTTCTGACGGCCAGGTTCACGACCGGGACAGCTCCACGGCCCGAGACTTTACCCAGGATGCCCGGGATATGCTCCGGGATGCCGGAGATGCGGTAAAGGATGCGGGGAAAGATGTGCGCAACGCTGCCAAAGATATTATGAACCAGTAAACCCCATTTCACACAGGGCGCCCGCGGCAATATGCCTGCTGCGGGCGCCCTGGGCTATATTTCATACTATTTTCATTGGGAAGTACGGTTTTTTTTACTTCTTTTTCCATTGGGCTTGGGTTTCGCTTTGGCCCAGCCCGCCTTGCGCTGAGGCCTGGCCTGCCGGGCAGGGGTTTCGCCTCGCCCTTTCTGGCCAGAGGGAGCCTTGGCTTTGCACAGCGGGCCTTTTTGGGTGCGCCTTTGTCCGGAGAGGTGGACATTTGGCTCTTTATCAGGGCGGATGAGGCAATGCTTTCCATAGCCAATTAAGTCCTCCCTCCCCGTCCTGTGCAGGGCCTCCAGCACCAGAGCCCGGTTCTGGGGCTTGCGCCACTGCATCAGGGCCCGCTGCAGGGCCTTGTCATGGGGAGTCTTGGGCACAAAGACCGGCTTCATGGTGCGGGGGTCAATCCCCGTGTACCACATGCAGGTGGCCAGTGTGCCGGGGGTGGGGTAGAAGTCCTGCACCTGCTCGGGCATGTGTCCCTGGCGGTTGAGCCACTCTGCCAGTTGCACCGCATCCTCCAGGGTGCAGCCCGGGTGGGAGGAGATGAGGTAGGGCACCAGATATTGGTCCTTGTGGTAGCGCCGGTTGAGCTTAAAGTACTTTTCCCGGAACTTCTCATAGACCTCAATGTGAGGCTTGCCCATGTAGTCCAGGGTATGGGCCACGCAGTGCTCCGGAGCCACCTTCAGCTGGCCGGAGATGTGATGCTGAACCAAGTCAGTGAAAAACTCCCCGCTGGGGTCCTTCATGAGAAAATCAAAGCGGATACCAGAACGGATGAACACCTTTTTTACTCCGGGAATGGTCCGAAGCTTCCGCAGGAGCATCATATAGTCGGTGTGGTCGGCGTCCAGGTTGGGGCAGGCCTCCGGGGCCAGGCAGGCCCTGTTTTTACACAGTCCATACTTTAACTGTTTTTGACAGGAGGGGCGGCGGAACGTGGCTGCGGGGCCTCCCACATCGTGGATGTATCCCTTGAAACCGGGGTGACGGGTGAGGGCGGTCACTTCCCGGATGACACTCTCATGGCTACGGGCGGAGACAATGCGTCCCTGATGGAAGGCCAGAGAACAGAAGGTGCACGCCCCAAAACAGCCCCGGTTGTGGGTGACGGAAAAACGTACCTCCTCGATGGCGGGCACGCCCCCCAGCTCGTCGTACATGGGGTGGGGTTCCCGCACATAGGGAAGCTCCGCCACCCTGTCCAGCTCCTGGGTGGACAGGGGGCAGGCGGGAGGGTTGACCAGCAAGAACTGCCGCCCGTGCTTCTGCACGATGGCTTTGCCCACCACCGGATCATGCTCTAGGTACTCCGTCATGTTGGCCCGGGCGTAGTCCTCCTTGGAGGCGGCCACCTCCTCAAAGGAGGGAACCTCCACAAAGGGGTAGGCGCTGACGGAGGGGTACGCAACGGCTACGCAGGTGCCCCGCACGTCTGTAATCTCCCCCACGGGGGTGCCGGAGGCCAGGCGGGCGGCAATTTCCCGGGTGGCGTATTCCCCCATGCCGTAGGTGAGGAGATCCGCCTGAGCGTCAAAGAGGACGGAGCGGCGCACCTTGTCCTCCCAATAGTCATAGTGGGCGAAGCGGCGCAGGGAGGCCTCCAGTCCGCCGATGATGACGGGGATATCCCCAAAGACCTCCCGCACCCGGTTGGAGTAGACCACGGTGGCGTGGTCGGGCCGCAGGCCCGCCCTCCGGCCGGGGGAGTAGGCGTCGTCGTGGCGGCGCTTTTTGGCGGCGGTGTAGTGGGCCACCATGGAATCCAGGTTGCCTGCAGAGATGAGCACCCCCAGCCTGGGCCGCCCCAGGGCGGCAAATGACTCCGGGGTTCTCCAGTCGGGCTGGGCCAGCACGGCCACCCGGTAGCCCTCAGCCTCCAGCACCCGGCCGATAATGGCCGGGCCGAAGGAGGGGTGATCCACATAGGCGTCCCCGGTGATGAGGAGAAAGTCGTAAAAATCCCAGCCTCGCCGGGCCATATCCTCCCGGGAGACGGGGAGGAACAGATCGCGGTCAAAACCCATGGCGCGCCTCTTTTCTTTGTGTGTTGAACGGGACAGGAAAGGGAGCGGTCATCTCCGCTCCCTTTCCTCGGAACGCCCCACCAGATAGTCCAGACTGACGTCGAAGAAGTCGGCGATGGCGATCAGACCCTTGAAATCCGGATACCGTGTGGCATACTCGTACGCTTGATAGGAGTTCAGCGCCAGACCAAATTCAGCCGCCATCTCGCGCTGTTTTAGACCGCGTTCCTTTCGCAGTTCTTTAATGCGTTCACAAAATTGTGCCATAATTTTGCCTCCGGAAGCTTGACAATCACTCAAAGTGAGTATATCATATAATCACTTAAAGTGATTAAAATTGAGCGGAGTGATTTGATGCAGGACATTTTACTCAAAATCCTTGACGGGGAGCAGGAGACGGATCAGGCGGTCTGGGAACTGCTCCGCACCCTGCCCGGCTACCGCCGGGCCCAGCAGGAGCTGGAGAAAGCGACGCAGGCCA
>CALWYD010000075.1 GCA_944385675.1 uncultured Oscillospiraceae bacterium
AACCTGGCCGTGGAGGGAATTGAGGCCTCCAAGGTAGAGGAACTGGGCAAGGATGTGGCCATGCAGATCGCCGCCATGAATCCCGCCTTCCTGGACAAGTCCGACGTGGATCAGTCCACCCTGGACAAAGAGAAGGAGATCCTGCTGGCCCAGGCCAAGGAGGATCCCAAGAACGCCAACAAACCCGAGAACATCATTGAGAAGATGGTCATGGGCCGCATCGGTAAGTACTACGAGGAGAACTGCCTGCTGCAGCAGGCCTTCGTCAAGGAGAATAAGATCTCCGTGGAGAAGCATGTGGCTGAGGTGGCCAAGCAGTTGGGCGGCTCCATCACCGTCAAGGCCTTTACCCGCTTCCAGACCGGCGAGGGCATTGAAAAGAAAGAGGACGACTTCGCCGCCGAGGTCGCTTCCATGATTAAGTAAGGGAATTGTTGCGCTTGTCCCTCCCAAAACAAGCGCATTGTCCCTAAATCATGACTCCCATAAGAGTCCGAGGAACTTCGTTTCCCCGGGCTCTTTTTATTCCTAGAACCAGGACTTTATACAGGTGCAGGAGACCTTTTAGTCACAGAAAAATCCTGCCGCCCGAACGAGACTGACAAGGAGATACATTTGGGATCCCCCTTGCGTTCCTTTCTTTTGCGATGTAAACTATTAGCAGAAATGCTGTCAGGCGGCAGCCCCAGCGCATTTCCTGCGCGCCGGGGAACCCACGACGGCTATAGTGCTTGATACAACAGCCCTGCGACCACCCACGATACCCATAATGGCCCAGATGGTTCAAGTCGGCAGCGTCGGCAGAGATCTTCTGTCCTGTGTCTTGCTTTCAAGCGGTGTTGCGCTTTACGCTAAGCACCGCTTTTGCATGTCCCGCAGATTCCGTGGGGGAGAGCTTCAAAAATTTTTTCATGATTTAAATCCGTGCCCGCCTTTTTTGTGTCTAAATCAACAGAGACCGAAAAGGAGGGATTTTATGATATGACCTTTTTGGAGTGGATTCAAGAGTGCCTGTTTCGAGAGGCAATGCGGATTATCCCTGACACCCCCACGTTTGTCTCAATCACAAGAAAGGAGCGAGAACATGGCAAACATGGATCGGACACAGATTGCCAATCTGGTTCGGAATGCCCGGGCCGGCGACAGCGCGGCTATGGAGCAGCTGCTGCAAACGGCGTACAAGAACGTTTTGTTTCAATGCCAGAGAATCTTAAAGCATCCGGAGGACGCGGAGGACCTGACACAGGAGGTTCTCCTGATCATCTATGAGAAGCTTGAGAATCTGCAGGAGCCGGAGCACTTTATCAGCTGGGCCAACGCCATCGCCACCCGCCTGTGCCTCAACGCCCGTGCCCGCAACCCCAAGGATCTCCAGTTCACCGAGGATGAGGAGGGCCACTCCCTTCTGGACACGCTGGAGGAGCTGGACCGACAGGCCATCCCCGACGCGGCCCTGGACAACGCTGAGACCCAGCGCATGGTGCGGGAGCTGGTGGACGCTCTGCCCGAGCTCCAGCGGGTGACCATTCTGGCTTACTACAACGCGGAGATGAGCATCAAGGAGATCGCCCAGGAGATGGGCGTGTCGGAGAACACTGTCAAAAGCCGCCTGGTCTACGGCCGCCGCGCCATTGAAAAGGGCGTGAAGGACTACGAGAAGCAGGGCATCAAGCTCTACACTCTGTCCCCGCTGCCCTTCTTGCTCTACTTCCTCCGCTCCGCCGCAGAGGCAGGAACCGGCGACACTGCTGCCTCCGCTGCGGCTGCCGCCGTTCTCTCCGCCGGAGGGGCGGCTGCCGGTACGGCGGCGTCCGGCACCGCCGGGGCTGCGGCCTCAGGTACGGCGGCATCCGGCACCGCCGGGGCTGCAGCCGGTGGAACCGCCGTATCCGGGGCCGCCCCCGGAGCCGGGATTCTGGGCGGCCTGGGCGTCAAGGTGGCGGCCCTCGTCCTGGCCGGTGCGGTGGCCGTAGGCGGCGCCACGGTGCTGCTGGGCGACAGGCAGAGTGAGCCGCCGGCGGAGGAACCGAACCAGAGCTTCCAGATGTCCCAACCGCCGGAGGATACTGCGGACCCCGAGGCCCCCGTCCCCCTGGCCTCCTATGCCACCCGGCGGACTACGGTAGCAGAGGAGGCGGAGTTTGGATTCCGGGGCATCTACCTGGAAACCCCCCAGTTCGAGGAGGTCAATGAGGGCTACCGGAAGATCAACGCCTACCTGGACCAGCTCCACCAGGCCTTCAACCGGGAGGATAACCCAAGGGTAGCGGGCATGCTGGAGCTGTACGAGAGCGACGCCAAATATGCAGAATACGCTCACCTTATCCAGGTGACCTATCAGGACGGGTACTACCTCTGCCTCTCGTCCTATGAATCCGTATGGGCGGAGGAGCTGAACCTGCCCCTCATGGGCAGAGATCCCACTGACCCCCACTTTCAGGCGCTGCGACAGCTGTTTGTGAAGCCCGACCGCACCGAATACACCTTTGATGTACGCACCGGGGAGCTGCTGGATCTCTCCGACCTCTATCCGGGTACTGACGAGGAGGTGGCCGAGTGGGTGGCCGAGGCCATTCGATCCAGTCGGTTCGGTAAATATCTGAATGAGGACAACTACCCCACCGCCAATGACGGCTTCCACCTGGCCGCCTGGAACCGCACGATGGAGGAAATCAACGAAATGGCGGAAGTTGCTTCCTCCTATGACGGAGGCCCCTATCAGCGCGGGCAGGCGCTCTACACCTGGCAGCTTCCCTCCGTTGACGCGATGACTATCCCCCTGCCCGCCTATCTGGAGCTGGCCCCGGAGGATGGGTAGGCCTCCTGGGAAGCGGGCCTCCCCCACAAAAATTTTTTAAAAACTTTTTTGAACCTTAAAACCTTCTCCCTTTGAATTGTGACAAAGTAATTAGAAAGCCAAACACATGGCTGAACGCAAGAAGGGAGAATTACAATGAATACGAAGAATCTGTCCAAACTGCTGTCTCTGACTCTGGCCGCCGTCCTGTCCTTAACCGCCTGCGGGGGCAATTCGGGCAAAAGTTCCGGCGCCGGCGCCCAGAGCACCCCGCCGGAGGCCGCGGGCACGACCCTCTCTCAGTACCTCAGCGGCGGCGAGAGCATCTGGTACCTGGTAAACGGATCCACCCAGAACCTGGGCAAGGATACCCAGGTGGAGCGGATCTTCCTGCTGGAGCCCAACGGCAGTGTCTACAGCGGCGAGACGGAGGACCTGACCCTGGGCGATGCGGCCCAGATGGAGGATGCCGATCTGGCCCAGCTGGCCAAGGAGGCCCAGCGGAGCGCCAGCCTGGGGCGGTTTGAAACCGCAAGCAACCCCTTAAAGCTGAGTGATGATGTCTTCAGCAGCTCCGATGTGATCGCGGAATGTTTGATGGCTCTCTACGACTTCAACGATCCGGCTTACCTTGACGAGCTGTTTCCCACCTCTGCAGACTCGGAGATGGCTGCTCTCCTTGAAACGTGGAAAGATGCTTTCCGCCGCTATATCGACCAGCTTTTGGCCTCTCCAGGTTACGTCGATTTTTATACGCTCAGCGCCCTCGTCTTTTCCCGGACTGATGGGAGCGATGACTCCGCGCTCTACACGGATCTGGAAAGTGGCATAACGGACCCGGACACGCTGGACATCACCGCAGCCTTCTGTCAGGACTGTCTCGCGGCTGCAAACGCCATTGTGCAATACATTAGCACCTATGAGGCAATCCCCGGCCAGTACAAGCTGGCGCTGAACACCGACCAGACCGGAAACCAGACCGAGAGCATCACCTTTGCCTGCAGCAATCCTCAGCTCATGGGCGGCACCGAGGTCATCAGCTTCACCTGCCGCGCCACCGAAGGGGAGGCCCAGACGGTCTATGACGTGGCTTACGGCGGCATGGACGTGGAGGGCGGCGCCTTCGTCACCCGGATGGAAGGGAGCTATGTCTTCACCCTGGAGCAGCCCGGCGAGAGCGAGCTTCCCGTGGACGCGAAGGCCGAGGAGCTCTTCGCCTGAAGCAATTCGGCTGCATCGAAATTTCTGACACTGAGAAAGGAGTAGCTTCTATGAAGAAACCCTATATCACCCGCTGGGCCGCCCGCCTGCTGACCCTGTGTCTGAGTCTAAGCCTGTCTCTGGGCCTGGCAGCGCCGACCCAGGCGGCCGGGACAGCTGTCCAGTCCGACTCCATCGGCGGCGTGTATGAACCCATTCCTGAGCCCTCCGGCCAGACCGAGGCACCTGGCCAGACGGAGAGCCCCGTGGTGCCCGAGACTCCGGAAAGCACCACCGAAACCATCCAGACCGTTTCCAACGGTCTAACCCACCTGCGTACCTCCTACAATGAGAACGACTATCTGGACATCTCCATCCGCGGCAGCATCCTCACGGTCTCCGGCCGAATTCTGGCCGACGGGCTGCAGAAGGTCAAGGTTGTCCTGGGCAGCGGCATCGGCACCACCGTAAACGTGGGCAGCGGAGAATCCTTTTCCCTCCAGATGAATCTGTCCTTCAGCGGCAGCAAGTCGCTGAACATCTATACTAACCGCGACGGCGGCTCCACCTTCTCCAGCTATACCTATAACCGCATTTACATCCAGCAGACTTCCGGCGGCTACCAGATCATGCCCTCCCTGATTTTGGATCAAAACCAGCAGTACAACGAGAGCTATGTAAACCCCCAGGGCCTTCTGGAACAGGAGGTGCCTGCTGCCGTGGCCGCCATGTCCGACCAGATTGTGGGCGACGAAACCGACCCCTATACCCAGGTGTTCCTGCTGCACCAGTGGGTGGCAAGGAACATCTCCTACGATTATACCATGCTGTCCAGCGCGCCCCGGGTGACCGATTCCGCCGGGGTGCTGGAAATCCGCCGCAGCGTCTGTGAGGGCTATGCAAATCTGCTGCGGGACCTGATCCTGGCCCAGGGCATCCCAGCCATGGACTGCACCAACGACGCGCTCCATGGCTCCTACGCCCTGACCACCTCCGGTGGAGAGGCCCACGCCCACACGGAGGCCTATGTCAACGGCCGTTGGGTGGTGATGGACCCCACCTGGGACTCCCTGAACAAGTACTACGGGGCGGGAAGCAGCCGCAATGTGCAGAAATCCCCCAACGGCTATTTTTACTTCGACATCACCCCCGAGGCCTTTGCTCTGGATCACAAGATCACCTCCCGAGGCGGCACCTGGCAGCATGTGTCGGACGGCGGCTTCATCCTGGACCCGGAGGATTCCACCCGCCTCATCGGCTACACAGGCCCCAGTGGCAGAGTGGTGGTCCCCGACGGTATCGTCACCATTGGCGATAGTGCTCTCTCCCCCACCAATGTCTGGACGCCCGCCCCCAGCGGCATCACGGAGATTGTGCTGCCCGACAGCGTCACCACCATCGAGAGCTGCGCCTTTTATAAATGCACGGAGCTGACCTCCGTCACCCTGCCGGAGGGCCTGCGCACCCTGGGCAATCTGGCCTTTGGACAGTGTACCTCCCTGCGATCCGTCCAGCTCCCCAATACGCTGACCACCATGGAACAGGAGGCCTTTTCCCACAGCGGCCTGGCCTCTGTCACCATTCCGGACTCTGTGACCTCCATCGGAGATTCGGCCTTTGCCTTCTGCGATAATCTCCGGGAGATCACCATCCCCGGCGACGTGCAGATCGGCATTGCCCTTCTGTCCAACTGTGACAATCTGAGCCGGGTGGTGTTCCAGGAGGGCATTCCCTCCATCCCGCTGTCCACGCTCTATAAGTGCCCCTCCCTCACGGAGGTCTGCATTCCCGCCTCCGTCACCTCCATCGGAAATGCTGCTTTCCATAACTGCACCTCTCTGAAAGACATCTATTACGGCGGCTCCCAAAAGCAGTGGGCCGCGATTGACATTGGGGAGCGCAACACCTCTCTGAACAAAGCCACCTTCCACTGGGGCTCCGAGCTCCCGGATGAGGAACCCACCCCCGTCGTCAGCGCATGGGCCCAGGGCTATGTCCAGGAAGCCGCCGACCGGGGTCTGATCCCCGACAGCGTGCTGGGCAGCAATTACACAGTGAGCATCACCCGCGCCCAGTTTGCCGCTCTGGCGGTACAGACCTACGAGAGCATTACCCAGGCCAGCATTTCCACCAATACGGGCGACGACGTGTTTGCAGACAGCACCGGCAATCCATACCTGGCCAAGGCCTATAATCTGGGCATCCTCAGCGGCTACAACAGCGCCGCCAGCCGCTCCGGCGTGTACGTCGGCCCCAACGATCCCATTACCCGGGAGCAGGCCGCCACCATGCTGGCAAGCATGATGGAACACTATAACAAAGCGACCGTCGGCGGCTCTCTGAACCGGGCTGACCGCCTGCCCTTCACCGACCCTATTGCGAACTGGGCCTATGACAGCGTTGCCAAGGTCTACTTCTATGGTATCATGAGCGGCACCAGCGACACCACCTTCGGCGCCCAGGGCAGCTACAACATCGAACAGGCTATCACCACCATGTACCGCTGTGACAACTGGGCGGTTAAGGCCGCGTAGCTGCCGCTCTCCCCCGCACAGCAAGTTCCTGTGAACCGGTTCAGTGACTGCCAACAACAGACAACATCCCCCGTGCTACAGGAAAATAAGCCTGCAGCAAGGGGGATGTTCTATGCCGGGAGGGCGCCACAAAATACCGGAGCAACTGGCGGGAATCAAGCATATCAAGGGGTGGGACACACCAGCGGGAAGCTGCGGAACGCCCGGAGCCGGAGGAAAACCGTCCAATTCATGGATTGGCCGAAACGAGGACATAAGAAAACAGTGCAAGTGATGCCCAAAAACAGGATATAAAAAAGCCCTCTCGCCCCAGAACAGAAAAAGGAGCCTGCTTTCGCAGGCTCCCGCTGTTTCTCACTTACGCCTTGGGTGGGAAGGTAATCCCACCCACATTGACGTTGACAGCAGAAACTTCCAGGCCGGTCATGGACTCTACGGCGCTCTTCACGTTGTCCTGGATGGCCTTACCCATCTCGGGAATGGTGTGACCGTAGGACATGAGGACGGACAGCTCAATTTCCACCTTGTCCTCCTCCATCTTTACCCGCACACCTTTAGCCAGATTCTTTTTGCCCAGCAGCTCAGCAATATCGCTGCCCAAATTGGCAGCCAGGCCGCTGACTCCCTCTACTTCCAGCGCGGCGGCGGCAGTGATGGCAGCCAGCACTTCCTCAGAAATATGAATATTGCCCAGCTCGTCAGAGCGGGAGACGTACTCTTTGTTCTCACTCATAGTTGCCACGCTCCTCAATTGTCTCCAAATAAATTGCCCGGCGACCCCCACTTCAGCAGGAGCCGCCCATTGGGGCGGCGGTGTGTGCCGCTTTTTTGTATTGTACCACGTTTCACCCGTTTTGACAACTGCGGCGTCTAAACTTCTTGTCATGGCTCAACAATTTCGGCCGGTCGGATCGTTCCGACCGGCCGCTGGCAGGGATATGACATTCCGATTTACTCTACAGGAATAATTTTAATCTGATCCGCGGTAAAGCCCGCTGTCTGGTTGACCACATCCACAATCTTGGCTGTATCCGCCTCGGTCAGTCCCTCCTCCGGAGCGGCCACTGCCAGGCTGAGTGCACCCTCCCCAATGAAAGCTACGCAGTCGGCATAGCCCTTGGCCACCACCAGGTTCTCAATCTGAGCCTCGGTGACGGTATAGTCAGCCATAGTCTGGATGGTATCGTTCACCTGCTCCTTTACCGTCTCATCGGCATCCTCCCGGGCTGCGGCATCCTGGAGGAGGGTGAGGGCGCTGTCCCGTGCCTGCTGACGGTTGAGGCGGGCGGTGGCAAAGTAGTCCCCATTGGCACTCTGTTCATTTTGTACCACATCGCCGGTCTGGGCGGCGTCCCCCTGCTGTCCATCCACGTCACTGAGCAGGGGGTCATCCGTCTCACTTCCCACCATAGTGGACTGTCCCAGGGTCTTGCCCGCCTGAGCCTGTTGCTCATAGTTCCAGTTGAGATAGACCGCCGCACACACAAACAGTGCGATAGCCGCCACCACCGCGTTACGCTTCCACATTTGGGACCATCCCGTCCCCTTTTTTCCCGTTCTCATTGCTCATTCCTCCTGATGATTTAAAATGATGTATTCCCCTGGCATACAGAAATACGGTCGCTCCCCAGCCCCGTCAGGGCAGACACTGCCTCTACCAGTCTAAGACGGACCTGGGCCTCCCCGCCCCCGGGGCAGACTACCAGCGCTCCCCGGAAATTTGGGGAGAGAGTCTGGAGCGGGATGACCTCCTGGGTGCCGGAACCCCGGCCTACAGTAACAGTAGTGGTGGAACCTCCTCCCTCCCCGTCGCTGTCCCGATCCTGGGCCAGTACCTGTCGGCTGCCGCTTTCCAGTGTCAGTACCACACGTACCTGCCCCGCCCCCTCAATCTGGGATAGGGTCTGGGCCAGCTTCTCCTCAAATTTCTCTAAATCAAAACATTCTGCTTCACTTGCGTCGGGGACCAATTCCTCTTCTCCGCCCACAGGCAGTAGCAGGAGAAAAATTCCCACCGCCATGACCAGCAGCACATACTTGTACTTGCTCAGCGCCCCCTTCCAGTGCCGGACTATGGCCGGCCATCTCTCCTTCACGGCAACTCCTCCTCGTTGTAATAGGTCTGCCGTTCCGGTGGGACCAGCAGTTCCTCTTGGATCAGCTGGGTCAACGTACTCTGGACCTGATCGGTAAAACTGCCCGCCAGCTCCACCTGGAAGGGGGTCATCAGCCCATCCTCCCCCGGTTGGCACGTCACCCGGACGGTACAGACGATCCCCGCCTGCTTCGCCTTGTCCACAATATATGCTTCGTATTTCTCCTCTATGATATCTTTTGTCCCTGCGTTCACCTGTTCCTGCAACTCCTGTTCCCGCCGCTCCAGGCCAGCAAAATATTCCTCTACCCACGCCTGTCCTCCTTCCAAATCCAACCTGGACAGCGGGGCAAGCAAGGCACACAGCAGCGTCAGGCCGCATACCAGTCTTCCAACTTTTCGTACCGGCCCCTGGGGCATCATGGCGTCGGCCAGGGCGCACAGCAGACATACAGAAACCAGGGCCAGCAGCCACTCTCGGACGCCGGCCATCATGTGGGCACCGCCGCCGAAATGGCCGACACCAGACTGACCAGCAGTACCAGCGCCCCCGCTCCTGTCATCCCCAGTACCAATCCAAAGGCGCCGCCGATAGCGTCTACCAGCTGGCTGAGTCGGGGCTGGGCCACAGTGGCACACAGGGCCGCTGCAGTTTTATAGACCAGATATTGCATACCTAAGCGCAGAAACGGGGTCAGACAGATAGCCAACACTACCAGCAATCCCACCACTCCCACCGTCCCTCTCAGGACACCCGCCCCCGCCAGTACTGTCTCTGAGGCGTCAGCCAGCACGCCGCCCACCACCGGAATGGCTCGGGAGATGGCCAGTTTGGCCGCCTTCACTGCTGAGGCGTCCACACTACCGGCAATGGCCCCGCTGGCGGTGAGGTAGCCCACAAAAATGAGCAGCAGCGCGGTGAGCAGGCAGCTGGCAGCCCCCTTCAGCAAGGACGCCAGCTTCTGCAGGCCCGGATTGCCGACCGCCGCATAAGCACAGCTCAAAGCCACGTAGCCATATACCAGGGGAATGAGCAGCCGATCCATTGCGGTAATCAACAGCTGGGAAAAAAGTACCGTCGCTCCCTGGCGGGCTGCAGCCGCCGTAATGCCCCCTGTGGCGGCGGTGAGCACCGCCACGGCTGGCAGCAGCACCCCCGCAAAATCATCCATTCTGCCCATGGTGTCCCGCCCCAGACCAATCATGGCCGCCATGTCCGTCATCGTCAAAGCGGTGATAGCCAGGGCGCCTCCCATCTCCACCACCGGCAGCCCTCCCTCGGCTCCGTTGTCCCGCAGCCCCTGGGCCAGGGCGCACAGCAGCACCACCGCCAGCAGCTTCATCCCCGTGGCCAGGCCGGCCCGCAGCAGCTGGCCGGCCTGGTCCAGGGCGTCGGAAAACAGATTGGACAGCCCCTCGTCCAGCTCCTCCCCCTGTGCCACGCCGTAATCCTCCGCCCTGCTCCACAGCTCGTCCACTTCCTGAAAGGAAAGGCCCTCTGCCGCCAGACAGGAGGGCACACACAACAGCATGACAGTTACCATTGTAATAACCCATTTTTTCATGTCAGCATCTCCGCCATCAGCACCGCCACTGCCCGCAGCAGGGGCAGAGCCACCACCAGGGCTGCTACCGTCCCTCCCAGCTCCACGAAAGCAGCCAGTCCCGATTCCCCCGCCGATCGGCAAATTTCCGCCGTCAGCCGTGTCAGAATAGCCAGGGCCACAGTCTTAGCCACCGGCTCCAGCAGTTCCTCCTCCAGCCCGCATATCCCGGCCAGTTCCGCCATCAGCGCCGCCGCTGCTCCCAGCCCCTCCAGCGTTAAGGACAAAATCCAAATGCCCGCAGCCGTTACCAGTAGCAGCCCCAACTCCGGGGTGCTCCTGCGCAGAAGCGCTCCCAATACCGCCGCCGTCAGCCCCACGGCCGCAATTTGCACCATGGTCCCCATCACAGCTGAAACAAGGTCTTGACCATGCTGAACAGATTGGCAATCTCCTGCACCACCATCATCAGCACCACCACCAGCCCCGCCAGGGTGGTCATCATGGCCTGCTCGTCCCGACCGGCTCGGCTAAGTACCTGATTGAGCACTGCCACCAGAATCCCAATGGCTGCAATTTTGAAAATCAAATCTACTTCCATGGTCAAATCCTCTCTCGCATTCCAATTTGGTTATTACAACAGTAAAATGGCCGCCAGTGCCCCGCCGGACAGCCCCAGAGCCTGATATACTCTGGACATACGCCCTCGCTCCTCACGGGCCCGGGCCCCCGCCTGCTCCAGACGACGAGCCGTCACCTCCAGAATCCGGCGCTGCTCCTCCCAGCCACACCGCCCCAACACTTCTCCCAGAGGATACAGGCAGGCCTGTCCTTCCCTTCCCAGCACCTCTTCCTTCTCCACCAGACGCTGCCAGGCCAGAGAAAAAGGTTCCTCCTCCAGGTGTTCCAGCGCCTTCTGACAGCCTTCAAACAACCTTCGCGCCCCTCCCCGGCTGCGGGGAATCAGGCGCTGCATCAGCTGCTCCAAGGGGGGCGCGTCCAGTTCCAGTTCCTGGGCCATCAGGCTCAGCCCCTCCTCTGTCTCCTCAAGGGCCCGCACGCGAGCCCCCAATTCCCCCGCCGCCCCGAACCCCAACCAGGCGCTTCCTACGGCTACCAGCGCCGCCCCTATCATCCGTACCATTACTCCAGATCCTCCACCACATAGCGCCTTACGCCTTCCCGCCGGACAATACGTACCAACTTCCGAAACATTCTCTCCTGAAGCAGAGGTCGGTACAGCGCCCTGTGCTCCATATCCTCCCGTCCCGTCCCATGGGCGGTGGCCAGCAGCGTCACGCCACAACCCACCGCAGTTTTCAGCGCAGCTACATCCTGAGGCGCGGTAATCTCATCTACCGCCAGAACCTGTGGGTTCATGGCCCGCAACATCAGCATCAGTCCCCGATCCTTGGGACAGCCCTCCACTACATCAGTACGGGGCCCGACCTCCAGCTGGGGACTGCCCCGGTACAGGGCGGCCACCTCTCCCCGCTCGTCGGCCAGGGCAACCCGCAAAGGCAGGCATCCCTCCCCGCCGGACACCCGGCGTATGACGTCCCGCAGCAGTGTGGTCTTACCCAGGCCGGGCGGGGCCAGGATTAATGTGCTCTCCAGCCTCCCCTCCCGGCACAGCTGCTCCAGCACTCCCTTGGACGCTCCCTGCACCTGCCTGGCCACCCGGAGGGCGGCAGAGGACAGGTTTCGGAATCCCTGAATGTCCCCCTCCCGCAGTACTGCGCTTCCGCACAGCCCAATTCTGTGCCCTCCCGCCGCTGTAAGATAGCCCCGACGCACCTGATCCAGCACCGCGTGGAGCGAGGCCCCGCTGGCCAGTTCTACCAGCTGCTCCAAATCCCGTGTCTCCACCCTGGGGCCCTCCAGCCAACGTTCTCCCTTCGGCAGTACCAGGGCCAGAGGCTGGCCCACCCGCAGCCGTACCTCTTCCGCCTCAGCCTGTTCTCGGAGCGGGATGTCCAGCGCCCACCGACGTAAATAGGGCGGCAATACCCGAACCGCTTGTTGATACCGCATTGCCTCCCGTTCTATTTCCATGCCTGTCCACCCGCCTTTGCCCTATCCTATGTGCCCGGCAAGCCAGGTATGACAGAAGAAAATGTGAGATATTTTTTCATCTTTCTTGACAGGTTTAAAATTATGTGATATATTTCGCACATATAATGTTAGAAATATATCATATTTTTACTTTGAAAGGAGTATTACTATACTATGAAACGCCCCTTCAACTATACCTGTCTGCTGGCTCTACCCGCTCTGGCCGCTTTGCTGTATTGGCCCACAGGAGATGCCAACTTTCTGGGTTTTCTGGGTTTTTTGGTCTTTCTGCGCTACTTCCTGGTCACCCCGGATGAGCTGTTCCTCCTCACTCTGCGCCGGGCCGCCACCACAGCCTTTCTCATGGAGTGCGTCCTCATCGGTCCGGCTCTGCTGTTTTTCTACCTCCGTTCTCCCGATGTCAACCCCATGCCCCAGGCTTTGGGTCTCAGCTTTGCCGCTGCACTTATTTTCTTTTGTTTGTACCACACCGTCCTGGAATGGAAGGAAATGCGGGGGATGGAATGAAACTGACCACGCGCATCCGGGAATACCGGGCACGAGATCGCATGAGCCAGGAGGAACTGGCTCAAAGGGTGGGAGTTCGTCGGGAGACCATTGGCAACCTGGAAAATGGGAAATATAATCCCTCCCTGAAGCTGGCTATGGACATTGCCCATGTCTTTCAGTGCACTGTGGAGGAGCTATTTTCCTTTGCTCAGGACTAAGAGAATGAAATACCCCCGTTTCAGAGCTACCTCTCTGAAACGGGGGTATTTTGACGTGTCTTCAGACGCACTACTTCCCATGCCGCCTGGCAGCCAGAAGGGTGTTCTCCATGAGCATAGCCCGGGTCACAGGGCCAACTCCCCCGGGAACGGGAGTGATATAGGAGGCTCTGGCGGCCACCTGGTCATAGATTGCATCGCCGCATAGGCGGCCCTCTTCGTCCCGGTTGACCGCCACGTCAATGACGACAGCCCCCTCCTTCACCATATCTCCGGTAATAAGCCCCCGCTGTCCCGCGGCAGTGATCAAAATATCGGCCCGCCGGCACTCCCGGGCCAGGTCAGCTGTCTTGGTATGACAGACTGTAACCGTAGCGTCCCGCAGCAACATCATCATGGCCTGGGGCTTGCCCACAATGTTGGATCTGCCCACCATGACACAGTTCCTGCCTGTGGGGTCAATGCCATACTCGGCCAACAGCCGCATCACGCCGGCTGGGGTGCAAGGGCGCAGGGAATTCTCTCCCAGCACCAGATAGCCCATGTTGGCCGGATGGACGCAGTCCACGTCCTTGTCCGGACGGATAGCCAGCTGCACCGCCCGGCTGTCCAGGTGCTCCGGCAGCGGGAACTGCACCAAAATTCCGTCAATATCTTCCCGTCCATTGAGTACGTCAATGAGGGCCAGCAGTTCCCCCTGGGTGGTATCCTGGGGGAGAATATACTCCTCGCTGTAGATCCCACACTGAACACAGTCCTTTTTCCTGCCCCGTACATACACCCGGGAAGCGGGATCCTCCCCCACCAACACCACGGCCAGCCCTGGTTTTACCGCAAGGGCCTCCACCTGGCTTCGGATCTCCTCTTTGATGCGGGCGGCCAGGGCCGTTCCGTCCATTGCCACAGCGGCCATGGGTCACTCCTCCTTGTGGACCTCCTCCGGGTCAGACTCCGGCTGAACAGGTTCTTCCGGGGCTTGCTCTCCCTCCAATTCGTCCTCCACAGCAACCTTCTCAGCCTGGCCGGCAGCCAGTCGATTGACGTAGAGCTTTTCGGGGCAATTACCTTTCCGCAGCAGCATAGCCAGCAACACGCCTCCGGCAGCCACGGCAGACAGGGCGGCCAGCAGTTGGGATACCCGGATGGGCTGGCCAAACAGTTCCCAGCCAAACAAATACAGGCTGTCTGTCCTCAGACCCTCAATCCAGGCCCGGCCCAGCCCGTACCAGAACACATAGAACAAGAAGCACTGTCCGTCAAATTTTCGCTTCTTTCCTATCAAATAGACCAGAATCAGACCCACAAAGTTCCAGGCGGACTCATAAAAAAAGGTGGGATGTACGCCCAGACTGCCCGACAGGATAGCCTGGTATCCTGCCTGATCCACGTAGCCGTTGCCCAGCATCTCCCGGGCAATGGACTCCGAACACATGCGCCAGGGCAGGGTGGTGG
>CALWYD010000076.1 GCA_944385675.1 uncultured Oscillospiraceae bacterium
TAGGGTTCATTCCTGCCTTTCTGTTTTTCTCTACTGCGGCTTACAGGCCCAGCTTCATGGACACCACGTTGTCCACCATGGCAAGGGCGTTGTCCAGCATCAGCGGATCCTTTCCGCCGTACCCACCTCGGCTTGCAGTCGGGGCGGGAGCCCGATTTCCAAAATGCTCGGGCGAACTAAATTCGCCCTGCGCAAATCCCCGCCGCCTTTCTGCGGCGGGGATTTTACGCGCCTTCGGCGCGGCTCGCTTGCGCTCGCTGGGCGTCTTACAGGCCCAGTTTCATAGACACCACGTTGTCCACCATGGCAAGGGCGTTGTTCAGCATCAGCGGATCCTTTCCGCCGCCCATGGCGGAATCCGGTTTCCCGCCGCCGGAACCGCCTGCGATGGCAGATACCTGCTTAATGATGTCCCCGGCTTTGATGCCTTTCTGCACCGCTTCCTTGCCGCACGCAGCCAGGAAGGTAATTTTCTCCCCCTGGACTGTAGCCAGCACGGCCACCACCTTGGGATCTTTGTCCCGCAGGAAGTCGCCCATACTGCGCAGGCGGCCCGCGTCGGCGTCGGGCACGGTGGCGGTGAGCACCTTCAGCCCGCCCACATCGTGGGCGGCGAAGAGGAAACGCTCAGCCTCGCCCATGGCATCCTTGCTCTTGAATTTCTCCACCAGCTGCTTAAGGTCCTTCATCTCAGCCATCAGGTGTTCTGCCTTCTCCCGCAACTCACCGGGCTTAGCTTTCAGAGCTGTGGCAGCCTGGAACAGGAGCTCCTGATTGCGGTTCATCACCTCCAGAGAGGCCCGGCCGGTGGTGGCCTCAATACGGCGCACACCGCTAGCCACGGAGAACTCACTGGAGATATGGAACACGCCCACCTTGGCAGTGTTGTCCAGGTGGGTACCACCGCAGAACTCCACGGAGTATCCGTTGCCCATGTCCACCACCCGGACGGTATCACCGTACTTCTCGCCGAACAGGGCAATGGCCCCCCGCTTCTTGGCCTCCTCAATAGGCAGTACGTCGGTGTGGATGTCGTAGCCCTCCAACACCGCCTCGTTGACCAGAGCGGACACCTGGGAGAGCTCCTGGGCCGTCATGGCAGAGAAATGGGTGAAGTCGAAGCGCAGCCGATCCTCCTCTACCAGGGAACCTGCCTGGTGGACGTGGTCGCCCAGCACAGTGCGCAGGGCCTTGTCCAGCAGATGAGTGGCGGAGTGAGCCCGCATGATGGCCTTCCGGCGGGACACATCAATGGCAGCGGAGACGGTGTCTCCCAGCTTCAGCGTTCCCTCCAGCACCTTGCCGTAGTGCATATACTTGCCGCCTTTGTTCTTCTGCACATCGGTGACCTGGAACTGCATCCCGCTGGCAGAGAGGACGCCGTGGTCGGCCACCTGGCCGCCCATCTCGGCGTAGAAGGGGGTCTTATCCAGCACCACGATCCCTTCCACGCCGGGCATCAGCTCCTCGGCCTGCTCGTTTTCCACTACCAGGGCCACCACCTTAGCGCCCTCAATGGCGGTGTGGTCATAGCCCACAAACTCTGTCTCTGGCACATCCTTGCCAAACTCCACGCCGCTCCAGCCCAGGTCGCCCAGGGCCTCCCGGGCCTTCCGGGCCCGCTGACGCTGCTCCTCCATCTGTTTGTGGAACTCGTCCTCGTCCAGGGTCATCCCCTGCTCCTCCACCATCTCCAAAGTCAGGTCGATGGGGAAGCCGTAGGTATCGTAGAGTTTGAAGGCGTCCGCCCCAGAGAAGGTCTTCTCCCCCTTGGCCTTGTGGCCCTCCAGCATCTCGTTAAAGATGCGCAGGCCGCCGTCAATGGTCTTGGCGAAGTTCTCCTCCTCCACCCGGATGACCTTGGTGATATACTCCTGCCGTTCCCGCAGCTCGGGGTAGTGGCCCTCGTTCTCGTGGATGACGGTGTCGCACACCTTATAGAGGAAGGGCTCATTTACTCCCAACAGCTTGCCGTGGCGGGCAGCCCGGCGCAGCAGCCGGCGCAGTACATAGCCCCGTCCCTCGTTAGAGGGCAGCACCCCATCGCAGATCATAAAGGTGGCCGAGCGGATGTGGTCGGTGATGACCCGGAGAGAGACGTCCTTGGCGGCGGTTTCCCCGTAGTGGGCGCCGGTGATCTCACTGACTTTGTGGGTAATGTTCATCACAGTGTCCACGTCAAAGAGGGAGGCCACACCCTGGCACACGCAGGCCAGCCGCTCCAGCCCCATACCGGTGTCAATATTCTTCTGCTTCAGCTCCGTGTAGTGGCCCTCGCCGTCGTTGTCAAACTGGGAGAACACCACATTCCAAACCTCAATATAACGGTCGCAGTCGCAGCCCACGGTGCAGCCCGGCTTGCCGCAGCCCCACTGCTCCCCCCGGTCGTAGTAAATCTCGGAGCAGGGGCCGCAGGGGCCGGAGCCGTGCTCCCAGAAGTTGTCCTCCTTGCCGAACTTGAAGATGCGGTCGGCGGGGATGCCGATCTCCTTGTTCCAGATGCGGAAGGCCTCGTCGTCGGCGGGGGTGGTCTCGTTGCCCGCGAAGACGGAGGGGTAGAGCCGGTTGGGATCCAGCCCAACCCACTGGGGGCTTGTAAGGAACTCCCAGGCCCAGTGGATGGCCTCCTTCTGAAAGTAGTCGCCGAGGGAGAAGTTGCCCAGCATCTCAAAATAGGTGCCGTGGCGGGCGGTCTTGCCGATATTTTCAATGTCCCCGGTCCGGATGCACTTCTGGCAGGTGGTCACCCGGTGGCGAGGGGGCTCCTGCTCTCCGGTGAAGTAGGGCTTCATGGGGGCCATGCCGCTGTTAATGAGCAGCAGGGATGGGTCGTTCTGAGGAATGAGGGAGAAACTGGGCAGACGCAGATGTCCCTTGGTCTCAAAAAAGGCCAGGAACATCTCTCGCAGTTCGTTTAGCCCGAAGGGCCTGGGATCACTCATATTGACTACCTCCAATATCTCATTGACGTATGTCCCGTCTTATCCAAACAGGGACTGTTTTTGTGCAGTAAAGCCCATCAGCTCCATCTGGTCACTGAAGGCAATGCGATAGACTACGCTCTTTTTTTCGTGCTTGCAATACAGCACTGCTGTACCATATTCTTCGCCGCTGTCCAGGGTTTGACCGGTGCACAGGCAATCCGTCTCCTCCACATAAGCACCTGCCTGCTCCAGCAGCTGCTCCATGTAGTCCTGGATGTCTTCTACATCACTCTTCTCCTGACCGTCAGCCCGCATGCGGTCGTATATCTCCTGGTAGTCCCCGGCGTTGAGCAAGGACACCACCTCCCGCCCTGCATCCAACAGTGCCTGCTCGTCCATCCCCTCAGGGAGGGGATTTCCATCGCAGCCGGTCAGCAGCAATACCAGCATCAGCGCCGCCCCCACCGCTATCCGCTTGATTGAACCCATGGCACACTCCTTTCAAAAGAAAACGCCCCTGACATCAGTCAGGGGCGGAAAATCCACGGTACCACCCTGATTATCCCCGCCTTTTAGGCCCGGGCATCTCCAGTGTCCCATAACGGGGAACATTCCGTCCCGGTCCTCCCGGGCCGCTCAAAAGTGGCTTGCGCGGGGCCATATCTGCCGAGGGCTCTCACCATCCCCTCTCGCTTTGGGCAGCGCCGCCGCGCTTGGCTTTTTCAATGCGTTTACTGTGTCATTTTATCATGTTTTTTCCCGTTGTCAAGTCGCTGGAGCACATTTTCTCCAGGGATTTAAATACATCCTATTGACACCCGTTTCAAAATATGATAGGATAATTCTCGCCTCTGATTGAAAAGATGAGGAGAGATGTCCGAGTGGTTTAAGGAGCCGGTCTTGAAAACCGGTGACTCGAAAGAGCCGTGGGTTCGAATCCCACTCTCTCCGC
>CALWYD010000077.1 GCA_944385675.1 uncultured Oscillospiraceae bacterium
CTATGCTCATGAGCCGGGGTGTACTGTATACCGCCATTACCCGGGCCCGGGAGCTGTTTATCATTGTGGGAGATGACCAGGGGGTGGCCGCTATGGTGGCCAACAACCGCCAGACCCGCCGCTACTGCGGGCTGCGGGCCCGCCTGGCGGAGGAAATGTGAGCGGCCGGAAACGGTCAGGAACAGGACGGCGGCCATCCCTAAGGGATGGCCGCCGCTCTCCTCATATTCTATTCTGCCAGATGGAAGTCTCCCCCGCTGAAAATGGTTCTGGCCGTCCGGGGCTGGGAGGAAATGGGCAAGAAAAACCGGCGGGGCACAGGTTCCCGCCGGTTTCCGCAGGTGTTATTTGCCAGGCTTGAAGCTGTCCTTCAGGCTCACCGACCGGTTAAAGACCAGAGCGCCGGGCTTGGAGTCTTTGCTGTCAGCACAGAAGTAGCCCAGACGCAGGAACTGGAAGCGGTCGCTGGGCTGAGCGGAAGCCAGGGAGGCCTCCAGCTTGCAGCCCTCCAGCACTTCAAGGGAGTGGGGGTTCAAGCACTCTAAAAAGTCCTTGTCTCCGGCATCGGGGGCCTCGTCGGCAAAGAGGTTGTCATACAGCCGTACCTGGGCGTCCACGGCAGTGGCGGCATCCACCCAGTGGATAGTGGCCCCCTTCACCTTCCGACCGTCGGCAGGGTTACCGCCGCCGCTTTCCGGGTCGTAGGTGGCCAGAATTTCCATAATGTTACCCTGGTCATCCTTGACACAGCCGGTGCACTGGATAAGGTAGGCCCCCTTCAGGCGGCATTCCGGACCATTGGGGTAAAGGCGCTTATACTTGGGAATAGGAGTCTCCAGAAAGTCATCGGCCTCTACGTACAGGTGCCGGGAGAAGGTGACAAAGCGGGTGCCCGCCTCCGGGTCGTTGGGGTTGTTTTCTACCTGGAAAGTCTCGGTTTTATCCTCGGGGTAGTTGGTAATGGTCAACTTCACCGGGCGCAACACCGCCATGGCCCGCCGGGCATGGTTGTTCAGATCCTCCCGCAGGCAGTGCTCCAAAAAGCTGTACTCCACGGTAGAGGCGGCCTTGCTCACCCCGTTGCGGTCAGTAAAATCCCGGATGGCGGCAGGGGTGTAGCCTCTGCGGCGCAGGCCGCACAGAGTGGGCATGCGGGGATCGTCCCAACCTGAGACATATCCCTCCTCCACCAGCTTGCGCAATTTCCGTTTGGACATGACCGTGTAATTAATCCCCAACCGGGCAAACTCGATCTGCCGGGGCTTGGCGGGGACGGGGCAGTTGGCAATCACCCAGTCATAGAGGGGGCGATGATTCTCAAACTCCAGGGAACACAGGGAGTGGGTAATACCCTCAAAGGCATCCTCCAGAGGGTGGGCAAAGTCATACATGGGGAAGATGCACCACTTATTTCCCTGGCGGTGGTGGGTGGTGTGGTTGATGCGGTAGAGCACCGGATCGCGCATATTGAAGTTGCCGCTCTCCAGGTCAATCTTAGCCCGGAGAGTGTACTTGCCCTCGGGGAACTCCCCGTTCTTCATTCGCTCAAAGAGGTCCAGAGATTCCTCAATTGGCCGGTTCCGCCAGGGGGAGCGGCCGGGAGTGCTCACATCCCCCCGGTACTCCCGGAACTGTTCGGGAGTCAGTTCACACACATAGGCCAGCCCCTTTTTGATAAGGGCCACGGCGCAGTCGTACATCCGGTCAAAATAATCTGAGGCGTAATAGAACCGGTCGCCCCAGTCAAATCCCAGCCAGCGGATGTCCTCCTTAATGGCTTCCACATACTCCTCGTCCTCTTTGGAGGGGTTGGTGTCATCCATACGCAGGTTGCAGATGCCGCCAAATTTTTCGGCAGAGCCAAAATCGATGATCAGTGCCTTGCAGTGGCCAATATGGAGATAGCCATTTGGCTCAGGGGGAAAACGGGTGTGAACCTGCATCCCGGCGAAACGGCCGCCGGGGGCAATGTCCTCCGTGATAAACTCATGGATAAAATTCTGGCTGGGGGCGGGGCCCTCGGAAGCAGGGGCGCCGGTTGGGATCTCGTCAGCCATGGTGAACCCTCCTGTCTGTTTGGTAACTTCCTTATTTTACACCAAAGGACACAGGAGATGCAAGACTTTCTCGCTTTTTAGGGGAAGGGACGGGCTTTTGTGACAGTGTCACAGAAAAAGAGAAAAAGAAGGGGTATACTAAGGCCAGAAACAGAGAACAGGGCCGGAGAGAGCGGAAAGTGCTTGCGCTTGAAGTGAAAGTGGGTATAATAAACGTGAATAGCAGCACTTGTTCCGGCAACCGCGCCCTGAGGGGCTCCAGAGGGAGGGCAGACATATGGACCACGATATTATCATCTTGGGCGCCGGCCCGGCGGGATTTTCCGCAGCAGTGGGTGCCCGGGGGCGGGATAAAAGTGTCTTAGTGATTGGAAACCGCTTTCAGGACAGTCCGCTGGCTCGGGCAGAGCGGGTAGATAATTACCTGGGGCTGCCCGGCAGAACGGGACTGGAACTGCTGGAGGAGTTTCACCGCCATGCGGATCAGGCGGGGGCGGAGTTTGTCACCGGGCGGGCGATTTCCCTGATGGCCTGGGAGGGCTTCCTGGTCACGGTGGGCAGTCAGGTGTACAGGGGAGAAGCTCTTATCCTGGCTCCCGGTGTGGTACGGCAGGCCAAGTATCCCGGTGAGATGGAGCTGCTTGGGCGGGGAGTAAGCTACTGTGCTACCTGCGATGGGATGCTCTATCGGGGCCGGCCGGTGGCGGTGGTGGGGCGCAGCCCCGACGCGCCCCACGAGGCCAATTACCTGAATAGCCTGGGCTGTCAGGTGGTGTATGTGGCCTCCCAGCCGCCCATGGGGCTGGATAAAAAGATTCCCTTTGTCCGGGCAAACCACCTGGTAGTAAAGGGGGAGGAAAAGGTGACAGCTTTGGAGGCCGACGGGGCGGAGATTCCATGCGACGGGGTGTTCATTCTGCGCCAGGCGGTGGCGCCCACTGACCTGCTCCCCACTCTGGAGACAGAAAATGGGGTTATTCGGGTTGACCGGAACATGGCCACCAATGTGCAGGGAGTATTTGCTGCAGGCGACTGTACAGGGGGACCGCTGCAGGTTTCCAAGGCGGTGGGAGAGGGCCATGTGGCCGCCCTGTCCGCCTGTGAGTATTTGGATCAATTAGCTAATAAAAATTAATAAAAAATGGAATAGAAAGGATATGACACAGAATGATGGTACATTTCAGTAGAGAGGGTTTTGAGAAGGCGCTGAACGAGGGCAAACTGATGATGGTAGACTTCTGGGCCGATTGGTGCGGACCCTGCCGGATGTTAGGCCCTGTTATTGAGGACCTGGCCGAAAAGTACGAGGGCAAGGTTGTGGTAGGCAAGGTGAACGTGGATGACGAACAGGAGCTGGCCATCCGCTACGGGGTCATGTCTATTCCCACGGTCATCTTCTTCAAGGACGGCAAGGAGATTGATCGAAAGGTGGGGGTTATGCCCGCTGATGTGTTCACTAAAGTGCTGGACGCAAACCAGTAAAAAATAAAGGGGAGGCTTTGGCCTCCCCTTTATTTTTTATGAAACGCAGTTCAGGTCTCTTTGACCAAAGCCTCGCCGGCTAAATGGATGTCGCCGGCACCTACCGTGAGAATCAGGTCACCGGGCTGGGCCAGTTCCTTCAGACGGGCGGTTACCTCTTCCAGGGTTGGACAGAACTCTGCCCCCGGAATTTTAGCCGCCAGATCTGCTGAAGAGATCCCCAGGGTATTCTGCTCTCTGGCGGCGTAGATTTCCGCCAGAATAGTGAGGTCGGGCAGTTTCAGTACTTGGACAAAGTCATCAAACAGTTCGTAGGTTCGGGTGTAGGTGTGGGGCTGAAAGGCACAGATTACGCGCCGGTAACCCAGTCCCCTAACAGTGGACAGCAGGGCCTGAAGCTCATGGGGGTGGTGGGCGTAGTCGTCATAGACCATGGCGCCGTGGTATTCCCCCTTTTTCTCAAAGCGGCGGCCCGCCCCGTGGAAGGCAGACAGACCCGCCTCCACCGCCTGGGAGGGAACATCCAGACAAAGGGCTGCTGCGGCGGCAGCCAAAGCGTTGCGTACATTGTGGATACCAGGCACAGACAGCCGGACATGGGCAAAGAACGTCCCCCGGGCCATTACATCGAAGGATGCAAATCCTTTTTCCCAGACGAGGTTGGCGGCATGGACATCCCCTTCCTCCAGGCCAAACGTGACCACCTGTCGGTTTAGTCCGGCCAAAGCGTCCATGGTGTTTTTGTCATCCCGGTCGGCGACCACAAAACCATCAGAAGGAACTATCTCAGCAAAACACCGAAAGGAGTGCTTGATATCCTCCAAATCCTTAAAAAAATCCAGGTGATCTGCGTCCACATTTAAAATCACGGCTACAGTAGGAAAGAAGGAGAGGAAGGAGTTGCAGTACTCGCAGCTCTCCAAAATAATGGTGTCTCCATGTCCCACCCGGTGTCCTGCTCCCAGGGCCGGAAGGGTGCCGCCAATCATAATGGATGGGTCCCGCCCGGCGGCCAGAAAGATATGGGCGCACATAGAGGTGGTGGTTGTTTTCCCATGGGTACCCGCCACGCACAGGGCGTTTTGATAGCGGCGCATAATAGCGCCCCAGGCCTGGGCCCGTTCAAATACGGGGATACCTGCTGCCCGGGCAGCGGCAATCTCAGGGTTGTCATCGTGGACGGCGGCGGTACGGATAACGCAGTCAGCACCTTGTACGCTTTCCGGCAGATGTCCGATGGTCACCGGGATCCCTAGAGTGCGCAGGTGTTTTACCGCGGGCCCCTCATGCATATCAGATCCGGTTACAGAAATTCCCCTGCCGTGAAGTACCTCAGCCAGGGGAGCCATGGATACCCCGCCGATGCCCACCAGGTGGGCCCGCAGGCCGGGGCGGATGTAATCTTGTATGGCGGTGACATGGTTCATGGTGCTACACCTCGGATATAAATTCATGCTCTATCCTCCATATTATAAGCGCGGGGGCAGGGAAGTGCAAGACTTCCCCCAAAATATAGACGAAAGACAGACGCCTTATACACAAAAACGCGCACTGCAGAGCAGTGCGCGTTTTTTAAGCTGTGTGGCTTAAAACAGTTGTAGAGCGGAGATGACATAGCCGAACATATTGTCCCGGGGCTGCAGAGTGGCCTGGAAGCGGGCCAGACTGGAGCCGTCTACCACGTAGACCAGTTCACCTTCCAACTCCAGGGCGCCGCCGGAGACCTGCCGAGAGGCGGACAGTTGGATTTCAGCCAAGCTGTCGCTGCCGCAGGTGAGCAGGTAACTGTCAATTTCCGGGTCATAGACCATGCGGTCAGAAAGCTCGGAGGGCAGGGAACCCAGGGAATCAAAACTGGGGAAAATGGCAGAGGAAAAATCCATGGCAGTCTCCACAGGGAGAACCAGCTGCTCATTCAGATAGTCAGAACGCTCGTCCATCTGCCCGTACATGGAGAGCATATTGTAAAGTGTCTCCCAGCCCAGTTGAGCATTAGAGAAATCAAAGACCTGCAACTCCCGAAGGAACATGGACAGGATCATAGCGTGAATGGCGGGGGTCATGGACTGAACCGCGTCAGTCTGAGCGGGAACTTCTCCCGGGACAAACTGGCTGTCCATGGCGGCCTGGGTGTCAGGAGCGCCGGCCTCCTGGTTTTGGGCCAAAGCCACGCCCTGGAAGGGAACAAGCAGCATGGCGGCAATCATTGCGGTCAACAGTAGCTTTTTCATACTGGGAGACCTCCTTTCCTGATATTGTAATTAGTATATCATGGTGGGGTGTTACCATCTTTTCGGAACCATTACGAGATGATAGCAAATTGGTTACAGAATGGTTGCAGGCAGTCAATGCCCAAGATAAAGGACTAAACTGAAAGAAGAACGCAATATTCTGGGGAAGAGGTTATCCCTGTCTGTCCTTCAATGTATGCTGGAAGAGGCCAGGTTATACCTGGGGTGGGAAAAATTTCCCCTGCTGTCTTTCTTATATTATTGTAGACGAAAAAAAGCCCCTCAGGTTCCATCATCGGATTGAAAAAGTTCAGATAGGGTGTGGTTGACCGGGATGGGGGTTTGTTATACAATAAATATAATTGCCACAACCACCGGAGGAAAGAGAGCCATCATGCTGAATCACCAACAGGAGACCCGATTTGTCCAGGCCCGGCGAAAGGCCATAGCCCATGAGTTTGAACACCTCAATCCCCAACAGCAGCAGGCCGTGTTAACCACGGAAGGTCCCTTGCTTCTGCTGGCGGGAGCAGGCAGCGGAAAGACCACGGTACTGATCCACCGCATTGCCAATCTGATAAAATACGGGCGGGGTTCGGACAGCCCGGAGGTACCGGATTGGGCCACAGAGGAGGATTTGGCTTTTCTGGAGGAGTACGCTGCCGGCCGGGGCGAAGCCAGTTCGGAGGAGAAGAAGCGACAGGAACGGCTATGTGCCTTGGAACCTGCCGCCCCTTGGACTATCCTGGCCATTACATTTACCAACAAGGCGGCCGGAGAGCTGAAGGAACGGCTGGGGCGGATGCTGGGCCCGTCGGCGGAGGACGTGTGGGCCTCTACGTTCCACTCCGCCTGTGTGCGTATTCTGCGCCGGGATATTGAACATTTGGGGTTTACCTCTTCCTTTACTATCTATGACACTGACGATTCCCTGCGGGTGGTGAAAGACTGCCTGAAGGATCTGGGGGTGGACGACAAGCAGTTCCCCCCCCGCACAGTGTTGGGCTACATCTCCCGGGCCAAGGACGCTATGAAGCTGGCCCAGGACTATCTGGCAGAGTGTGAGAAAGCGGAGGATTTCCGTTTAATCAAAATTGCAAAGATTTATGAGGAATACCAGCGCCGTCTGTGGGAAGCCAGCGCCTTGGACTTCGATGACCTTATCCTTCACACCGTCCGTCTGCTCCAGCAGTGTGACGACGTGCGGGAGTACTACCAGAAAAAATTCCGCTATGTGCTCATCGACGAGTATCAGGACACCAACAATCTCCAGTACCTGCTGGCCTCCACCCTGGCGGGGGGACATGAGAACTTCTGTGTGGTGGGAGATGACGACCAGTCTATCTACCGCTTCCGTGGGGCTACTATTGAAAATATTCTCTCCTTTGAAAAGCAGTATCCCGGCTGCCGGACCATCCGTCTGGAGGAGAACTACCGCTCCACCCGCCATATTCTGGAGGCGGCCAATGCGGTTATTCGCAACAACCAGGGCCGCAAAGGGAAGGAGCTGTGGACAAAGGCCGGGGAGGGGGAGAAGCTCCACCTATACACTGCCATGAATGAAAACGACGAGGCCAGGTTTGTGGCCGACCGGATTGTAGAGGGAGTGGCCCGAGGAAGACGGTGGAAAGATCACGCCATCCTCTACCGGATGAACGCCCAGTCCAACCAGTTGGAAACTGCCTGCAAGCGGGGAGGAATCCCATATCGGATTATCGGGGGCACCCGGTTTTTTGACCGGGCCGAGGTGAAGGACATGATCGCCTATCTGGCAGTGCTCAATAACCCGGAGGATAATCTGAGGCTGCAGCGCATTATCAACAACCCGCCCCGGGGCATTGGAAGCAGAACCATCGACACGGCCCAGGAAATTGCCCGGCGGGAGGAGGCCTCTCTCTATGCCGTCATTGACAACGCCCGCATGTACCCAGAGCTGGAGCGCTCAGCGGGGAAGCTGGCGCAGTTTACTTCTCTGATGGGGGAGCTGGCGGGTCTTTTGGAGGAGTTGCCCCTGGACAAATTCTATGAGGAACTCATGATCCGTACTGGATACGTCACAATGCTGGAGGCCAAGAATACTGTGGAAGACCGAACCCGGCTGGAGAATGTGCGGGAGCTGCTCACTTCCATCCGGGGGTATATGGAAAATGCTGGGGGGGAACCCACTCTGGCGGGCTTTTTGGACGAGATTGCCCTGTATACCGATCTGGACAGCCATGATCCGGATCAGGACTGCGTGGTTATGATGACCATGCATGCGGCCAAGGGGCTGGAGTTCCCGGTGGTCTTTGTGGTGGGGGCGGAGGAGGGAATTTTCCCGGGTATCCGTGCCATTGGGGAGACAGAGGAGATGGAGGAAGAGCGGCGGCTTTGTTACGTGGCCATGACCCGGGCCAAGGAGAAGCTCTATCTTACCTGCGCCAGCCAACGTATGCTCTTTGGACGTACCAGTGCCAACCGGCCCTCGCGGTTTGTAGGAGAGATTCCACAGGAACATCTGGAGCAATCCGGCCGCAGTTTTCGATACGACGGGGAAGGGGAAGAGCATTGGGGAGGAATCCCGAGCCGCTCTTCCGGCGACGAGGACTTTGCCCGACAAGAGTACGGTACCAGATATGGGAGTGCCGGCAGTTTTTATGGCCAGCCCTCCCGACCGCTCTCGGGCCAGGCCCGCAGCAGCTGGGCCTCGCCCCGGCAGAGTACCGTCACTTTGGGCCGAAGCGGGCGCACCGGTTTTGGTACATCTGCTTTCGGCCCCTCTCAGGCCGCGGCGTTTCAAAAGGGCGATACGGTGCGCCACAAGGCGTTTGGAAAGGGGATGATTCTCTCCGTCCAAAAAATGGGGGGAGATGCCCTGCTGGAGATTGCCTTTGACCAGGTAGGAACCAAGCGGCTGATGCTAAAGTCCGCTTCCGCTCATATGGAGAAGCTCTGAGTTCGGCCCGGGAGGGGCACCTCTCCCGGGCTGATTTTTGTCCCCAAAGGGGGGAATTTTTACAGGAGATGCGGGAAAATTCTGCAACAATTCCCCATTTTTTTCGTCTATTTTTAATATAGCAACTTCCATTGCATTCTGAGAAGCCCGGATGGGATCAGCGGGGATACTTAATTGAATCTTAAATATTTGTAATCGCCCTGTAATTGTCAGCCAGAGCGCAGCAGCCTATAATGACGGGGAGGGCGGGCGGAGTGCTGCCCCGTCGATTGTATTTACCGGCCCTATACGGCAAGGAGGATTTGTATTATGCCAGAAGTTACTACCCCCCAGACGCAGCCTCAAACCCCAGGCCAGACCACGCCCCCCATTTCCCCCCGGCCGTCGGCAAAGAAAAAAGGGGGCAGACAGAAAGTCATTAAACGACTTGTTGCACTAGGTGTTGTAGTGGCCATCCTGGCCGGTTTAAGCTATGGCATTTGGTACCTGGTATTCCGCAAGGATAGTACAGTGGGCCAGCCTCAGTTTCAGGAGGCCCAGATAGGAACCATTCAGAGTGTAGTCCAGGGCTATGGTACTGCCGTGCCCAAGGAATCGGCGGCCATCACTCTGAGTGCGGCGGGCACGGTGCAGGAAGTCTATGTCACTGTAGGCCAGCAGGTCTTTGCCGGCGATCCGCTCTATACCATCGACAGCCAGGCTGCCCGGGATAAGCTGCAAAAGGCCCAGGAAAATCTGGACGGCCTTTATAAGGATCTGGCCAGTCTTCAGGAAGAGGCGGCCAACCTCACCGTCCGGGCTCCCTTTTCCGGCAAGCTCCAGGAGGTGCAGGAGTTCCAGCCCGACCAGTCGGTGGGCAAGCAGGCCACTGTGGCCACACTGGTCAACGATAAAAAACTCAAGCTCTCCCTCTATTTCAGCTACGCCTACGAGAAGGACATTCAGGTGGGGCAGAGTGTGGACGTGTCCGTCCCTGCTGTGATGCGGGATTTTACCGGGCAAGTGGAGAAAATTAACAAGGTAAGTTACATATCTCCCGAAGGGGCAGTGCATTTTGAGGTCGTGATTGTTTTTGATAACCCGGGAACGCTGACCGCAGGTATGGACGCCTCTGCTATTCTTACGGCCAAAGATGGTACTGCTATCTACCCCTATCAAAACGGGAAGACGGAGTACTATGAGACGAGAACCATTGTAACTAAGGCAGCCGGCCCAGTAGTGGGTGTGGGCAACCTGCTCAACTATGCCAATGTAGAGGAGGGGGAGGCGTTGCTTACCCTGGGCTCCTCCACCATTGATTCAGACATTCGGGCCAAACAGGAACAGATTAATACGGCCCAGCAGGAACTGGAGACGGCCCAGGCTGGAATGGAGAATTTTAACGCTGTGGCCCCCATTGATGGAACAGTGTTCTCCTGCTCCCTTCAGCCCGGTCAGGAAGTGAAAGAAGGGGAGACGGTGATTACCATCTCCAACACCACCACCATGCTGGTGGATATTCAAGTGGACAACCGCAACATCGGCTTTATCAAGGCAGGCATGACTATGGAACTCACCGACCAGGCCACCAACATGCCCTGTATGGGCACGGTGGTGTCTGTAGGCATGCAGGGCGAGGTGGGAACCGGCATGACCACCTACCCGGTGCAGCTGTCAGTGGACAACTCCGGCGGCACCCTCACCAGCGGATCCTGGCTGAACTATAAGCTGGTCACCAGCGAGGCGGTAGACTGTGTTACGGTGCCTAACCAGAGCGTGAAGCGGGTGAATGACATTAACGATGAAATCTACACCGTGGTCTTTGTAAAGGCTGACTCCAAGCCGGAGAATGCCATTGAGATGGCACCCGTTAAAGCGGAGGATGGAATGGAGCAGCAGGATGCCATGCCCACCACCGACGAGGGATTTTGGCCGGTACCGGTGACCATCGGCATCTCCGACACCTACAACGTGGAGATCAAGGAGGGCATTGAGGCGGGCACTGAGGTGTTTACCAACCGTATGACTGACCAGAGTATGGGCTGGTAAGAGGTGACGGCATGCTCATTACGATCAAGGACATATATAAAATTTACAATGAGGGGAAGGAGAGCGAGGTACGGGCCCTGGATGGGGTGTCCTTGGAGATTGACCGGGGAGAATTTGTGGCAATTGTGGGCCAGTCTGGGTCGGGAAAATCCACCATGATGAATGTGTTGGGATGCCTGGACGTTCCCACCTATGGGGAGTACTGGCTGGACGGAACGGACGTCACGGAGCTTTCTGACCGTCAGCTGGCACGAATCCGCAACCGGGAGATTGGCTTTATCTTCCAAGGCTATAACCTTATTCAGGAACTGGATGCCCTGGAAAATGTGACATTGCCTCTAATCTACCAGGGACTGTCTATTTTTGAACGGGAGGACCGGGCCATGGAGGCCCTGGAGCGGGTAGGGATGGCGGACCGGGCTCACCACCGCCCCAGCGAAATGTCCGGCGGTCAGCAGCAGAGAGTGGCCATTGCCCGGGCCATCGCCACCCATCCTCCCATTATCATGGCCGATGAGCCCACCGGCGCTCTGGATTCCAGGACAGGCCAGCATGTGCTGGAGATTCTCCGCACGCTCAACAGGGAGGGCACAACGATTATCCTGATTACCCACGATAACTCTATTGCCGCCCAGGCCCATCGACGGGTGCGGCTTTCCGACGGGAAAATTATCTCTGACGAACGGGGAGAGGAGGCGGCCGGGGCATGAATTTAATTCAGGCGTTCAAAATGGCGTTTAAGTCCATCTCCTCCAAGAAGACCCGCTCCTTCCTTACCATGCTGGGCATCATCATCGGCGTAGCTTCGGTAGTGGTGATGGTGTCTGTGGTCTCCGGACAGAACCGGCGGAATATGGAGTATTATGAAAAGATGGGCGATAATAAGGTCAATATTAACGCCAATTCCTATACCGGTCAGGATATGGACCAGATCCTAAACGACTTCATTTTGCGGCTGGGAGATCTGGTGGTAGGTATTACCCCCAACGTTCAGGCCTGGGGCAGTGAAATGATTATTAAATACGGGGCCAAGAGCTACTCCACCCAGAACTGGGAAAACTGGGAGGACATGGTGCAGGTGGTGTTGGGCAACGATCAGTACGGGCTGTGCAACAACTATCAGCTGGGAGGCGGCCGGGAACTGTCCTATCTGGACATTAAAAATGAGAACAGCGTATGTGTATTGGGGGGCGGACTGAAGGAGAAGCTCTTTGACTACACCAACCCGGTGGGGGAGACCATTACAGTCAACGGTATGCCCTATCTGGTGGTGGGCTGGTACCAGGGAAAAGATGTAGAGTATTCTCCTGAATTGGACAATATCCTCCTGTTGCCCTACTCCCTCAACCGAACCATTAACAAGAACCAGACCATCTCCTCCTGGAGCGTAAAGGCCTCCTCCGCCGCGGCCACCACCCAGGTGATCACCGAGTTGGACGGCTTCCTCAACGGCATGTTTCCCAAGGACGAAAATGGGATGCGCCAAGGCGGGGATTTCTATGTGGGCAGCGACAACAAGTGGCAGGAGCAAATGCAGCAGGCCAGCCTGATGCAGACCCTGGTCATGGGCGGTATCGCCGCCATCTCCCTGTTGGTGGGCGGCATCGGAATTATGAATATCATGCTGGTCACGGTGACTGAGCGAACCCGGGAAATTGGCATCCGGAAGGCCATTGGGGCGGAACGCCGCTCTATTATTGTCCAATTTTTAATCGAGGCCGCGGTTATCTGCGGCATCGGCGGGATAATCGGCATTGTGATCGGGTGTATGGGTTCGCTGATTGCAGGTAAGTTCCTGCTTCAGGGGATGATCCTGTGGCCCACACAGTCCATTACCATTGGGGCTTTTCTGTTCTCCGTGGTGTTGGGCATTCTGTTTGGTATGTACCCGGCAGTTAAGGCCTCTGGCCTGCAGCCGGTGGAGGCCCTCCAGGCGGAATAAGGAGATGAGGAGAATGAAATCCATGAGAATCAAACGAGTGTTATCCGCGCTGCTGGCCCTTGTACTCCTGGCCGCCCTGGCTGCGGTGCCGGCAGGCGCCGTCGGTTCTTCCTTTAGCGACGTTCCAGAGGGGGAGACAGCCGTCAATGCCGATGTGCTGCGACTGATGGGCGTGGTGGACGGTGTGGGCAACAACCAGTTCAATCCCAATGCCAGCCTCACCCGGGCGGAGTTTTGTACCATGGTGGTGAAATTTATGGGTAAGGGGGATCAGGTTCCCCTCCACGCCACCCGAACTATTTTTACGGATGTGACTGCTTCCCATTGGGCGCTGGGTTATGTCAACCTAGCTGCCTCCCTCACTGTGGGGGCGGACGACAACAAATCCTCCATTATTACCGGGGTAGGGGACGGCCGTTTTGAACCCGACTCCAAAATCAGTATGGCCCAGGCAGCCACCATCCTCATTCGGGTGCTGGAGTACACCTCCCAGCAGGCCGGCGCCGTGTGGCCGGAGAGCTACATGAACCTGGCCCAGTCCATTGGACTGACTGATGAGGTGGGAGCTGGAACCTACGACAATATTACCCGGGCCCAGGCAGCCCAGCTGTTTGCAAACGCCCTGCGCTGCAAGACCGGGGGAGGAACGGAGTACTACAAGACGCTGGGTACCGGAACACCCCAGGAGGGCACTGTACTGCTGGCAGTGGGCGTGGCCAGCGATGACGGCAGTGAAGACCAGGCCATCCGCACCTCCAACGGAACCTATCTGCCCCAGGCAATAGGCGCACGGCCCACGGCGCTACAGGGCCGGAGGGGGGCGTTGGTACTCAATGACAAGAAGGAGATTGTCACCTTTGTCCCCGATGACAGTACCGCCATCACCATCACCCTTACCGGGGATGCTCAGCCTACTTATGTAAGAGCCGGAGGAACCCAGTACACCATCTCCAGTTCCACCACTGTCTACACTGCGGACAAGGCGGAGGGGGACACCTATCTCAATGTCTACGGTACCCTGAAGTCGGGGACCCAAGTGACCCTGTTTTCTGAGCGAGGCAAGATTGTAGCCGTCTATGCCGGCGGGGGAACCAGTTCTTCCACCGACGCGGTGGTGGTGATGGGTAAACCCAGCGCTGCTACGTTCCACCAGCTTACCGGTGGGGTGACCGACTTTACCATCCAGAAAAACCGCCAGAGCATCTCACTGTCTGATATCCAACCTTACGACGTGGTCACCTATGACCAGATGACCAACACGCTGGTGGTATCTGACCTGCGGTTAGCCTGTATTTATGAGGATGCCTCTCCCAATGCCCGAGCACCGGAGAAAATCCATGTCATGGGCTACGACTTTGAAGTGTTGGAGAGTGCCTGGGACTCTATCGGACAATTTTCCCTGGGCAGCAGTGTCACCCTTCTGCTCACCGCCGACGGCAAGGTGGCCGGCATGGCCCAGGGCTCGGCCCAGCTGCGCTCCACCGCTGTGGGCGTGGTCACCGGCGGGACATCGGCCAGGATGTTCCTGCCCAACGGCGGAACCATCGATCTGTCCGCCGACAAGGGCGATTTGAGCAAGTGGATTGACAATCTGGTTATCCTGTCCTCTGGGGCCCGGGGCTATATTCACACAAGTCTGCTGCCCTCCTCTGCTGCTCCCGGTGCCTTTGATGCGGGGAGCATGAAATTGGGCAATTATACCGTGTCTACAGGTGTACGCATCTTTGAACAGGTGGGCTCAGCCATGGTGGCTGTGGATCTCACTGGCCTTGGATCTGAGCCTATCCCGGCTGACAGCATTCAGGCCTACCGCCGTAACACCTCCGGTATGGTAGACTATATTGTTCTCGACGCAGTCACCGGGGACGCCTACACCTATGGCCTTCTGAGAGAGGGCGGTGTTTCCTCGGGTGAGGAGGGCAACCGTACCATATCGGTGGAGAATCACAGTGGATCCGGCACTACTCTGGCCACAGGCTACGTCTTTAAGAACGGAGCCTTCGGCGGTGTGGTGCAGGGCTATGGTGAGGTAAACGGCATGGGCCGTGTGGCTTCCATTGTGGAACTGAAAGAGATTCAAAATGTAAAGCCCTCGGACATCTTTGTCAGCCAGGGAGTGACTTATATAAACGCCGGTGGAAAGACCTACCGGGTGGCTGATGACGTGGAGTGCTACAAGTGGGCCACTAAGGAGTGGTTCAAGCAGGAGAAGGGCGAGGATCGCCTGGCGGCTTGCAAGGCGTTCTCCGGCAACCTGTCCATCTATGTGGATCCAATTGGTGAGAAGGTTCGGGTTGTAGTGGCCCGATAACTCCCAGTGTTTCCAGACCCTCTCTATATTGACAAAGCGCCCGGGGCGGCCACATAGGCCGCCCCGGGCGCTTTTGGAGATGTACGAGGGAAAGACGGTTACTGGAAACGTTCCAAAGGCAAAGGCTGATCGAAGGAAAAGGGGAAACGGCCCGGCCCACACAGGATAGCCATCTCCTCCTGACGATATTCAAAGACAGGATCCGCCACCCCATAGATTTGCCAACCAGCCTGTTTGGCCGCAGCGCAATAGACAGGGGAGTCGTCAAACAAAATGCAGTGCTCCGCTGACTCGCCACAGGCCAGGGCTGCTTTCCGGTACAGCTGGGGGTCACTTTTGTCCGCCCCCAGCAAGCTGGTGGTGAGCACCTGCTCCAGCAGGGGTTCCAACCCGTGGCGCTTCAGGGCTGAATGGCACAGACCGGGCATGCAGGAGGTGAGAAGGGCGCAGCGTACCCCTGCCCTGTTGGCCCGCTCCAGAAAATCCCGGGCCCCCGGTTTGAGGGGAAGGGTGTTGGCGTAGGCATCTCTGGCCATATACCGCCAGGTAGAAATAATCTCCTCCGGAGTCAGGGAGAGTGAAAAGTAGCTTTTGGTGTACTCTGCCGACTCCTGAAAGTTGTGGTGGGTTACATACTCTGTGTAGTCCGCAGGGACAGGGTCGATGCCGTGTTTCCCCAGAAATTCCATGTCGATGTCCAACCACACTCCGTTGGAGTCAAGCAGGGTGCCGTCCAAATCAAAAAAATACATGCTCAATCCTCCGTCCAAAACCGCCAGGGGAAGTCTACGGCCTCCTGGGCGTAGTCGATGCCGATACGTTTGCCTGTCAGGATGTGTCTGGGTGCGGGACCGTCACAGACGTACAGTACCCCTTCCTTGCAGGTCAAATCAAGACCGTTTTGCACCCGGGTCAGCTCCAGACCCCGGCACAGTTTTCCCGGTCCGTTGAGAAAGTTTTTCCGCTGGTAGGAGGTCATGTCTTCCATCTTGCATCCAAAGCGGTGTTTTGCTATAATATCCCCGTTTTCTACCGCCCGGGCCCCGCGGATCAGTACCGCGCAGGGCTCTCCCTCCGGCTCGGTGACAAAGTTGAGACAGTGATGCATCCCGTAAATGAGATAGATGTAAGCGGTGCCGGGGGAAGCAAAGAGAGTTTCGGTGCGGGGGGTGCGCCTATAGCCGTAGGCGTGGCAGGCCTTGTCAATGGGGCCGATGTAGGCTTCGGTCTCTGTGATGGCGCACACCAGCCGTGTTCCGTCCGGCAGGATCCGAACCACCCGCTTGCCCAACAGCTCCCGGGCCACTCTCAGGGTGTCGCGATCGTAAAAGGAGCCAGGGAGCAGATTCATAAAAGCACCTCCCAAAATGCAGACGTGAGACTAACCGCCCTGTTGTGAGGTATCATACCATATCAGTCTCCCATATTTCAATCAGGAGTTGACCGACCATGCAGCCCAGCACCATGCGCATTCTGGCAAAACCTATGTTGTTTGCTGCCGCCATCATCTGGGGCACCTCGTTTTTTATTATGAAAAATGCTCTGGACGCGGTGCCCGTCTTTTTCCTGCTGGCCATCCGCTTTACCGCCGGGGCGGTGCTGCTGGCCCTGGCGTGCGGGAGTCGTTGGAAATCCTTTACCCCGGACTATCTGTGGAGAGGAGCTGTTATCGGGGGCTTCCTGTTTCTGGCCTACTCGGTGCAGACCTTCGGTTTGTCTCTTACAACGCCCTCTAAAAACGCGTTTCTCACGGCGGTCTACTGTGTTCTTGTGCCCTTTCTCACCTGGGCGGTGGTAAAGCGCCGTCCAGACCGCTATAACATCATCGCCGCCCTGTTGTGTGTGGCCGGGGTGGGGCTGGTCTCCCTCAACGAGCAGCTGTCCGTCAACGCCGGGGACCTGCTCACCCTGGTATGCGCTATCTTTTATGCCAGCCACATCGTGGCGGTGGAGAAAGTGTCCCCCGGCAAGGACATCACCCTGCTCACCGTCTTCCAGTTTGCTTTTGCTGGTCTGTACGCCTGGATCTGCGGCGGGCTTACCGAGACCTTTCCCGCCCGGGCCCTGGCCGACCCCCAGGTGTTCCTGCCCCTGGCCTATCTGTGCGTCATGGCCACCACCGTGGCCCTGCTGTTTCAGAACGTGGGCCAGGTGTGGTCCGACCCCGCCTCCGCCTCCGTCATCCTCTCCCTGGAGTCGGTGTTCGGCGTACTCTTCTCAGTGCTTTTCTACGGCGACCCGGTGACCGGCCGGCTGCTTGCGGGCTTTGCCCTCATCTTCGTGGCGGTGGTGTGCTCCGAGACCAAATTTTCTTTCCTCCGCCCCGGGGCACAGCCCCACCTGCACCAGGCGGAAAAATAGGCTTGCCCAATTTCCTGCCCGCGGCTTCGGCCGCGGGCTTTTCATTTTTAAAATAAAATAAAAAATAAAATTAAAGCTTGACTTTAATAAAATTAAAGTTTATACTGCAGATACAAGGAAAGGAGGGAGTGCGATGTCCCTGGAAGTGCTGCCCGAGTGGATGGCGGGGCTGGAAGAGGAGGACGCGGTGTTTATCAAGAAATTTATCCTGGCCTCGGGGTCGCTCAAGGAAGTGGCCGCCCAGTACGGGGTGACCTACCCCACGGTGCGGCTGCGGCTGGATCGGCTGATTCAAAAGATCAGGTTGGGGGAGGACACCGCAGCTGACCCCTATATTGCCACCATCAAGCACCTGGTGGTCAGCGAGCGGCTGGACTTTGACACCGCCAAGGTACTCATATCCGAGTATAAGAAAACCCGGCAGGGGCCGGAAGTGTAGAATTAGGAGGAGACGAGACATGAATATGATGCTGTCGGCTGTAGGGATCAGCCTGGTGTTTGGGATTTTTATGCTGCTGGTGCCCATCGCCCTGCTGGTGGCGCTGCAGGTCTGGCTGTGCCGGAAGAGCCTGAAGCTGGGCCTCATCCTGCCCGGACTGTCCCTTTTGCTCTCTCTGCTGATGGTGTTCAGCCTGGGTACGTTCCAGACGATGACTACCGGCGGGAGCAGATTGATCATGGAGGACGGAACCTATGAGGAAGTCCCCGTCCAGGAGGGTTATACAGACCTCACCCCTGGTGCGGTGGGGGCCCTGGCGGGACTGTTTCTGGTGGGCAACATCCCCACAGTGGTCTTTGGAGGTATCTGGCTGCACTACAAAAACCGCCGGGACTTTCAGGATGATCTGAAGAGAATGAGGATAGAGGATCTGGAGTAAGAGAGGAGTCTGAAAACAATGTCCAACGAGATCGCAACGGTAATGTTTGTACTGGTACTGGCGCTCCAGGTCTGTGTCTCCGGCCTGGGGCCTATTTGGGCCGGAGCGGTGATCCCCGCGCTGTACGGGAGCCTGGCTGGGGTGACGGTAGTGGGGTATTACCAGGCCTTCGGCGCCTGGCCGCTGCGGATGGATGAGGTGCTGGTACAGGGCGGCCTGCCCATCTTGGCGCTGCTGCTGGTGTGGCTGGGGGTACAGCACTGGAAACGCTGGGGCCGGGCCCGGGCAGGGCATGTCCGGGGGAAGCTGGAGGAATTGGAACAGGAGTAAACAGAGGGGCCGACGGCCGGTCAGAAAACCGGCCGCCGGCTTTTTATGCTACTGCCTGCAGACCTGGTACCCGGCACAGGTCGGCAGGGCGGGTGAGGTCAGGGCTCTTCTCCAGGGCCATTCTAAATTCCAGTAAAGGCATCATTAAAATTTGTCTAAAATTTTATTTAAGTTTTTGATGCTTGACAAAAAAACAGGGGAAATGCGGGGGCATTTCGGCGCTCTTTTCTCCTGCATTCGTTGCAATTCCCGGGGGATTTTGCTATAATATAACATCTATCAGTCTGTCCGGGGCCTGGAAGAGGCGGGATGCTTCTGCAGGACGCGGATTTAGAACAAGGGGTGTGACGGTTGTATCTCAAGGCATTGAAAATACATAGAGAACCCACCAAACCGCTGTAATGCCTGGGAAATCGTTGATTTGATGGTATGGTTGCCTAATGAATTACACCAATTTTACACCAGTTGAGACAGGGTCTGATATAGCACGTAGGTATAGTACAGTTATAATTGGGGAA
>CALWYD010000078.1 GCA_944385675.1 uncultured Oscillospiraceae bacterium
CGTCTGGGCTGGGGCCTGAGCTTTCTTGTGGGGCTGGTGGTGGTGCTGATCTTCTTCAACGCCATCCTCACCGGCATTACCGCCCGCCGCCGGGAGCTGGCCGTGCTCCAGTCCATCGGTATGACGGGGCGGCAGCTGCGGACCATGCTGGCCCTGGAGGGGCTGTTCTACACGCTGGGCGCGACCGTTTTGGCTCTGGTGCTGATTGCTGCCACCGCGCCTTTTATAGGCCCCGGACTCAACGGGCTGATCTGGTTTTTTACTTACCGCTTTACCGTCTGGCCCATTGCCGTGGTTCTGCCCCTGTTCGGGGCGCTGGGCGTCCTCATCCCGGTGTTGAGCTGCCATGCCGCCCAGCGTTATTCCGTGGTGGAGCGCCTGCGGCAGGAATAAGACTTAATTATCAGGCCTATACCCATGAGATAGAGCAAGATAACAAGGAACTCGCCCAACTGTTTTCCCAGTTTGCGGACGATGAAGCGGTACATGCCGCAAAACTGCTTAATCTTCTGCGTGGGTATGAAAAATAATTATTTAGCAACTGTATAGATTGGAGAACCCCATTTGTAACTCGGCCTCCGAGTTACAAATGGGGTTCTCATTACGTGGTTTTTGAAACGTTCTATCTAGCTACTGGTATCGCTACTCACCACCAGTTATTCCGTTTTGTCCTCCAGCCTCTCTATCTTCAGCCATCTTCAAAGGGCTTTCTGGAGATGCGGTTTGTTTTGAACAACCCGGAGTAGGTGTTCAAAGTGGTGGTATTGGATATATGGCCAAGGACGGCAGACGTGCGCACTCCTCCTCATCCCAGCAGTACAGGCCGTCCGCTTCCAGTTCTCTACTCAGTTCCCAAACCAATTTGAACCCTGCAGCAGCTGGCCAGAGAAATTTTTCCCGACCCAGGTTCTGGGCGTCAACCAGATGCATGAGTCGGCGTCTCTGCATCTTGTCCAGACAGCCCCGCACCTCCTGGCATGTATTCTCAATATCCTCTTCCGATTCTCTGACGTTAGATTCCCGATAGAACCGTTGGTGCAAAACCCCCATGTAGTTGTTCACTATGTGTCGCCTGCTAAACAGTAATAGCTTCGTGACCGACACTTGGGAAAAACAACTCATTGGGCTGAGAAAAAAGTTTTCCCCGGAGCCCTCAAACACAGGAACCCTGTTTTCATCCAACAGTCCACGATGGTTCAGTTCAGAGTACTGCTCTGCAGCCGGGTTGCTATCTCATTCACACTGGACGGAATATATTTTTTTGCAGTGGGTATAGAACTAGCAGAGATAGGCGTAGACAAAAGGTGTTTGGGCTCCATCTGCTCCACAAAAAGACCTTTTCAGATTGCGATGGCAAAGGCATCCAGGGAAACCCCAATTGAGATTGCCATGCATTCGTCCATTCCCATATTTTTATTTTCCAAAGGAATTCAGTTGACAGATAAAAAAGAGACTTACCTGCCCCAACAGATAAGTCTCGTCATTTAAGATAATATCAGGAATGTTCCAGTATGTTGGTATCACCACACCAAAGTGTTGACTACTCCCTTATATGAAGATGAGTATATCATATTGTGGCATGAGCCTCAACATCATGCCACATTTTATCTTTGGACAAATCTGTCTGAGTGTACTAATTTGTTCACTCCCGATCTGAGCACAAGCAGTCGGCTTTATTGGCGGGGTTCAGATAGACCAACACCGGGATAGATATTCCACACCGTATCCTTCCTTGCTTGCAGCGAAGACAACCGCCGCAACCAAAGCAATTACACTGGGGATGGTAAGTGTTTTATTACTTCCGGAAATAATATGTTCTAAGCCCACTTTGTCTACGCCCAACCCGGTCATTAGAAAAAAATTCCCAGCAGGGACGCTGTGTACTCAATGCGCTCACCTTCTGTTTCTGGTTCGTCGACCAAATATTGCTCTTATACTCACGCATTGAATTTCTCGTTTCCCCAGTTGAATATAAAAACACCTGCGGGACGTACAACTGTCCCACAGATGTGTAACATCCGCTGCCACAAGGCCCAGCTAATGACCTTTCGGTCACCACCTGTTCAATTTGCACTGTTGAATTCACATTCCAAACGGAATGTAGTCGTAATGGAGTATGAATACTGCAATCACTACAATAACATCCATACACGATATGTAAGGAGAATTTTACGTGACATTTTATCAAACTTCACAGGCTGAAACGATAAAGGTTCTAGATACCCATCCTACTCATGGTCTGCATGCCAGACAAGTACAGGACAGGCTGGCACAATTAGGGGAAAACAAACTGAAAGAAAAGAAGAAAAAGTCAGTCCTCCAGCGCTTCCTAGCCCAATTTAAAGATGTCATGATCTTGATCCTGCTGGCAGCCGCAGCTGTCTCCTTTGCCGTTGCCTGCGTGGAAGGAGAGCCAAAGGAATTTTTTGAGCCTGTGCTCATTTTGCTGATTGTGGCTCTCAACGCTATTATGGGCGTTATGCAGGAAAGCAAGGCGGAAAAAGCCTTGGATGCGTTGAAAAACTTATCTGCCCCGCATGCAAGGGTCATCCGTGACGGTCAGGAGGCCGTGATTGACGCATCCCAGCTGGTTCCAGGCGACATTATCCGCCTGGAGGCCGGCGACTTCATTCCCGCAGATGCCCGCCTCCTCCGAAGCGTCAGCCTGAAGTGCGAGGAATCCGCCCTGACTGGGGAATCGGTTCCCTCCGAGAAAGATGCTTTGGCAGTGGTGCCCGAAAACGCCCCGCTGGGAGACCGGAGCAATATGGTGTTCTCCGGCTGCTCCGTTACCTACGGAACCGCTTTGGCCGTGGTAACCACCACCGGCATGAACACGGAGATGGGCCGGATCGCCAACCTGCTGGACAGCGAGAGCGACAGCCAGACACCGCTGCAGAAAAAGCTGGCGCAGCTGGGTAAATACCTTGGTGTTCTGGCCCTGGCGGCCTGCGCTATTATTTTTGTGGTGGGTCTTGTCAACGGCATTCCTGCTCTGGAGATCTTTATGACTGCCGTCTCCCTGGCGGTCTCCGCCATCCCGGAGGGCCTGCCCGCCATCGTTACGGTGGTTCTCTCCATCGGCGTACAGCGAATGGTTAAGAAAAACGCTCTGATTCGCCGACTGCCTGCCGTAGAGACGCTTGGCAGCGCCTCTGTCATTTGCTCTGACAAGACCGGCACCCTGACCCAGAACCGCATGACCCTGGTAAAGGCATATGTGGACGGACAGGATGCCGCCGAAGCCATCAGCACACAAAACTCCGATTCGGTGCGCAAATTACTCCAGTATGCCAGCCTGTGCTGTGACGGCACAGTAACCTTTCATGACGGGCAGGAACAGCACATCGGTGACCCCACCGAAACCGCCATCGTCCTTGCCGCCCACAAAAACGGAATGCCTAAGGACGCTTTAGCGAAACAGTATCCCCGCCTGGCCGAGCTGCCCTTTGACTCCGACCGGAAGCTGATGACTACGGTTCATCAGATCGACGGGAACTGTGTTGTCATCGTCAAGGGGGCCTTTGATATGATGGCTCCCCGGTGCGTAGCCGGAGATCTGGAGGCCGCTCAGAGCATGGTTGACACGATGAGCTCTGACGCCCTCCGAGTTTTGGCCATTGCCTATAAGAAGATCGACGCCCCGCCCCATTATCCCACATCGGAAAATTTGGAATGCGGCTTGACCCTCATGGGGCTGGTGGGCATGATCGACCCGCCCCGGCCAGAGGTAAAGAGCGCGGTAGATGTCTGCCGCAGGGCCGGCATCAAGCCGGTCATGATCACCGGCGACCACGTGGTGACCGCTGCGGCCATCGCCAGAGAGCTGGGGATCTTGCTGCCGGGGGACAAGGCCATTACCGGCAGCCAGCTGGACGCCATGACGGACGGGCAGCTGGACTGGGAAGTAGAGCATATCTCCGTCTACGCCCGGGTCTCTCCGGAAAACAAGATCCGCATTGTAAAGGCCTGGCAGCGCAAGGGACAGGTAGTCTCCATGACCGGAGACGGCGTCAATGACGCGCCGGCGCTCAAGGCCGCCGACATCGGATGTGCCATGGGCATCACCGGCACTGATGTGGCCAAGGGTGCGGCGGACATGACCCTGACCGACGACAACTTCTCCACCATTGTGGACGCCATCCGGGAAGGACGGGGCATCTATGCCAACATCCGCAAGGTGGTTGGGTTCCTACTGGGGACCAACATCGGTGAGGTCATCACGGTATTTACCGCCATGCTGCTCTGGCACAAAACGCCGCTTTTGTCCATGCAGCTTCTGTGGATCAATCTGGTGACCGACAGCATGCCCGCCATTGCTCTGGGTATGGAGGCGGTGGAGCCTGACATCATGGATCAGAAGCCCCGACCCAAAAACGAAGGGATCTTTGCCCACGGTCTTGGTATTCGGGTTGTCCTTCAGGGGGCTATGTTTGCCGTGCTCTCCCTGATTGCTTTTGTCGGGGGAGAAAAGTCTGTGGGTTCCCTGGCCGGCGGCCAAACCCTTGCCTTTATGGTCCTGTCCCTGTCCCAAATCATCCAATCGTATAATATGCGTTTCGATCATTCCCTGTTTAAAATCGGTCCCTTTTCCAACCACAAGCTGAACTGGGCCTGCCTTGTCTCTTTTCTCCTTGTTTCTCTCGTTCTGTTTACACCGGTGCGGATTGCTTTTGGACTGGTCATCCTGCCCGGGAAGACCTATCTGCTTGGATTGGGGCTTTCGCTTATTCCTGTAGTCATTATGGAACTGTCCAAAGCTTTTGGCTTGATCAAGCATCAGCACTAAAACCCAGCAATCATTCTCCGGGAGGGGCTGTCCATGGGGCAGTCCCTCATCCATTATCTCCCCCATTCTGGATTTCCGCAGTGCTTTCGGTGGGCCTGGTGTCTTATCGGCCGTGCTCTACTATGCCTATCTGAAGTGGCAAAAGGGCAAAGAAGACCATACATGAATCAAAAATGGTTTCGGCAATTATTTCGTCGCCGGATTCTCGTGACCTTCCTGCTGGCCGTGTCATCGGATTACATGGGCACCGTTTCAGCAATTACACCACAGATTAAATATAGGTTTTAAGCATAATAAGTCATTCTACATAGGCATTTGTTATTTTGCTTTTTGCATGCTACAATAGCGCCAGAAGGCTTATGGGTCAGGAGGGACAGCAATGAGCAAGAAGGTTTTGGTAATTTCTACCAGTCTTCGGGAGGGTGGAAATTCGGATACGTTGGCAGAGTTTTTTATCCAGGGCGCCCAAGAGGCGGGAAACACGGTGGAAAAGGTCACCCTGTACGACAAGACCATCGGATTTTGCAGAGGCTGCCTGAGCTGCCTGAAAACCCATCGCTGCGTCATCCGGGATGATGGGGACACCATCGTCCAAAAAATGTTGACGGCAGATGTGTTGGCCTTTTCCACCCCCATTTACTATTACGGGATGTGCGGCCAGATGAAGACTCTGCTGGACAGAGCCAATCCTCTTTATTCTGCGGATTACCGCTTCCGGGACATCTACCTGCTGGCCGCGGCGGCGGAGGAGGACGAGCATACGGCGGATGGGGCGGTCACCGGCATCACAGGTTGGATAGACTGCTTTGAAAAGGCCCGCCTGGCCGGCACAGTCTTTGCCGGCGGCGTCACCGACGTGGGCGACATTCAGAACCATCCCGCCCTGCAGAAGGCCCGGGAGATGGGCAGGAAGCTATCAGGAGGCGTTAGAAATAAATTCTAAATATCACTGCATTCCCTTCCAGAAAATCCAGCAGTTTTTTCAGCAGTATTTGAAATAAGCAACAACCGGGGGGTATGTAATATGGTAGTCAAGCAGACGGCGGGCCGGGACACTCTGGGGGAGTTTGCCCCCAAGTTTGCCCAGCTCAATGACGATGTACTGTTCGGCCAGGTGTGGAGCCGAGAGGATAAGCTCTCCCTTCGGGATCGGTCACTGGTCACGGTGGTGGCCCTGATGGCCCAGGGTCTAGTGGACAGTTCCTTCCGGTACCACCTGACCACCGCCAGACAAAACGGCATTACCCGGCAGGAGATCGGGGAGATCTTGACCCATGCGGCCTTTTACGCCGGTTGGCCCAAGGCCTGGGCCGCCTTCCAAATGGCCAAGGAGGTCTGGGCAGAAGACGAGGGCAAAAGCGGTAAAGCGCAGCACCAACAGGAGATGGTCTTTCCCATCGGGGCTCCCAACGACGGTTTTGCCCAATATTTCGTGGGACAAAGCTATCTCCAACCCCTCTCCACCAGCCAAGTGGGAGTCTATAATGTGACCTTTGAGCCGGGCTGCCGGAACAACTGGCACATCCATCACGCCTCTAAGGGCGGCGGGCAGATCCTGGTCTGTGTAGCCGGTCATGGCTGGTATCAGGAGTGGGGTCAGGAGGCCCGGGAACTGCACCCAGGGGACGTGGTCAACATTCCTACCGGAGTAAAGCACTGGCACGGCGCGGCAGCCGACAGCTGGTTTTCCCACCTGACCCTGGAGGTACCCGGCGAGAACTGCTCCAATGAGTGGATGGAGGCTGTGTCGGACGAGGCGTACGGCAAGCTGAACTGAGCTTGTTTTTTGCCGACGGATAACAGCAAAACCGGCCTGTCAGAGAATCTTCTCTGACAGGCCGGTCTCATTTTTCTTAAGCTGGTTTCCTCGGGCAGGCGCAGCACAACCAGATATGTCTCCATCCGCCTGGTTCTCTTTTTTCGTTCCTACACCCAGTATAGCGCCTGAAGCACAAAAAATCCACGCACTTCAGCACAATGACGTGATTCCTCTTGCTGTAAGCAACCGGGATTTGGATAACAGACAGCTGCTGGATTATATCCAATAAAACCTGGCCCTCAGAGCAAGTCGGAGCCTACTTTAAAGCCCGGTTTTCAAAAATGAACCGCTGGAAACAGACTGAGACATCAATACCACCCTCTGAACTCTGATAGTTCGTTTCAACAGGTGGTATTCTTTGCTGATACGGTGCAAATTACGCACTACTGCGGTATGGAGTTTTGCACTGTTTTACAGTATAATAGTTTAATCATTCGGTTTCTCTGGCATCGCGGAGACTGCTCACTCTCCCATATCCTTGTTGATCCGCGGCAGAGAAAATGCGCAGCGGAGCCACCTGTGGCAGACATGTGTTTGGTCCCAGTGTTATCATGTGAGCCTGCCATTTTTGAAGGCTAAATGGATATAGACATGTCCGTTTGACCGTTTATTTGCCGGAGGAATGACGAAAATTGCACTTCCTTTCGGGCGAATGGTGCACCATAATAGGAGGAGAGGAAGATTCGGATGAAAGTCATCTGCTTCGGGGACTCCAACACCTACGGCTACGATCCACGCCTCTGGCTGGGCGGGCGCTATGACGCCGACAGCCGGTGGGTAGATATTCTGGCCGCTGAAACCGGCTGGGAGATCTGCAATATGGGTCTGAATGGCCGTGAGATTCCCGTGTCGGCACCTGCTTTCCCCGTGGATACCGGCTTACTGGTCCTTATGCTGGGCACCAATGATCTGCTCCAAGGCTGCAGTCCGGAGCAGGCCGCGGGTAAACTGGAGCACTTTCTCTCCGGTCTGTGGCTGAAGCCTGATCAAATTCTGCTGATTGCACCGCCGCCGATGATTCTGGGCGAGTGGGTAGCCAGCCAGCAGCTCATTGATGACTCCCATACCTTCGCCAAGTGCTGTCAGACCCTGGCGGAACATCTGCGCATCCGCTTTGCCAACGCCGGAAAGTGGGATATCTCCCTTGCCTATGACGGCGTACATTTCACAGAGCAGGGCCACAGGGCCTTTGCAGCCAAACTTTTGGAGGTTCTCAGATGAAACGAATTTTACCTATGCTTTTGACTTTTTTGCTGTTGCTCACTGGATGCAGCAGCGAGGACGGAGCTGATGGTTCCTACCAGCAGATCACCCAGGAAGAGGCCAAGGAGATGATGGACACCCAAAAGGTCATCATCCTGGATGTGCGGGAACAGGATGAATATGACAGTGGCCATATTCCAGGAGCTGTCCTATTGCCGGTAGGGACTATCGACGAGGACACCGCCGCGGAAATGATTCCTGAGAAGGACTCTAACGTCCTGGTCTATTGCCGCAGCGGAAACCGCAGCAAGACTGCCTCCTCCACTCTGGCGGAATTGGGCTATACCAATATCTACGAATTCGGCGGCATCAACACCTGGCCCTATGGGACACAGTGAGTCGCAAGAAAGAGAGCGTCTGAAATGATTTTCTATTTTTCTGGAACAGGAAACTCGGCGTGGGCGGCCCGACAGCTGGCCCGCCTCACCGGCGATGAGGTCTATGATATTACCAATCTGAAAGAGCTGCCAGATATGAGCAACGCCAAACAGATTGGCTTTGTCTTTCCGGTCTATGCCTGGGGTGTGCCGGAAATCATGGCGGATTTTGTGAAAAACCTCTCTAGGAAACCGGTATTTACCTTCGGAGTCTGGACCTGTGGAGGGGACGCCGGCCATACTATGAAGCAGTTTTCCAAGCTGTATCCTCTCAGCAGCAGCTACAGCTTGCGGATGCCCAACAACTACATTATCGGCTCCGATACTGATAATGAGGACGAGATCCTTCAAAAGATCGCAGCCGCCCGGACAGAACTGGCGCGGATGGCACAGGAGATCCAGCGGCAGGAGGGCGTATATCGGGTTCACGAGGGAACGCTGCCGGGCGTGAAGTCCCGTCTTGTCAATTTTGGATTCAACAAGTTTGCCCGAACCGCAAAGCCCTTCTTTGCCACGGACAGCTGCAACGGGTGCGGCCAGTGCGCCAAATGCTGTCCCGCGTGCGTCATTTCTCTCCGAGACGGAAAGCCGGTATGGGCAGCACAGTGCCTGCAGTGTCTGCGCTGTATCAACGAGTGCCCCCAGCAGGCCATCCAATATGGAAAGTCCACAGCAGGGCGGCGTCGCTATACCATCCGGGTCTATCTTCCCCAGAATGAGCAATAAGGGAGTCTGCCTACCAGACAGAAACAGACACTTCAAATTCCCCCTCCATAGCCGACAGCAACTCCAGGCCCGATACTGTTCGCCCCGTGGGCACCAGGCCGGAGGAGCTGCCTGCATGGCCGTAGAAGATGGCCAAATTGCCCCAAGGGGCGTACAGTGTCAAATCGCCAATCTGGGGTGGTAGCTGGCAGTCTTGTCCGCCGTGGACAATTCCCTGTCCAGGTAGCCTGATCTTCTCGGCCCCCGCGTAGTCCCTAAACGTAAGCAGGCGTCCTCTTCGGACGCCTGCATTGTAAAGGAATCTGCATTCTATGTCTAATGCTTATTTTCTTTTCTGTTCTATGCCTGTTGGACATTTTTAATGTGTTGATGAAAGGCATCCACCGCCGGCGTCAGCACCTGGTCCTTTTTCCAGACCAGCACCGTTCCCGTCTCCATGGCGGGAGACAGGGGCAGAAATCGGAGATCGTCAAAGGCCAGGTTCAGGTCAAAGCCCACAGCCGCCCCCACACCGCAGCGCACCATATTAGCGGCGTTTAGGATCAAGTTGAAAGTGGCGGCAATCTGCAGCTGCTCCCACCGCCTTCCAAACCAGTTGGCCAGTTCCCGCTGAACCCCCTCCCGTCCGCTGAACATCAGGGGGACGGCCTCCAGATCTTCCGGTGTTACCGCCTCCAGTTCCGCCAGGGGGGAATCCGCCCGCACCAATGCGCCCCATCGATCCTTCTCCTGCATCCGGCAGAAGGCGTATTTTCCCACGTCCACCGGCTCGGTAAGCAAGCCCATATCCAAAAGGCCCATGTCCAGCCTTTCCTTTACATCATCGGCATTGGCACTAAAGATGCGGAAGGTGACTTTAGGATAGTGCCCTCGGAAGGTGCGGATGGCCTGGGAGAGGAATGTCATACTGCGGGTCTCCCCTGCGCCAATGGAAATTTCTCCCATCAATTCCGTCTCCCCAATGGAAAACTCCCGGGCTGTTTTGTCTGCTAAGTCCACCAGCTCCTGGGCCCGGCGGCGCAGCAGCATTCCCTCATCGGTGAGCACGATGTGGTAGCGGCTGCGGCGAAAGAGCTGTACCCCCAGTTCCTCCTCCAGCTGCATCAGCTGTCGGGACAGGGTAGGCTGAGTTAGGTGGAGTATGGCCGCGGCCTTGGTGATGTTCTCCTCCCGGGCCACCGCCAGAAAATATCTCAAAACACGAAGTTCCATGGGTATTCCTCCTCATTTTCATCCTATCACACCGGGCTCCACATCGCAAGATAAAAATGCCTTTTCTAAATAATTATATATATAAAATGAGTATTTTACATTTTTGGACAAGAAGTTTACAATAAAGGCAAGGCATATCATAAGGAGGTTATTTTATGAATCCATTGGTCGCTTATTTTTCTGCCACAGGCACTACTGCCAAGGCGGCGAAGGCTCTGGCTAAGGCTGTAGGGGCCAATCTCTACGAGATACGTCCCGCCGTCTCCTACACTAGCGCCGACCTAAACTGGACGGACAAGGGCTCCCGTTCCAGTGTAGAGATGAAGGATGCCCACTCCCGCCCCGCTCTGGCCGATACCGACGCCCCAGTGGCGGAGCACGATGTGATCTTCCTGGGGTTTCCCGTGTGGTGGTATGTGGCCCCCACCATCCTCAACACTTTCCTAGAAGCCTATGATTTCACTGGCAAGACCATCGTCCTCTTCGCCACCTCCGGTGGCAGCGGCCTGGGCAAGTCAGCAGCTGGGCTGCACTCCAGCGCCCCCGGCGCCAAGATCCTGGATGGACGGATGCTCAACGGACATCTGGATGAATCGGAGCTGAGGGCCTGGGCGGAAGGGCTGAAACTGTAAAGTATCCGGGATATTGAAGTGGCGATGATTGACAGCCACAGCTTAGCAATGCAGCCCTCTTTCATCAGTTGTCCGGCCACGGGACGCACCGCCGCAAAACTCTGTTTAATACAGCCGTCTACCGCCTGCCTCGGAAGGATTTGTGCTCTGGCATGGCCGTTCTGGACAGCCCGCCGGAACTGGCTGAGCCGCCCATCAAAGCGCATGCTCTGACTGCTTCAGCAGTCAGCTGGCCGCAGGGTGTCGCCCTAAAGCTCAACAAGAAATTGAAGACTGGGCGAGCACATGGCCACTTCAAAGGTGACCGTCCATTTTCCCTGTCCGGTGGAGCGGGTATGGCATGTGGTAACTGACCTTACCCATACCGTCTGACGCAGCGATTTGGCCTAGGTAGAGGTTTTGGATGAGATCCGTTTTATTGGGCACACCAAGAGCAGCTACGTCACCAACTTTACCGTCACGGCCTGGGAGCCGCCATGCCTCGTGAGCGAAAGGAGTGAGCCCACAAGTTAAACCAAAATATAAAAGCCCTTAGAAAGTCAAAGGGACTTTTCCAACAGGAGCTGGCTGTAAAACTGATTTTCAAAAACCAGAGCCGTCTGCCAGTTCAACCAGACCGACGGCTGGTTCCGGCTGGGGCTGTAACAATCAGACAACAGGCAGGCCGGGCAAGCCCCAATGGCTTGCCCGGCCTGCCTTTGCGGAGAGGAACCGTTTTTTTGGATTATGGGAACAGCATCCCATAGGGATCTGTCAGGGACATCTTCAGTTTTTCTTCCAGCTCCGGCGTTAAAATGGGCTTCTTCAGCAATTCTTCAGTGAATATGAAATACGCTCCGTCCCCTCTCCTTAATCCGGTATGCGGGTCCCGGAGTGGTGCAGCTGCCTTTTACAGGATAATTTCCGATTTTTTCTGAAACACACCCCATGCTCCCAGAGACTTGACCATTCCCACCTGCATATGTTTTAGATACGTGGGCTGGTAATATCCGCCGAATACCGTGTAGTCCCGCAAAAAATAGGGTTTCAGGAAGTCGAGAAACAGGGGGGACGGCAGGAGCCTATGCTTCAGGTGGTGGCAGATCGCCTTGGCTATAAAAGGGGTGGCCGCCGCGTCGGCGGCAGTCTTCTTGCAGCGACAGGAAGGGAATCAGCCTGGGCCGTATTACCACAGCCCGTCATGGAAATGGCCCAGAGAAGTGTGCACAGTCCGACAATCAATCGTTTCATAGGCACCGTTTCTCCTTTTTTAACATTTTGTGTCCATATGCTGTCCCACAGGCAGCCTCAAAGGCGCTCCCGCCACCAGCGGTAACACAGCACATATTGGGAGAACCAACAGATATTTCTCTATGAGACCGGTTCTACCAGCGCTTTTCTATGGTCAGGATATTTCTCCCATCCCCATACTCATAGGCCACCCGATCCATGCTCTTTTTTACCATGAATATCCCAAGGCCGCCGATCTCCCGCTCCTCCGCGGACAAAGTCGTATCCGGCTCTGGCTGCGCAGTGGGGTCGTATGGCCTCCCGTCATCCACAAAGCGAATGATAGCCCAATCCCCTGTGACTTTGCAGTCCACTTTGGCAGCTTCGGCACCGCTGTACCGGACAATATTGGAAAAAATTTCATCTGCTGCAATATTTACCTGGCTGACAATTTTCAGGGGGGCGCCGTGATCTTGAAGGATCTGCTCCAGAAATTCACACACCTTTGGGATACTCTCCAGTTTTGGGGCGACCTGTATACTCTGCTCTGCTCCCGTTTGCTTTCTCTGGAGCGACAACATGGTAATGTCATCAAACTGAGGCGATGCACCGACGAAACAGTCAATATCCGCTTTGACCTGGTGTAAAAGTCCTTCGGGGCCTAAGCCGGGGTTCTGGTTCAGCGCTGCCAGCATACGTTCGGTTCCATAGAGGTCATTGGCTGCATTGGTGGCTTCAGCCACTCCATCGGTATACACAAACAGCGTGTCACCCACACCGATTTCCAGTTCGTATTCCCGGTACCGGGCATTTTCCATTCCCGCCAGCACAAAACCATGCTGATCCTTAAATAATTCAAACCGGCCGTCTGCTCTCCGGATGGCCGGATACTCGTGTCCTGCGTTTGCGGCGGTGAGTTTGCCGGTGGAAATTTGGTATACGCCAATCCAGACGGTCACAAACATCTCCGCCTCATTGTTTTCGCACAGCTGGTTGTTGACCTTCTCAAGCGCGTCTTTGGGAGACAACCCTACCTGAACCGCATTTTTTAACAGGGTCTTAGCAATCACCATAAACAGCGCTGCTGGTACACCTTTCCCTGATACATCAGCAATGACTATGGCCAAATGGTCATCGTCCACCAGGAAAAAGTCATAGAAGTCGCCGCCCACCTCTTTGGCAGGCGTCATGCTGGCATAGATGTCAAATTCCGAACGCTCTGGAAAAGCCGGAAAAATACTGGGCAGCATATCCGCCTGTATCTGAGTGGCTACGTTCAGTTCCGTTTCAATCCGCTGCCGGGCGGAGGAATCTGCAGCCTGCTTTTCCAACAGGCTGCGGGTACGCTTGGCCACGGTAATACACACGAAGGCCATGCCCACCAGGATCGCAGAACGGGGCAGGAGGAAAAACAGCACCGCCTCTCTGAACACCTCCGAGGTGATGACCGCATCCTCCGCGCGGAAGGCATTGATCAGATTGGGATCTCCCTCCCCCACAAACAGGCTGGCAATGCCCGCCACATACAGGCAGACCACTGAGGCGACCAAAGCGCTGGCCGTCAACTTTCGGGAGTAGTAATGACAGCTTAGAAGCACCGGGGCGATCCAGGCCAGCACCGTGTGTTTGGGAATGGCAATGGACAAAACCGTGATGCCCAGAATACAGCAGCCCATAATGAGATACTGAAACCACCCGCCCAGCCGGTTCATTCTGGATTTGAGCATACTGGGCAGCAGGAAAGAGAAAATGCACACGGGCATACTCACATTCATGACAACCGGCGGAACGATAAAGATATCCAGCAAATTCAAAAGCCAGGCCAGTGCGGCAATCAGCGCCATGACCTGCAGGCAGCGGCAGGAATACCGGTTGGCTTCCCGCTCATTTTCCAGGAAAATGGGATTTATGTTTTCCTTTTCCGTATCAATCTCCCCCCAGCGCCGTCCGGCAGGCCCACCAAGCCCCACCTTTTTGCGTATTCCTTTGCCCCGGCTCAGCCGTCAATATGGGCGTGGCCCTGCTCAACTTCCCATTGAAGACCGCATCGGTCAATAAAATAGAAGTAGCGAACCAACCCCAGAATTGGGGCTGTCTCGGTGTTTCGCCCATGGGTTTCCGCAGGTGCCTGATCGAACAAGCGGACTTCTGACGGCTGCGTCTGACTGATTTGGTACACCCTGTAGGCTTCGCTCTCATTAATAAGTAGGGTGTCCGGCATGAACCATGCCGCTTCAATAGTGGTCAGGCTGTACTCCCAGCAGAGCACGGCAGTAAGCTACTGCCTGCTCCATGTCATCCACAAAAATACAAATGTGGGACAGGCCGACAATGTTTGGAAGTTCAGACGGGTTGCCCCCATTTCATTTTTATAGGCCGCGCCTCCTTACTCAATGGTCAAAATATCATTGAAACCTGTGACCTCAAATACCTCCAAGATGGTCTCGTTCACATGGCGGACGACCATTTTCCCCTGTCTGTTCATAATCTTCTGTGCCGTAAGAATGACCCGCAGGCCGGCGGAAGAGAGATACTCCAACCGGGAAAAGTCCAGCACCAACTCGGTCACGCCGGTAAGGGCACTTTTTACCTCCGCCTCCAGCTGAGGGGCTGTAGTGGTATCTAATCGTCCTTCCAGGACAAGGGTCAGTTTTGTACCTTCACTTGTTTTTACGATATTCATATTAAATCCTCCATTTCTATGCATTCATGTCAGTTCCTACTTAGAACAGGACCGTCACTGTGTTGACGCCGTCGTCACAGGTCCAGCGGCTGACCTTTGTCTTGGCCAGGGCCAGCTTTACGCTCATCGTCTCCCCCTGGGTCAGCGGGTCAAAAGCGGCACCCGCCCAGCGGATTACTGCCTCACACTGGCTACCGTCCTCCCGGCAGGCCGCGTCGAAGGACAGCGTCCAGCCTCCCTCCGGCGGGAGCATGGGAATGATGACCGACACACACAGTTCCTCAAAGATTTGCTGGAATTTCAGGGCCTGATCCGACCCCAACAGGTGCTTGCGGGCAAAGGTATCAATTGCAGACGCAGTGCCAAGAAAGTCAAAGGCCGTGGAACAGATCTCCGTGTGGAAGGTTTTCAGTCGGTGAACAAAGGCCCGGCAGCGGTCGGTCAAAGGATGTTCAAAGATCTGCTCCGGCGTGCCTTCCTCGTAAATCACACCCTGATCCATATAAAACACCCTGGTCGAGACATCCTGAGCAAACTTCATCTCATGGGTGACAATGAGCATAGTCAGCCCCTGGCTGGCCAGGTTGCGGATAACCGACAGTACTTCGCCCACCATGGTGGGATCCAGAGCAGAGGTGGGCTCGTCGAACAGGACGATGTCAGGCCCCATGGCCAAGGTACGGGCGATGGCTACACGCTGTTTCTGTCCGCCAGACAGTTCATCGGGATAGTTTTGTGCCTTTTCCGCCAGGCCCACGCTCTGGAGCAATTCCATAGCCCGTCTGTACGCCTCCCGTCGGTCCAGGGCCAGCAGTTCCACCGGGGCCAGCATAATATTCTCAAGCACCGTCAGATGAGGGAACAGATTAAAGGACTGGAACACCATGCCCATCCGACGGCGGATATCGTTCAGTTTCCGCGGGTCAGCCCCGGTAAGGATTTGGCCCAACACATGGATTTCTCCCTGTGTAGG
>CALWYD010000079.1 GCA_944385675.1 uncultured Oscillospiraceae bacterium
GAATCCATTATTGAAGTGAACAATGTCTCCATGGTATTCCGCATGGATCTCAACCGGCCGAGTGGCCTAAAAGATTGGGTCATCAATTTGGCTACAGGGAAACGAAACATTCAGGAATTCCATGCCCTAACGGATGTTTCTTTCCATGTGAACAAAGGTGAAGTTGTGGGAATCATTGGCAGGAATGGCTCCGGGAAAAGTACTCTGCTGAAAATTATCTCAGGTATCTATAAGCCTACGGGTGGAACTGTAGACCTAAAGAGCAATGTGGTTCCGATGTTGGAACTTGGCAGCGGCTTTGATCAAGAACTGACCGGCTACGAGAATATTTTTCTCAACGGGGCAATTTTGGGTTATACGGAGCAGTACCTCAAATCCAAGCTTGATGAAATCATTGCCTTCTCCGAGCTGGGAGAGTTCATAAGTATGCCCATTAAGACATACTCTTCCGGTATGATGATGCGGCTTGCCTTTTCCGTTGCTACTGTGGTAAATCCGGAGATTTTGATTGTGGACGAGATTTTAGCAGTTGGTGACGAATTCTTCCAAAAGAAGAGCTTCGCCAGAATGCAAGAACTGATGAGTGGAGGGACAACGGTACTGTTTGTGTCCCACAGTCTCGCACAAATACGCCAAATGTGCAATCGAGTCATTTGGCTCGAAAATGGGCATGTTCGGATGATTGGCCCTACGGAAGAAGTTTGTTCGGCATATACCGAACAAGCTTTATGAATTTTTTTGACTGAAATAAGCACTTTCCGGAGGAGGACTACCCATGAAGCGAAAGAGACCAGTTCCTGTACAGGCGGCACCACAAATTGCCGCGACAGTTGAACCCTCCGTGACTGCGGAGAAACAATGCTATGACCGGCTGTTTGTTGCCTTTTTTACCACTACACTGTTTTTTGCAATGACTGTGCAGACCAAGATTGCTGCAGTAATTTTAGCATGCATTGCAATTGTGTCTCTGATCGGGCGTGGGCCTCTATCCAACTTTCGGCAAAGGCTTTCTGTTCCGACGCTGGGACTGTTGTTATTTGCACTGGTAGGCGGCTGCGCGGGTCTTTACAGCAATTTTGGTAACTATGCACTTAAGGAATATGTAAAGTTATTGGCTTCTTTTTCCCTGGTAATCATTCTTTTGGCGAGAGGGAAGAAGTGCCACGTTCGTGCCCTTTTGTGGGGGTTTGTATTTATCTGCGGTATTATCAGCCTGCTCTCCGTAGATATGGATGGTAGTCAGATACTATATGCGCCTTTTGCAAGGCTTATGGAGCTGCTGGGTAATGGTGAATATGTTACGCTTTTGGAGAAGCAGGCCACCTATGCCCGCATACGTGGGATTTATAATGACGCGAATGTAACTGCTAACATATTTGCGTTAGGAACGATCGTCGCGGTATACCTAGCACTGGACAGCAAAGAGTTTCAGAAGAAGCTTTTCGCCCAAATATTATTGGGAATGTCCATGATGGGATTTGTGCTCTCTCTTAGCCGAGGTGGGATACTCTGTTTTGCCTTGGCATTAATTTGCTATTTGCTTGTATCCGGAAAAGAGCAAAGAGTACCATTATTTTTCCTCCTTTTAGAAAGTGCCGTCATCGCAGTTTTTTTGTCGGCTGTTTCTATGCCTTTTATTGGGACAGAGTCGGCTTTGCCAATAGTGTTGCTTGTTCTGTGCGGCTTAGTAATTTATGGGGTAGATAGGGGAATTTGCAGTCGTCTTGTAGAACGACTTGAAGGGCATGGACGAGCAATCGGAGCCTCAGCTCTTGTAGTGGTTGTTTTGCTGATAAGTTATGGTATTGCAGCGATATTGATTTCTGGTCCCTATAAAATTGGAAACAGTGGGGAGGTTACTAGGGCAGTCGACCTTTCTGCAGGAACATATTCAATGGAAGCGACTGCTCCGCCAGAGGTAACGGTTGTGGTTTACACACAAAGCTGGCAGGAGGAGCTGGAGTTCACCAGCACAACTTTATATAGTGGATCGATTATGGATTGCCAATTCATACTTCCTGAAGATGAAACTGCGCATTTCAGATTTATCGGAACTCCGGGTGACGTGATTGAGAAGGTAAGCCTCTCCGATGGAACAAAAGTGCATATGGGGTATCCGCTTTTACCCTCCTTTGTTGCGGACCGAATTCAGGACGCACTTGGGAGCAGTATGAGTACTTGGCAGAGACTACAATTCTTTGAAGATAGCATGCTTCTCTTTTTGCAGTCTCCAATAATGGGACATGGATTTGGCAGTACAGAAGCTCTTTATACTGCGGTCCAGCCATACTTCTATGAGTCGTTGTATGTTCATAACCACCTTCTGCAGGTGATGGATGACATGGGATTATTGGGACTGGTATCTTTCTTGATGTTGCTGGTGGGCGTTGGTTGGGTATTGCTCTGCCAGATCAAGGGAAATCGAAATCCTCTTGGCGCAGCTTTTTTCACGTGTTGGGTCATGATGAATACCCATGGGCTTATGGAAATCAACTTTTCCATCAGAGCCTATCAATGTGCAGCCTTTTTTTTGCTGGCCTTAACAATTATCTGCTTTGAAAAGCCGTTTCCAGAAAAAGTTAGGAAGTGGGGAGGGGCAATTGCTGTTTTTGGAACAGGTGCCTATTTGATTGTATTTTCTGCCCTGTTGGTATGCAATATTTTAGCAGCACAGTTGTTTGCGTCAGCACGAAATAATGTTAATATAACTGTACCGGAGATGATAGATGTTCTTCAGAAGGCAGATACGCTTGATTTCTATGAGGATCAGCAGTATAAAGTTAATTTAATGGGTAACGCCCTGCAGAGTGGCGGGAATAAAAACGAAGGAATTGCTGCGAGGTGCGCACGGGAGTTGCGTGAAACAGGAGACTACGATGCTTGCTATTATGTTGCCGCCTACTACTATCTTCCGCTGGGACAGTTAGATAGTTTTTTCAATGTCTTGCTTGAGGGGCTCCAACAGGAACGCTCAAACCCTGAGGCATGGAATAGTGCAATGAACCTATGCACACAGGCTTATGAAATAATAGAACCAGAGGATATGCAGGATTTTGTATCAGGTGTCATTAGAATTGGCGAAGAAATGGATAGAGTAAATGCGGAATTATTGATTCCAATTACGCTCTCGGAAGAAAATGCTCTATTTCTTAGTCGTATTCGCACAGGTGAATTAGACACCTAATATTTTGGAGATCTTTAAACTTCCATAAAGAATTTTGCAATGGATAAAGCTGTCTCCTATCGCCGATTCCAGCTGTTTGCTGATACGAACGCTCAAGCTCTACCTGCACAAATTGAACACTGCGAATGGGGGGATGTCTGCCTGACTTCCTTACGGACGTGGAAGCCTTTTGAGATTTAGGTCAGACCATTACTTTCCCATTCCAACAGTTTAGGCAACGAGATGTCCCATGCCTATGGCTGGCTGCCATAAACCAAGGGGCAAACATATATAGTAACAGGAGTTTTCCAATGCAAAAGAAGCCAAGGTGCATCAGCCGGATGCTGATCTGGCTGTTGACCGCTGCCCTGTGCAGCGGCCTTCTGGCCGTGCGTGCCGCTACCGGTGCAGAGGCGCCCTCCTGGCCCAGGGATGTGCCCTTGGATATCCGGGATGACTGGAAGGACCCAGAGCTGGGCCCGGCCCTCCTGACCGAACTGGAGGCGCTGATTCAGGACGCCCTGGACGCCGCCGAGGCCGACGCCCCGGCGGAGGAGGTGGCGGCCCTCTACGACTTGGCCACCGGAAAGTACGATGAGTTTTTCACCCAATTCACCCTCTGCTACTGGGAGTACTTCCGGGATCCCGAGGCCAACGCGGAGCTCTATGCCGCGTGGAACAGCGACGCCAACTACGCCATCAGCCTAATCACTGAGGCGTCTCAGTCCCTGTTCGCCGGCCCCTATCAGGATGTCTTCCGGAAGGAGTTCGGGGACACCTATTGGGAGCTCACTTTGAGCCAGCCTATTTGCGGGGAGGAGTAGTTTGCCTTGCTGGAAGATGAACAGGCACTGGTCAACCGTTACAACCTCCTCTCCACGGAGCTCCTTACCGAGCTCACCGTGGAATACGGGGGTGAGCGATACAGTATGTCCACCCTGGAGACGGCCTACAGCGAGGAGACGCTGTCCGACGAGGCGTACACGGAGCTCTCCTTCGAGCTGGCCCAACTGGCAAACGCGGAGTTGGGTCCTCTGTTCCTGGAGCTGGTGGACGTGCGCAACGAGTTTGCCCGGAGTCTGGGCTTTGACAACTACACCGAGTACGCCTTCCCCTTCACCTTCCAGCGGGACTACACCGCGGAGGATGCCCTGGCCTTCTGCCAGAACGCCATCGGTACCCTGGGCCCTACCGTCAATCGGCTATACCTGCCCGCCGACCCTGATGTGGACCTGTCGGCGCTGGAGGACGCCATTCTCGCGGCGGATAGTGCGGAGCTCACCGAGATGACCCGCCCCGTGGCGGCTGCGGTTTCCGGCCAGCTGGGGGAGCTGTTCCAGTATATGACAGACAACCGGCTGCTGGATGCGGAGCCCCTGGAGACCAAGCTCACCGGCGGGTTTACCTATGATCTGCCCAGCTATGGCTCCGGCTACATCTACATCTCTCCCAGCTACAACATCTACCCCACCATGATCCATGAGTTCGGCCATTTTGCCCGGCTCTGTCTGGCCTCCACAGACCTCACCTGCTACGATGTGTCGGAGATCCACTCGCAGGGACTGGAAATGCTGGGCTTGGCCTTCGCTGACCTGGTGGTGGGAGAGGAGCTGGCCCCCTCCCTGCGGCAGTATGAGATGTTCTCCATCATCCGGGACGCGATGTTGTCCGGCGCCGTCTACGCCTCGCTGGAGATCCAGGCTTACCTGAACGGGGACATGACCCTGGACGAGCTGAACCGGCTCTACTTCCAGCTCCTCTCCGCGGCGGACCTCGATCCCTACGGCGACGGGGTCGCCTACGGCTGGTATCAGATCCCCCATCTGTTCCAGTCCCCCTGCTACTACGTCAGCTACGTCACCTCTGCAGTCAGCGCTCTGGAGTTGCTGGTCCTGTCCCAGGAGGATTATGACCGGGCGAAGGAGATCTATTGGGACCTGCTGACCCAGACTGATGTCTTCGGCTACCAGGCGGCGGTGGAGCAGGCCGGCCTGACCAACTTCCTGGCGGAGCCGGAGGCACTGACGGAGCTGGCCGCTGCCCTGGAGGACTACGTGTGTCACGAGATCTGGCAGGTGGGGCCTTTCTCCGACCTGCCGGAGGACCACTGGGCCCGGTCTTCCGTTCTGGCTGCTGCCGCCAGCGAGTACCTGACCGGCGGGGCGGACGGGGCTTTCGGCCCTGACCGGACCCTTACCGGCGCGGAGCTGGATGCTGCACTGGACGTGTTGCTGGAGGAAGACGGCAAGTGGGGCATAGCCCCGGAGAAGGCTGCCACCCGGGAGGAACTGATTCAGGCAGTCTATGACTGCGCCCGGGTGTTAGGCTTGGACACCTCTGCCCGGGCAGATCTCTCCGGATTCGCGGACGCGGGAGAGGTCTCTCCAGAGGCCGGGGACGCTGTGGCCTGGGCTGTGGCGGAGGGCGTCCTCAACGGGACTGGCGCAAGGACATTGACGCCACACGCACCCGCTACGCGGGCCCAGGCCGCCACAGTGCTGATGCGCTTCTGGGAGGAGCTCTGCGCTGACTGATTTCGTCGGCGCCTTGGAAAATAGGAAAACACGGCG
>CALWYD010000080.1 GCA_944385675.1 uncultured Oscillospiraceae bacterium
GTCAACGTACAGTCCATGGCCTTCGGCAACATGGGCGATGACTGCGGCACCGGTGTCGCCTTCACCCGTAACCCTGCTACCGGCGAAAAGAAGCTGATGGGTGAGTTCCTTACCAACGCCCAGGGCGAGGACGTAGTGGCCGGCGTGCGCACCCCCATGCCCATTCAGGAGATGGCCGAGAAGTTCCCCGAGGCCTTCAAGCAGTTTGAGCAGGTGTGTCAGACCCTGGAGAACCACTACCGCGACATGCAGGACATGGAGTTCACCGTGGAGAACGGCAAGCTCTATATGCTCCAGACCCGCAACGGCAAGCGTACCGCTGCCGCCGCCTTGAAGATCGCCTGCGACCTGGTGGACGAGGGTATGATCTCTGAGCAAGAGGCTGTGGCCATGATCGATCCCCGCAATCTGGACACCCTGCTCCACCCCCAGTTTGACCCCGCCGCTTTGAAGAAGGCCACCCCCGTGGCCAATGCCCTGCCCGCCTCCCCCGGCGCCGCCTGTGGCAAGATCGTCTTTACCGCCGATGACGCTAAGGAGTGGGCTCAGCGGGGTGAGAAAGTAATTCTGGTCCGTCTGGAGACCAGCCCCGAGGACATCGAGGGCATGGTCGCTTCTCAGGGCATCCTCACCGTTCGGGGCGGCATGACCTCCCACGCCGCCGTGGTTGCCCGCGGCATGGGCACCTGCTGTGTCTCCGGCTGCGGTGCCATCAAGATGGACGAGGCCAACAAGCAGTTTGAGCTCTCCGGCAAGGTTTACCACGAGGGCGACTGGCTCAGCCTGGACGGCTCTACCGGTAACATTTACGGTGAGGCCATCCCCACTGTGGACGCCTCCATCTCCGGCGAATTCGGCCGCATCATGGCTTGGGCGGACAAGTACCGCCAGATGAAGGTGCGCACCAACGCCGACAACCCCCGGGATACTGCCCAGGCTGTGAAGTTTGGCGCCGAGGGCATCGGCCTGTGCCGTACTGAGCACATGTTCTTTGAAGCCGACCGTATCCCCGCCATCCGGGAGATGATCTGTTCTGACACTCTGGAGCAGCGGGAGAAGGCCCTGGCTAAGCTGGAGCCCATGCAGCAGGGCGACTTTGAGGCCATGTACGAAGCCCTGGAGGGCCGGCCCATGACCATCCGTTTCCTGGATCCCCCGCTGCACGAGTTCGTTCCCACTGAGGAGGCTGACATTGAGCAGCTGGCCAAGGACATGGGTAAGACCGTGGCCGACATCAAGGCGATCATTGCCTCCCTGCATGAGTTCAACCCCATGATGGGCCACCGCGGCTGCCGTCTGGACGTCACCTATCCCGAGATTGCCGCTATGCAGACCCGCGCCATCATTAAGGCCGCTTTGAATGTCCAGGCCCGTCACCCCGACTGGAACATGGTGCCTGAGATCATGATCCCCCTGGTGGGCGAAGTAAAGGAGCTGGCTTTTGTCAAGCGCATCGTGGTAGAAACTGCGGATAAGCTCATCAAGGACGCCGGATCCAACATGACCTATCACGTAGGCACCATGATTGAGATTCCCCGCGCTGCCCTCACCGCCGATGAGATTGCCAAGGAGGCTGAGTTCTTCTCCTTCGGTACCAACGACCTGACTCAGATGACCTTCGGCTTCTCCCGCGATGACGCCGGCAAGTTCCTGGATGCCTACTACACCAACAAGATCTATGAGAGCGATCCCTTTGCCCGTCTGGATCAGCAGGGTGTGGGCCGGCTGGTGGAAATGGCTTGCCGGCTGGGCCGTCAGACACGCCCCGACCTGAAGTTGGGCATCTGCGGCGAACACGGCGGCGACCCCTCCTCCGTGGAGTTCTGCCACAACACCGGGTTGGACTATGTCTCCTGCTCCCCCTTCCGTGTGCCCATCGCCCGTCTGGCTGCCGCACAGGCCGCCATCAAGAACCCCAGAAAGTAAGCTTCTTGAGGCATATAACTAATCAAAATACCGCCCCAGCTCATACGAGCCGGGGCGGTATTTTGTGGTTTTAGGCTTAATTTACCCACTCCTTTGCAAACCGCACAATGGCGTCTACCAAAGGGGACACATTGTCCCGCCGCCAGGAAATGCCCACCTCTTTGATAATTGGCTCTTTGATTTTCAGCTCCACCACACCCTCCACTGAGTGGTGACGAAACTCCTCTGTAGGTAGGAAGGCAACCCCTAAGCCACTTTGTACCATATACAATCCTGTAGTTGGATTTTCCGAACGACAGACAATACAGGGTTCAAATCCCGCCTCCCGGCAGGCACGCAGGCACAGCTCTGAAGCCACCTGCCCGCTTTGATGAAAAATAAAATGTTCATCCTTTAAGGCAATCAGGGGGACACACCTTTTGTTGGCCAGCGGGTGAAGCTTGGGCACCGCCAGAGAATACCGATCCTCCCCCAATTTTTGAAATTGAAGGTGGGCAGGCAGGCGGCCCATGGGGCAATTCATCAGTGCCGCGTCTAAGGTTCGTTCAATCAACTGCTCAATCAGATGATGTGTACCCGTCTGGACAATATTGACAGAAATATCTGGGTAAGTACAGCAAAACGCAGACAGCAGCCCTCCAAAATTAATGCACTGCAGGCTGGTAATAATGCCCAGATTCAATGTTCCCCGCTTTACCCCGGCATAATTGGCCATCTCCGCTTGCAGCGCATCGGCCCGTTGAATAATTTCCCGGGCCCGATAAATAAATTCACGTCCTGCTTCCGTCAGCTTTACTTTACGAGAATTCCGGTTAAAAAGTGCCACACCCAGCTCGGCCTCTAGCTTGGATACCTGTTGGGACAGTGCAGGCTGACCAATATGGCACGCCTGGGCGGCCAGAGAAAAGTTCTCATATTCTGCAACTGCCAATACATACCGCATGGTATAAAGTTCCATACTCATCCAGTCCTTTTCGGGAATTTATACAAAAACCATGTGCACCATTGTGCAGAATTATCTTATTTGACCATTTTATTCCCTTTTCTCTGCTGTCTTTTCTTTTACTATCCCCTCATTTTTTTCATTTGTCAATGGTTTCTTGCTCATACTATTATTTTTTCTAATTGTTCGCGCCTTCAAAAGGAATTTGACTTTTCCCGTCTCTTCTAGTTATTTTAAACCAGAAACGCAATGCGGTTTTGCCATGCAGAAATTGCCGCTGTAGGGCAGGAAAGTTTGCATCTGCGTGAAAAAGAGCACCGGTGTCCCGAAGGAAGCATGCCTCTAGCGCCCCGCAATCAGTTCAAACCTTAATTTTCTGTGTGAACGGGTAAAAGAAAGGAGATTGCATCATGACAGTCGCATCCATTTACGAGGACCTAGTAATATTTGGTCTGCTCTTGCTGGCTGGCTTTGCCATCCGGGAAATTGTCAAACCCATCCAGAAGCTCTACCTGCCCGCCTCACTTGTGGGCGGCGCAATCGGCCTTATCCTGGGACCTCAGGTACTGGGCCTCATGTCTATGCCGGAAAGCTTCTCCAGCTTTTCCGGTACTCTGATCAACCTGATGCTGACCGGCATCGTTTTCGGCGTTGTAGTCAACAAAGAAAAAATCACCAGCTATTTGGATTACAGCTTTGCCAACCAGAGCGTCTACGGCATGCAGATGACGTTGGGGCCTGTTCTGGGTCTTCTGCTGGCAAGTATCTGGCCCACTCTCCCCGAAAGCTGGGGCATTATGGGTTTATACGCCTTCCACGGCGGTCACGGCACCGCGGCTACTGCCGGCGCTCTGTTCGAGGAGCTGGGCGTTCCCGATAATCAGACTGCCGGCGCAGTCCTGGCCACCATTGGTCTGATTGTGGCCATGACCATCGGCATGGCAATGGTCAACTTCGGCATCCGTAAGGGCTGGGCCAAGTATGTTAAGGAGCCCAAGGCCCAGCCTGCCTGGGCACTGGGCGGCATCCTTCCCGAAGAAAAGCGCACTTCCATCGGTTCCACTGTCACCAGCCCTCTGGGTGTCAACCACCTGGCGCTGCAGTTGTCCTGGCTGTTTCTGTCCTATTTCGTGGGCAAGGTTCTGATTCAGGCTCTGGTAAAGGTATGGCCCGTTGCCTCCAATATCCCCAGCATGCTGTACGGCATTCTCGGTTCCATGATCGTATGGCCCCTGCTGCAGAAGCTGAAACTGAGCCGCTATGTGGATAAGAAAGCCATCAGCCAGCTGTGCTCCCTGTGCATGGAAATCATCGTACTTACCGTGGTTGCCACCCTGAATCTGAAGTTCCTGGCTGCCAATGTGGTTCCCATTTTGATCTACTCCGTTATCATTGTCGCCATGACCCTCTTCATGTCCTTCTACCTTCCCTACCGCTTTGCCAAGGACGAATGGTTTGAGAAAGGCTGCATGATTTTCGGTCATACCACCGGCACCGGCGCCACAGGCTTCGCCCTGCTGCGTGCCGTAGATCCCGAGTCCCAGTCCTCTGTGGGTGACGCTCATGGCGTGTACTCCGCTTTGTCCTGCTGGCAGAATGCCCTGCCCGCTATCGTACCAATTTGGATGATGTCCGGCATTACCCTCACCGTTGGGGTAGGCGGCGCAATGCTGGTACTCTGCTTGCTTGTAGGATTCGTCTTCTTTGCTCGCAAAAAGGCCAAGAAGCAGTACGCCGCCAAAGACTAACTTGCACTTTACCTCTGGGGCGGCTCCCCGCTACCTCCACTGAAATTTCGTAACATCTCTGGGAGGGAACCCACTATGACCTATGATATTCTCTGTGCAGGACTTGCCACCTATGACACGATCCTCTCTCCGATCCCGGAGACCCTTATGGAAGCCGACGGCGTCATGGCTGAAAACGTGTTTACCGGAAGCGGGGGCGATGCAGTCAATACAGCCATCAGCCTGGCTAAGCTGGGGATTCGTGTCTGCGTATCCGGTTGTGTGGGCAAAGACTCTTTTGCCGACATCATCCAAGGAGATTTGGAGCGGGCAGGCGCTTCTGCCGCCGGCCTTGTCCGGGATCCATCCCTCTTTACCAACGCTCCGGTGGTTCTGGTCACTCCTTCCGGTGAACGGCATATCATACGTACCGCCAAGGGGGGAAATCGTTTCTTTTGCGCAGAACACATCTCCAGGGAGCTGTTGGCCACCTCCCGCCATCTTCATATTGCCAGCATCAACATGCTTCCAAAACTGGACGGCCAGCCTTTAGCCAAGCTGTTCCAAACTGCCCACGAGATGGGCCTGACCACTTCAATGGACGCCTCCTTTGATAAGGAGGGTCTGTGGATGAAGCGGATTGAACATGTCCTCCCAAACTGCGATATTTTTATTCCCAGTTTTCAGGAGGCGGTCCGGTATGCGGGTTCTGAGGATTTGGAAGAAATCACCCGCTGTTTTTCCAGCTATCATTTGAACTATTTCGGGGTAAAGCTGGGGAGCAAGGGCGTCTATGTAACTGATTTCCATACCAAGTATTTTCTTCCCAGCTTCTATCAGGGGAAGCCTGTGGATACTACCGGAGCCGGAGATGCCTTTTTTGCCGGCTTCCTGGCTGGGTACATCAAGGGACTGGATCTCCGCTCCTGCGCCGCACTGGGCAGCGCCCAGTCGGCATCTGTTATCCGGTCTGTGGGCGCCAACCGAACTGCAGGCACCTGGGAAGAGGCAATGCACCGCCTGCAGGAAAACGGCTATGCGCTTTTTACAACCAAAGGAGAACCGGTATGAAATTATCAAACTGCAAACACATGTTGGCACAAGCGGTGGAAGGCCGCTACGCGGTACCACAATTTAATATCAATGGGCTTGAATGGTGCAAGGGGGTCTTGGAGGTCTGCCAAGAGCTGCGTTCCCCCGTTATTTTAGGCACCGCTATGGCCGCAGTAAAATCCATGGGCGGCTACAGGACGGTTGTCAATCTGGTCAACGGGCTGATGGATGACCTGGGTATCACAGTTCCTGTGGCGCTGCACCTGGATCACGGAAGCTATGATGCATGCCTGACTTGCTTGGACGCGGGCTATTCCTCAGTCATGTTTGACGGTTCCAAGTATCCCTTTGCAGAAAATTTAGCTAAAACCTGTGAGCTGGTTGCCCTGTGCAATGCCAAGGATGTCTCTGTAGAGGCTGAGGTGGGGACCATCGGTTCCACCAGCAGCGGCAGTGTCAATGTGGGTGAATGCGCAGACCCATTGGAGTGCGGAGAGATGGCCAAGACAGGCATCACCATGCTGGCCGCTGGGATCGGCAATATCCACGGTGTCTATCCCGACAACTGGGCCGGTCTGAACTGGGAAGTCCTGGCGGCCATTAAAGCGCAAATTGGAACGCTCCCCCTGACCCTTCACGGAGGAAGCGGTATTCCGGGTGAGATGCTCAGCCGCGCGATTGCACAGGGCGTAGGCAAGATCAACATCAACACAGAGTGTCAGATCGCTTTCATGGCCGGCGCCCGGGAGTATTTCCGGACCGGCAGGGACAAAGCGGAAAAGGGATACTTTGTACGCAACCTGGTGGAAACGGGCGTCAATGCCATGAAGCCTGTGCTCCGGGAAAAAATTCAGCTGTTCTGCTGCGAGGGAAAGGGATAACCATACCCCAACCAGAACGGATCGCAAACATGTCTACTATGAAAGAAGGGATCTTTTTGAATCACTTCTATTTTACAGAAGCTGACGTCCATCGGCTGGAGCAGCAGGCGCTGCAAATTCGTCAAGATATTATCTCCATGATCTATTCCGCCAAAGCCGGCCATCCAGGGGGCTCTCTTTCAGCTGTGGAAATGGTCACCGCGCTATATTTCCATGTGATGAATATCGACCCGGCCAACCCCCACTGGGCTGACCGGGATCGGTTCATCCTCTCCAAAGGCCATGCCTGTCCCGTTTTATATGCGGCATTGGCCCGACGCGGCTTTTTCGACCCCGCCGCTTTACATACCCTGCGCCAGTACCACTCCATTTTGCAGGGTCACCCCGATATGAACAAGGTTCCCGGCGTAGATATGAGCTCCGGTTCTTTGGGGCAAGGACTGTCCGTAGGGGTAGGTATGGCCCTGAGCGCCATATTAAATAAGCAGGACTACACAACCTACGTGATGCTGGGAGACGGAGAAATTCAGGAGGGCATGGTGTGGGAAGCGGCCATGGCCGCCGCCCACCATAATCTGAAGAATCTTGTGGCTATTGTGGACTGTAATGGCCTTCAGATTAACGGCTGGACCAACGATATTATGGCTGTGGAACCCATTGCCGACAAATGGCGTGCCTTCGGCTGGCGTGCGGTAGAGGTCAACGGACACGACATACGCGATGTGCTCTTCGCCCTCCACACTGCCAAAACCATGCGCCATCCCACTGTCATTCTTATGCGCACGGTCAAGGGCAAGGGCGTCTCTTACATGGAGGACAACTCCAAGTGGCACGGCACCGCCCCCAGTGAGGAACAGTTGGTGGAGGCAATCAGCGAAATCAAAGAAAGTGGTGTGGTATGATGGCTGAGCCGCTGGCAACCCGCATGGCTTTCGGTCATGAATTAATGGAAATTGCAAAATATGATACAAGCTTTGTGGTCTGCAATGCGGATACAAAGACCTGCGGCCTGGAAAAATTCGGCCAGTATTTCCCCCATCGGGAATTTTCTTTCGGCATTGCAGAACAAAATCTGGTGGGCAGCGCGGCCGGACTTGCCGCCTGCGGACACAAAGTGTTTCTTTCCACCTTTGCCGTATTCGCCTCTATGCGTGCCTGTGAGCAGGTACGCACCTTCGTCTGCTACCCAAATCTGAACGTCACTATAATCGGAACCCACGCGGGGCTCCAGGTAGGCGGAGACGGTGCAACCCATTCGGCCATTGAGGACGTGTCCATCATGCGCTCCTTCCCCAATATGACGGTGGTTCAGCCCGCCGATGCCGTATCTGCAAAGGCTCTGGCCCACGCCGCTGTCAGTTTTCGAGGGCCCCTATACATTCGGCTTCACCGCAATCCTGTGGCCGATATATATGACCCTCAGCGCTATAAGTTCGAGCTGGGAAAGGCCAACACTGTGGTGGAATATGGAACAGATCTGACCATGATTGTTTCCGGCATTCTGCTGAAAAAGGCTTTAGACGCTGCCGCCGCTTTAAAGTCCCAGGGGATCGGTGCCCGGGTGCTGGACATGGCCACCATTAAACCCTTGGACCGCCAGTCGGTCATTCAGGCTGCCGAAGAGACCGGCGCTATTATGACCATTGAAGATCACACAGTCCTGGGCGGCCTGGGCAGTGCGGTGGCTGAAGTGGTGGTTCAGAACTGTCCTGTGCCTATGGAACTCGTGGGAATCCAGGATAGGTTTGGAGAATCCGGCGATCCCGAACTGCTTTACCGGGATCACGGGATGGATCTGACCTCCATCATCACAAAAGCGCAGGCTTTAGTCGCACGAAAATCAGGAAGGAGCGGCCAAAAATGAAAGCGCCTCATGTTTGTATTTTACAAACCAGCTTTGCCAAACGGGAAGATACCGTGGCTTTTTTGAAGGAACGGGTACCAGGTGTGCGCGTGGAGTTTATTACAGACAGCACTCTGCTCTCCGATGTGCGGGCCAACGGCGGCCCGACCCAAGCTGTAATCGACCGCATGACCCTGTATGCCAAAGCCGCCGAAATTTCTGGCGCGGATCTGATTGTTAACTCCTGCTCCACTGTGGGCGAAGTGGCAGATATCTATGAAAAAGAAGTCCATATTCCTGTCATGAAAATCGACCTGCCCATGGCCAGAGAGGCGGTAAGTCTGGGCTCTCGCTTTGCCTTAATTGCCACTGTGGAGACTACCCTGGGTCCCAGCCAGCGTCTGATTGAAAAAGTGGCCCACCAGCAGGGCAAGGAGGTAACGTGTACCCAGTACCTGCACAATTCCGCCTGGGACGCCCTCCAGGCCGGTCATCCTCAGGAGCACAACCGTATTTTGATGGAGAGTATCCGTCAGCTGGATAAACAGGGCTTCGATGCCATTGTCATGGCCCAGGTGTCTATGCGGGCCTTACTGCCCGATCTGAAGGATGTCCGGACGCCTCTGCTATGCAGCTTTTTCAGCGGATACAGCGCTGTGGCGGACAAACTCAACGAAATTGCCCGACAAGACGATTCCCATAAAGCCTTGCAATGAAGCATCGTCTGAAAAATTCCTTTCAGTTTCTCCATTTTATAGTTTCTGGCTTTTCCATCCTCCCCGGTCCTTTTAAGAACAGGCCGGGGAGGATTCTTCTTCCGCATTTCCACTCCCCCGTCTTAAGGTCACCACAGTCCCGGAAACATGTTCCCTGCCGCCGGTCGCCTTGATTCTCCTTCGCCCCTGTGCTATGATGACGGTACCTGAAGTTCCTGTAAAACAAAGCAGCTTGTTTTCGGAACCCAGGTATCTTAATCCGGCAGGAGGGCAGACCCTATGGATCAGGCCATTATTATCCATCCCACCTTTTCCCCTGGTCAGCGAATCATTGCTGTCAGTGATATTCACGGAAATCTGCCCTTTTTTCAGGCTTTGATGGATCGCATTCACCTCACGCCTCAGGATGCCCTAATTCTTGTGGGAGATATGCTGGAAAAGGGGCGTGACAGCCTGGCGCTGTTAAGATATCTGATGGAACTTTCTAAAACCCATCAGCTCTATCCTCTGTGCGGCAACTGCGACGGACTGGTATTGCGCTTTTTTGAGACCGATATTCTGGATGGGACGTTTTTCTCCCACTACCTTCCCCACCACCCTGAGTCCACCCTGCTTCAGATGGCCAGGGAGAGTGGGTTTGAACAGACGGAGGACTTACCCCGGCTACGTGCCCATCTGCGGACGGCTTATCCTGATATCTGGTCCTGGCTGAGCAACATGGCTACCATTCTGGAGACAGAACATCTGGTCTTTGTCCACGGAGGCGTTCCCTCCCTATCCGGTATGGAACATCTGAACCGCTGGCACTGTATGAAAAATGACGCGTTTCTCCATCAGGGCCACTCCTTTGACAAATGGGTGGTGGTAGGACATTGGCCGGTTACGTTATATAATCCCAGGGTTCCTTCCGCCGCCCCTATCCTGCTGCCTGAGCGGAAAATTGCTTCCATCGACGGAGGCTGCGTGCTAAAGGCAGACGGGCAGCTTAACGCTCTCATCCTCCCCTCGGAAGAATCAGAGGACTTCTCCTGGCAGGCCTGGGATGGACTGCCCCAGGTTCAGGCTCTGGACGCCCAAACCTCCTCTGAGCACTCCATCAATATTCGTTGGGGACACAGTGCTCTGGAGCTGCTGGAGGAAGGGGAGGAGACCTCTTTATGCCGCCACTTGGAAAGCGGGTGGGTACTTCCCATTTTAAACCAGTATCTGCGTCAGGATAGCCGGGGCCTGTGGTGCGAAGACTCCACCGATTACCGTCTTCCTGTATTTCCCGGAGACAAATTGTCCCTGGTTCAATCTACGCGCCATGGCTTTTTGTGCAAAAAAGAGGGAGTTACAGGCTGGTATTATGGACGCATATCGGATATAATGAATGTCGACATAAAAAAATAATGGCGCGGGCGGGTTGGATTGGAACGCCCCGTCTACAGCAAGGATTGGAATATATGCTGGATTTTCGACCCCTTACTTTGGAGGATATGCCCAAGCTGCGTCATTTTTTTAACTACAGCGGAAGCCGTATTTGTGACACAACACCGGGCACCTCCTTCATCTGGCGGGATATGTATAAAACTGAGTGGGCAATTTTTGACGGTTCCCTTTATTTCAAGGTATTTTACCCCGGTATCGGCACTACCTTTACCCTCCCCTTAGGGGGTGGGCGGCTGGAACATTACAGGCAGATTGCCGACTACTGCTGCCGACGGAACATGCCCATTGCCTTCTATCCCGTACCCAAGGACGAGTTGGAACGACTGCAGCAATTTTTCCCCAACAGCGCCGCTGTAGCCGCTCGGGACAATTTCGACTACCTTTACCGGGCGGAGGATTTAAAATACTTCCGCGGGAAAAAGCTCAGCGGACAGCGCAACCATGTCAACAAATTTCTAAAGACCTACGGCAATTGGGCCTTCCGGACAATTGTCCCAACAGACGTTCCTCTGCTTAAAACCTTCTTGGAGCAATATGCCGCCCAGGTGGATAAGGCAGCGGCCTCCTTCCATGAGGACATCGCCAAAACCCGGGAAGTTCTGGACAACTACACCCTCTACGATCTGTCCGGTGGGATGTTACTGGTAGATGGGAACGTGGCTGGCTTTTCCCTGGGAGAAGTATTGGGAGATACCCTATTTACCCATATTGAAAAGGCAGATCGCACCTATGAAGGATGCTATCAGATGTTGGTGGCTCAGTTTGCCCAGCAGTTTGCCCATGAGAGCATACACTTTATCAACCGGGAGGACGACGCCGGAGATATGGGCCTGCGCACCAGCAAATTATCGTACCACCCTGTGGCCCTTCTGGAAAAGTATACTGTCACGGTAGAGGAACCCTGTGCTTTCTGCTGATATTCCTTCAAAGAAATAACAGGCGGCCTTCCCCCATGGGAAAGGCCGCTTGTTTGTCTCATTATTACAGATAAAATTGGTGACAGCCAATGGTGGTGTAATAAGTACGGTTGTTTACAATCCAACTTCCTGCCGACAGGGCGGGGGCAAAAAAGTAGAGACTCTCCCCCACCACACAGGCTCCCTCCAGGGCCAGCTTGGCCGCCAGAACCGCAGAGTCCGTGGGTTCGTCATAGACTGTGCCATTGGCCACCGGCTCAAACTGGATGGCGTACTTGTCATCAAAAACCACATCTTTCACCGTGTTAGGAAACTGGCTGCTGGCCACCCGGTTGAGTACCACATTCCCCACCGCAATCTGCCCTAGCAGAGGCTCTCCACGGCTCTCGGCCGAGATAATCCGGGCAAGCCAGTACAAATCCTCTTGGTCATAGTTTCCATGGGCGGGAATAGCGCCGCCGACCATCAGAGATGCGATCCCCTGCTGCCCATCCCAGCTCAACTTTCCTCCTGTGGCCGCCGCCAGCACTCTCAGGGGGAGGATTAGCCGACCCTCCCGTACCTGAACGCCTCCCTCCACATACAAAGGGCGGTCATTGGCCAGCACATACAGCTCTCCAGGCCGGGCAGACAGTTCCAGACCGTCCCCCCTCAGCCAGGCACGTTGGCCATCCCAGCTCAGCTCGTAGCCCCAGACCTGGGCTGCGGCCCGTAAGGTGACATAACTTACCCCCTTCTCCACCCAGCCCTGTTCCTGAGTCATCGTCTGACCTTCCACAGCCACAGACGCCCCGGCTGCCGGTACAATCAGGGCGGCCGCTGTCAAAACAGCTCCCAATGCCGCTCTCCATCGTCGGTACATCTCAGTTCCTCCTCGTTTGTTTTTGTAACCAAATTGTAACCTTTTTGCTTTCCTAACGCAAGCTGTAAGTATTTCCAGCCATTTAGAAAAGGGGTTCCCGGCACATAAGGTGTGCCGGGAACCCCTTTTCTTTTTCAATATTGGCTATGTGTCGGCCCCTACCGCCTGTCGGGCCGCCTGCACATCATCCGCTACTACCATCAGAAGAGTGTACCCCCTCTGCTCCAGCCAGGCACCCTCCAGCTTTGAGATCTCCCCGGGACGATAGTCCCGATTCGCCTCAATCTGACTGTCCAGATAATTTTCAAGTGCCTGCTGGGCGGCCTGCGCCGCCTCCTCTGTGTCAAACACCAACAGGGCCAACTCCTCACAGGTAGCACCTGCAGAACGGCGGCACACACTCTCCGTCATGGTTTCTCGGGCCAGCCCCGCCTGTTCCAACTTATACAGGGCCCACGCAGTGTCTCCGTCCAGCTCCTCCAGCTCCTCAGAAAATGCTCCGCTGGCCAGTATCTCCTCTCCGTTCTCCAGGGTCCATATCGATTTACTTTCCCCACTGGAGCAGGCCACAGCTGCCACAACTAACAGCGCACCTAAGGCCAGCAGCAACAATTTTCTCTTCATGTCTTATCCTCCTGTGCAGGGACTGTTTCCTTCTGTACTGCAGGGGCAGAGATCCCATCAGGATACAAAGAATCAAAGGTCACCGTGTGGGTTTTTAAGTACGCCAGCCATTGCCGACAGCCGCCGGCACGCAGGTGAATGCCATCCCTGCTGGCATCGGCAGGGAGCTGCCCGTTTTCGTCTACAAATTCGCTGTATAGGTCCAGAAACACCACCTGCTCCTCCTGGGCCGCCTGACGCATCAGATCATTATAGACCCGCAGGTGTTCATTGGTGAGATAGCGGGCCCCTCCACTCTGGGCAATCACATCCTCATTAAGGGGAATAAGCCCCTGGATATAAATAACCGCATTGGGCTGCAGCTCGCGGATGGTTTGAATCGCCCGACAGTAACTCTGGTAAAATCCCTCATCGTTGTAATATCCCAACTCATTGACTCCCAGAGAGAGGTAGACCTTTCCATATTCTTTCAGAGCCAGGGCCTCTAACAGAGTGTACTTCTCACCATCTATTGTCAGCACTTTCTTTTCTTCCAGCTTAAAAATAGACAGGCCGTTGGAGGATAGGTTTTCTCCGCAACCAATTCCGCTGTAAAGCATAAAACCGTCGGTGCGGGAATCTCCGATAAAGGCGGCATCTTCAAAATAGCTGTTGTCCACCTCCTCCGTCTCAGGCGCAGGCTGACTGAAATCGTAGGGGATGGGCTGGGAACCTGAGCCGTCTGCTCCCTCTCCCTGGCTCTGAGCTCCCCCTTTCTCCTCTGGGTCATCGACCCCTGCCTGTCCCCCGGCACCGTCCGTTTGCCCGCTGTGGGCCGTCTGATCTTGCTGGCTATCTCCCTTCATTTCTCCTCCAGCGTCAGTTGTTTGATTTTGGGAGCCGTCCGGGCTGTGGTTCTGTCCGCTCTGGCTGTGAGAGGAACTCCCCTGAGAAACTTCTCCTCCTGTTTCTGGAGGAGTGTTTCCATCTATTCCCACTCCAGCCGCCCAGACGGCAGCCAGCAATCCAATGGTACATACGGCCACAATCACCGCTGTCCAGCGGCCACGAGAAGTGCGCATAAAAAACCTCCAGGAAAATGTCAAACCTTCCTACTCCCGCCCCAGACGGAGCTTGGGAAGCAGGGCACGCAGCACCGATGAGGTGAGCATAGCTCCTATCGACAGCGCCGCGGCAAAGCCAAAGGTGTGCAACAGAGTGGACAAAAAAAGCTGTGTCTCCCCTTCCACACAGTATCGCATCGTGTAATAGATGCCTGCTCCCGGCACCAGGGGCAGCAGAGCAACTTGAAGATAGCCAGTGACAGGGCAGCGGCGAATCCTTGCCATTATCTCCGAGTAGACCCCAATTGCCATCGCCGCAACAAAGGCCGAGAAGATATCCCCAGTTAGAAAATTGACGCAGACCAAGTATACCAGCCAGCCCAAGCCGGCCCCCAAGCCACAGATCAGTACACCTACGCCCTGGATATTGAACACCAGACCAAAGCCTACGCAGGCGAGGAAGGCCCACAGACAGGGCAAAACATAGTCCAGCAGATTCATCCTCTCCCCCCTCACAAATGCCGGCTTAGCAGCATAGGCACCGCTGTGCCCAGAGCAATGGCAGTGGCCACCAGCAGCACCTCAGCTGTATGGTGCAATCCAGAAAAAATGTCCCCTGCCATAATCTCCCGCATGGCATTGGTCAGGGCCATACCGGGCACCAACACCATCAGCGTTCCGATGGTAATGGCCTCCAGATTGCTTCCCAGCCCCATCTTTACCAGCAGAGTGGCCAGCGCAGAAGCTAGAGCAGCATTGACTACGGTCCGAAAGAAGACATTGGAGCCGGTCAACCGCTGGGCAAACAAAATACTGCTCCCCACTACCAGACCGCAAATTAGGGCACATAGGCCGTCCTGCATCCCCCCGCCAAAAAACAGGGAGAAAAAGGCAGTGGTCATCCCATAGCCCAACAGCAGAATCTTGGGAGAAAAACGCCGGCCCTGGGGCAGTTCCCCCACCAGGCGGCGGGCCTCCTCCACCGGAAGAGGATTCTGGCACAGCTGTCGGCACAGTTGGTTGCACCGCTCCAGCAGTTCAATGTCTGTCCCGTGGGAAGGAATACGACACATACTGGTAATGGGGTTGCCCTGGGGGGTAGTAACGCTTACAAGCAGGCAGTTGGGAATGGCAAAGACCTGGGGCTCCAACCCGTAGGCGCTCAGCAGCCGCTGCACGGACTCTTCCACCCGGTAGATTTCTGCTCCGCTGGCCATCAGCCTGCGTCCCAGCTCCATACCAAGATTCAGCAGTTTGTCGTAATCCATCGAATTGTTTCCTCTCTTCCAACAGAATAGCATATTTCGTAGAAAAAGCAAGACACAAGAGGGTTACAGTTCCGTCGAAACCGTAACAGGGCTGTTACCGTCCCGCCTTTATATAGCAAAGCAGCGCCGGTCGCCCGACGCTGCCTGAAACTGTCCTACTCCGCCCGGCGCAGGATCCCTACCCCGATAGGGGTGGGCCCGGTGTGAACCCCAATGGTCACCCCAATCTGGTAGGGCGGAGAGGAAGGAAGAGGATGCCCCCGCTGTGCCAGCCCCTGGAATAACTGCGCAGTAAACTGGTCGTACTCCTCCCGATCCAATCCAAAACCTGTAACCACCCGCCATTGGGACAGATCTAGGTTCCCCCGTTCCACATAGCGGTAAAATAGCTCCTGTACCCGCTGTAAAGATTTTTTGCGCCCCTGGGCAATGCCGTCAGAGATAAGTCCTCCATGCTGGTAACCGATAAGAGGCTTTACTTTTAAAAGGGTTCCCGTGGTCGCTGCCGCCTTGCCAATACGGCCGCCGTGGCGCAGATACTCCAAGTCGTTTGTGGTAAAAAAGATACGCCCTGTCTCTCTCAAGGGCTCCAGTGCCGCTACGGCCTCCTCCAAAGTAAAGCCCCGATCCCGCAGCACAGCTGCCTCCTCTACCAGCAGCCCCTGGAGCACCGTAGCCAGTTGAGAGTCCATCACATGGATGCGGGCCTGGGGATACTCCTCCAGCAACATCTCCCGGGCGTTACGCGCCCCCTGAACAGACCCGCTGAAACTTCCGTTAAGACAGATACAAAGTACGGGCAGGCCAGAACGTATCGGCTCCTCAAAAGCCCTCAGATAGTCCTCCACCGTAGGCATGGACGTCTTTGGAAACTCTCCCGGCCGCTGGGCCATCATCTCATAAAAGTCCCTGCTGGCAATATCTTGCTCCTCCCGGTAATATGCTTCCCCTTCAAATGCCACATAAAAGGACACCAGGGTAATCCCCAATTGCCGGGCTCTTTCCCATCCCAGGTCGCAGGAACTGTCACTTACAATATGAAACCTCATACCGCTCTCCTTCATTGCTCTGGTTCTCCGCCGGCGGCAGACTTAATATTTCCTGGTTACTATTTATCATATACTATTTTTTCCAAAAGCTCAACCCGATTTCCAGCCATGGTCCTTCTTTTTTCTAAAGTTTCCGGACAGAAAGTTCCACATTAGTTCCAGTAGGATGTGGCCGACAGTAGGGGCTGGCGCATCTCTTTCCCAGCTTTTCTACAGGCTAATTGGGCAACCAGATTACTATACAGACAAAACAAGGGCCCCCTTCCGGTGGGGCCCTTGTTTTGTCTGTATACTTACTCCTCCGCTTAGATCAGAGACAGGGCCTCCTCGTCCGCCACCAAGACAAAATCGGGATGATACTGAAGAATAGAGGCGGGCACCTGGGGGGTAACAGGTCCAAAGAAGGCGTCCTTAATTGCCTGGGCCTTGCTGGTGCCAGAGGCCACCATTACCACCCGGCGGGCCTGAAGAATATCCCGCACGCCCATGGTATAGGCGTGGGTGGGCACCTCGTCCAGGGAAGGGAAAAAGCGCTTGTTGGCTTGACGGGTGCTCTCCGTCAGAGTTACCTTGTGTGTACCAAGGGAGAAATGGTCATCCGGCTCGTTGAAGCCGATATGACCGTTGACGCCCAGGCCCAGCAACTGCAGATCAATGCCGCCCAAGTCGGCGATGAGCTTGTCATAACGCTGGCATTCCCCATCACCGCTGATGCCAGAGGGCACATTGGTATTTTTTAGGTCAATGTTCACATGATTAAAAAGGTTATGCCGCATAAAGTAGGCATAGCTCTGGTCGTGGTCAGGAGTAAGGCCGGCATACTCATCCAGATTTACAGAGCGCACTGCTGAAAAATCCAAAGCTCCTGTCTTGTTCCAAGCGATAAGGTTCTGATAGGCCCCCACTGGGGAGGATCCGGTAGCAAGTCCCAGTACGCAGTCAGGCTTAAGAAGGATCTGGGCGGCAATCAGCCGGGCAGCAGCGGCGCTCATAGCGTCATAGTCCTTGGCTCTGATAATTCGCATGGCAGTTATTCCTCCGTTATATGTTAAGTATGGTTTCTATCCAGTTTCTCAGGCCCATTATAAAACCGGTTCCCCATTTATATAGACGGCCCGCAGCTCCAGATCCTGGTCCAGCAGCAGCAGATCCGCATCCTTGCCCACTGTTAGGGTTCCAATCTGCCCATCCAACCGGATGGACTGGGCGGGGGCCAAGGTGACCGCGGTGAGGGCAGCCTCCAAAGGCAGCCCAAAAGAAACCGCCTTCTTCACCTCGGCCAGCAAATTGGTGGAAGAGCCGGCCAGAGTATTCGTACCCTTTAATGTGGCCCGTCCTCTGTGCAACTCCACCGGCTGGCCTCCCAGTTCGTAGTCCCCGTCGGGCATATCCGCGCAGCGCACGGAGTCACTGACAATGACCAGTTTCTCCCCAAACATCCGGTATGCCGCCCGGATTACAGAGGGGTGGATGTGCATGCCGTCACAGATAAGCTCCACCGTGGCTCCCGCGTCCATGGCTGCCCCAATCACCCCCGGCTCCCGGTGGTTGAAGGGGGACATGCTGTTAAAAAGGTGGGTGGCGTGGCTAGCTCCGGCCCTGTAGGCTTCCATTGCAGTGTCGTATCCGGCTGTAGTGTGGCCCAAGGAGACAGCGCACACTGGGGAGACCTGTCGGATAAATTCTATGCATCCTTTTTCCTCCGGGGCCACGGTTATGAGGCGCACTTGGCCCCCACTGGCCTGGTTAAGGCGGTCAAACATGGCCAGATCCGGCCTATGGAGCTTTTCCGCCGCCTGGGCCCCCCGCTTGGCGCAGGAGAGAAAAGGGCCCTCCAGATGGACACCTGCGCACTTGGCCCCTCCCTTGGGCCACCGGAAGTCCCGGATGGCCTCTAGTGCACGGGTCAGCTCTTCCTCAGACAAAGTCATAGTTGTGGCCAGGAATGAAGTTACCCCTTGCTCCGCATAGTACCGTGCTATCACCTGCAGGTTCTCCGGATCTCCGTCGGAAAAGTCGTAATTCCTGGCCCCATGGGTGTGAATGTCCACAAAACCGGGGGTCAGGTAGGCCCCTCCAGCATCTAGATCACATGGGACATGGGGCTGGCCGATTTCAGTAATTACCCCACCCTCAAAGGCCAGAGAACCGGGCCGAAGTTCCCCGTCCACGAACAAAATCGCATTTCCGATTCTCACTGCGCTCTCATACCTCCCGCCAGAGATTTTTCCTTCCAGCAGCCCTGGGCACCGGCAGCAGACTCAGAATACACCGCCATATTCTTCTATATGGCTATACGATGTGTATAGTGCCAGTCCTTTCCCTCCAGAGCCGAAAAAACAAGGCAGGTATTGTAAATTTCCACCTTTTCCAGCTGAGAAAACATCCGGCTTTACTTGCTTATTTTACCATGTTCCCCTCTTTTTGTCACCCACAAAAAGCGAAAGGCATCTTATTCAGCCGCTCGTCTTACACCAAACAGCCCGGCCCAAACATGCTTTTTGGTCCCAGACACTGTGGTCAATAGGTGGTAATGAGCAGTTCGCTTACCTTCCCTCGGGCGGCGGCGTGGGAGTTAATCATCCGTGCCGCGGGAATACGTTGAATGGTATAACCAGCGTACAACTCATCGAAAAAATTATCCTGTGGATCTGCGTTATGGGGGTCGGAATTGCTGACCGCTACTTTGACGCCCCGTTGGGTTAGTTTCTTCACAAAATCGGCCAGTTCCCGCTGTTGGGTATCTCCAAAGGCAGTTCGGGTGTAGGCCGTGAAGTTAGAGGTCTGATTTAGAGGTCGGTAGGGAGGATCGATATAAAGAAAGGTGTTGGCGTCAGCAAACTCTTCCGCCCGGGTGTAGGGGGCACACACCAGTTCAACCCGTTGTAAAAGTGCCGATACCCGGCGCAGATTGTCCTCATCGCATATGGCCGGGCTCTTGTAGGCCCCCATGGGCACATTAAATGCACCCTGGGCGTTGACCCGGTAGAGACCGTTGAAGCAGGTTCGATTGAGAAACAACAACCACCCCGCCCGCTCCACAGCTTCCCTGCGCCCCGGTTGCTGGATAGGCTCACTGTTAAATTGTTCCCGGACTTGGTAATACATTGCCTTGCGCCCCTCCGGTTTCAGCGGAAGGTAGCTGTTCTCTATGACATGCAGCTGCTCCAGTAGGGGTTCCAGATGATCCCGTACACACAGGTAGGTGTTGATGAGATCCCCATTGGTATCCCCAGCATAAACAGCATCCAGCTGATAGGTGTTCAGGATGTCCAGCAGCACTGCACCCCCGCCCAGGAAAGGCTCGGCATACCGGGTCACCGTCTTCCCCATCCCTTGAGGATAGATTTTTCGAAGCTCGGGAAGCAGCTGACCCTTCCCCCCCGCCCATTTTAGGAAGGGCTTGGGCTGTGCTCCACTGAAACGATTTGTCACGGTTCCCCCTCCCATCTTTTCATCCGGGCTGTGTTTCGCAGTTGATTGTGCTCCTGACGGGCCTGGTTGTGGCGGCGGATGAGCTGGGCAATCTCCCCCTGGGCCTGCTCCACTTCCGCCTTGAATGCCCTGGCAGACAGACGCAGGGCCCCGTGTCCCAAAATAATCAGCTGTTCCAGATAGTCGGAGGTAGCCACCCGCACCCGGTGCTCCTTCTGCAAATCATAGGTGGCCTTTTCAATATAGGAGTCCGCCGTCTCCGCCTCCTTGGTATATACCACATAGATGTTGTTGACCCGTTCCACTGAACCGGGATTTCCTTTAACTTTATAAGCGTCAAAAACTAAAATGACCACACACTTCCGATAGCCCTGGTAGTTGGAGAGAATATCCGCCAGCATGGCCCGGGCGGCAGCCACATCCTGGCGTGCCACTGCCTCCAGCTCCTCCCAGGCAAAGATAATATTATAGCCGTCCACCAGCAGATATTCCGGCCCTGACTTTTGTTCCCGGATGTGGTACTTCTCCTCATTCAGGCTGGTGCGGGCGGGCTTCGTCTGGGTCTGAAATGCCCGTTGGGCCACCTTTCCGTAAGTGCGCTCAAACACGGCCTGAAGCTGCTTATCCTGCTCTAAAGAGCTGCCTGCATAGGCCCGCTCCCCTCCCGCCGGAGCGTAAGAAGCAGGCTGAGGCTGGACCGGGCCCAGGCGCAGGCCGCTGTCCACATGCATGCGCTCCCGGACCCGGTCCCATTTCACTACCACTCCCGCTCCGTGTTCACAGAACACGGAATCGGCAGGGTTATCCACATCCCGTTCCGGGTCGTATTCCAGTCCTTTGACTATCTCCGCCTGATTGTGACAGGGCAGGTAACCTCCAGCCGTGCAGGAGAGCTGTCCCCGGCCTCGGGTGTAGGCGGCCACCTGCTGCCCGTAGTCCCTCAGCCCAGACACCGGGGCCCGGCCGGTGAGTGTCACTAGCTCTTCCCCCTGTTCCGGAGTCTCCACTGTCCCGCCCATATTCTGCACATCGGTCATGGCCCGGCCCACACAGTCGGCGGGCACTTCCAGAGTAAAGTCATAGACCGGTTCCAGTAGAATGTTTTCCGCCTGCATCAGCCCCTGGCGTACCGCCCGATAGGTGGCCTGGCGGAAATCGCCCCCCTCGGTGTGTTTGTTGTGGGAGCGGCCGGCTACCAGGGTAATCTTCACGTCGGTGAGGGGCGCGCCGGTGAGCACGCCCGGGTGCTCCCGCTCCAGCAGGTGGGTGAGCACCAGCCGCTGCCAATTGATATCCAGCTGATCCGCAGGACAGGCACTGGCTACCTGCACCCCACTGCCCCGCTCTCCCGGCTCTAGCAGCAGGTGTACCTCGGCGTAGTGACGCAAAGGCTCAAAGTGGCCCATTCCTTCTACAGCATTGGCTATGGTCTCTCGGTATACAATGCCTCCGGCACCGAAGTCTGCCTGCAGCCCGAAGCGCTCTTCCAGAAGCCGCCGCAGCACCTCCAGCTGCACCTGACCCATGAGCTGCAGGTGAATCTCTTTCCACCGTCCGTTCCAAACCACCCGCAGCATAGGATCCTCTTCCTCCAGCTGTCGCAGTTTGGGCAGAACCGTGTGGGGGTCGGTGCCCTGAGGGAGAAGAAGCTGGTAGGACAGCACCGGCTCCAGTACCGGTCGCTCCCCGTCCTCCTCCCTGCCCAGGCCCTGTCCTGGATAGGTATGGCTCAGGCCGGTAACGGCGCATACAGTTCCCGCCGGGGCCTCCTCCAATGCACGAAATTTTTCCCCGGAATAAAGGCGAAGCTGGTCTACCTTTTCCTCCCACCACGCCTCTCCTTCTCCACCGGAGACGGCCTCTCTTGGCCGCAGAGCACCGCCGGTGACCTTCAGCCAGCTCAGCCGCATCCCCTGGCCGTCCCGGGAGATTTTAAACACCCGGGCCCCGAAGGTTTCCGGGTACACCGGTTCAGGCAGGCACGTCTCCAGGCCGGAGATCAGCGCCTCCACCCCCTCCAGCTTCAAAGCGGAACCAAACCAGCAGGGGAAGAGCTTGCGCTGTGCCACCAGGCAGGCAGCAGTGTCCGGAGATACCGCCCCTGTCTCCAGGTACTCTTCCAGTGCCTCCTCGCCGCACATGGCTACACTCTCGTCCCGTTCCGGAGCTGGGAGAGTAAAATCCACGCAATTCCCGTCCAGATTCCGCAGCTCCCCCAACACCTTGTCCCGATCTGCTCCCGCCAGATCCATCTTATTGACAAAAATCAGGGTGGGCACCTGATAGCGCTCCAGCAAGCGCCACAGGGTGCGGGTGTGGCTCTGTACCCCGTCGGTGCCGCTGACCACTAAAATTGCTCCGTCCAGCACTTGGAGGGTGCGCTCCATTTCCGCAGAAAAGTCCACATGTCCAGGGGTGTCCAGCAGCGTCAGCTCTGTCTTCTCCAGGGAGAGCACAGCCTGCTTGGCAAAGACGGTGATACCTCGTTCCCGCTCCACCGCATCGGTGTCCAAGAAAGCGTCCCCATGGTCCACACGCCCCAGCTTTCGCAGGGCCCCCCCCACATATAAAAGGCCCTCGGCCAGGGTGGTCTTCCCCGCGTCCACATGGGCCAGCATCCCGATTGTCAGTCGTCTCATGCCCTCACCATACCCGTCTTTTCTTTCCGTCCTCCAGCATACAATGCCCCTCCTGTCTCTGTCAAGGCCGCCCCGGTGTAGACTTTTTTCACCAAAAGAGTTATACTATGCTGAAAATTGCTTTGTCTAGGAGCGTGACCCCATGTATCTTTTTTTGTGGGTTTTCTTTATTTATGCCTTTTTTGGCTGGTGTACGGAGGTCAGCTACGCCGCCCTAACCAGCGGCAAATTTGTAAACCGGGGCTTTCTGAACGGACCGGTGTGCCCGATTTACGGCTTTGGTGTGGTCATTGTACTCTTCTGCCTGGAGCCTCTGCGGCACAATCTGCTCCTGCTGTTTGTAGGCAGTGTACTGCTCACCTCCGCCCTGGAATGGGCCACAGGCGTGGCTTTGGAAAAGCTCTTTCATCAGCGCTGGTGGGACTACTCCGATCAGCCCTTCAATCTGGGGGGATATATCTGTCTGCGCTTTTCCATCGCATGGGGCCTGGCCTGCCTGTTTGTGGTCAAGCTCCTACACCCCACGGTGCTGCTGACCATTCGCCTGATTCCAAGGCCCGTGGGGCTGATGCTTCTGGCAGTGCTGGGTACCGCCATGGCGGTGGATCTGGCGGCCACCCTGCGCACCATTGCCAAACTAAACCGCAACCTGGGCCAGATCGACGAATTGGCCTGCAAAATCAAAGCTGCCTCCAACGAATTTGGAGAAAATCTGGCCGACAAAGTGTTGGGTGCGGCTGAACGGAGTGCCGGTCTGCGGGAAGAGCTGGCTGAGCGCACCAGTGATCTGCGGGACGGTCTGCAGGAGCGCACCGGTGGAATTTTAAGGGATCTGGCTGACCGTGGAGAGGACTTAAAGGAAAATTTGGCCGAACTGAAAGGAGACTTGGCTGACCGCCGGGAGGAGCGTCAGTTGGGACAGGCCCTGCGCCGGGCTGAGCGCCAGGAGAACCTGGAGGCTCTCCGTCACCGCTTGGCCGAGCTGATGGATCGAAGGATTTTCGGCCAGCGCCGCCTGCTCTCCGCCTTTCCTAAAATGCGTTCACTGGATCACAGGCAGGCCCTGGAGGCGCTGCGCCGCCGGATGGCACAACTGCGGGAGCCCAAGACGGATTAAGATACATTGCAATCTTCGCTATGATGTGATATAATACCGTTAATTACAAGAAGGAGCGTTTCACATATGGAGGAACTGTTGGATTTAAAGCGCCGAATGGAGCAGGAGCGCCCCACTCCCTGGGAGGAATTGCCCGACCTATCTTTATATATGGATCAAGTCATCTCCTACATGCCCCGGCAGCTGATCCACTTTGACGAGGGGGAGGCTTTGACCTCCGCCATGGTGAATAACTATATCAAAGACGGCCTGGTGCCAAGAGCCGAAGGCAAGCGGTATGGCCCTGTTCATCTGGGTTATCTTACCGCCGTGTGCGCTTTGAAAAACATTCTGTCTGTGCGGGACACCGGTGCCCTGATTGCCGCCGGTCAGGCACAGAATAAGAGTCCCCAGCAACTGTATGCCTATTTCTGCGCCGCTTTGGACCGGGCCTTATCCGAGACCGCCCAGTCCATTGATGAAAATACCGCCCAAAAGGATCTGGCCCGCCTGGCACTGGATTTGGCTCTGCGCAGCTACGCTAACCAGTTAGCCTGCTCCAGACTGCTGGATATCCTCCGCCCCGACAGTGCCGATTTAAGCAAAAAGAATCGGAAATAATGGGGCTCACACCCCTGTTTTAACTTTTCTAGCTGTAAATACCATATCAATCAAAGGAGCGTGTTTTTCATGTCTGACTTTGTAATTCTTACCGACTCCTCCGCTGACCTGGGGGCCGACATGGCCGCCCAGCTGGATGTCCAGGTGCTGCCCCTCAGCTTTACAGTCCAGGGCACTACCTACCACAACTACCCTGACAACCGGGAGATGGATCCTGCCGCCTTCTATGCCATGCTGCGCAAGGGAGAACTGGCCACCACCTCTGCTGTAAATGTGGCCCAGTACACGGAGGCCCTGGAGCCCCTGCTTCAAGGGGGGAAGGATGTACTGATTCTAGCCTTCTCCTCTGGTCTATCTGCCACCTACAGCTCTTCCACAGTAGCGGTGGGGGAACTGCGAGAAAAGTACCCCGACCGAAAGCTTTACACGGTAGACACCCTGTGTGCCTCTCTTGGCCAGGGTCTGCTGGTTTACCTGGCCGCCAAGGAGCGGGAAAAGGGTAAGTCCATTGAGGAAGTTCGGGACTGGGTAGAGGAACACAAGCTCAACCTGTGCCATCAGTTCACCGTAGACGACCTGCACTTCCTCAAGCGAGGGGGACGCATCTCTGCCACTACTGCTGTGCTGGGCTCCATGCTGCAGATCAAGCCCGTCCTCCACGTGGATGACGAGGGCCACCTCATCAACATCGGAAAGGCCCGGGGCCGCGCCGCCTCCCTGAAGGCCCTTGTGGACAAGATGGAGATTACTGCCATCGATCCCAAGGAACAGATGGTCTTCATCAGCCACGGCGACTGCCTGGCGGATGCAGAGATGGTGGCCCAGATGGTGAAGGACCGCATGGGGGTGCAGCAGGTGTATATCAACTACGTGGGCCCTGTCATCGGCGCACACTCCGGCCCCGGCACCTTGGCTTTGTTCTATGTAGGCACCGAACGCTAGAGGATACAATCCAATTTGACAAGGAGAAGCATCCATGGATGAAATTAAATGGCTGGAAGTGGCGATAAACACCACCCCTGACAAATTGGAGGAGGTGTGTGCAAAGCTCACTGCGGCCGGCATGGACGCCCTGGTGATTGAGGACGAGGGGGAGTTTCTCCGGTTCCTGGAACAAAACCGCCAGTACTGGGACTATGTGGATCAGGAGCTGCTGGAACGGATGAAGGGCGTCACCCGGGTCAAGTTCTACGTCACCGATGATGCCAACGGACGGGGGCAGTTGGAGGCCTACACCCGGGGTCTCTGCTGGGAGTACACTGTCACTCCTCTGGCGGAAAATGACTGGGCCTACAGCTGGCAGAAGTACTACAAACCCCTGGCCATCGGTAAGCGGCTCTATGTGGTTCCCCAGTGGGAGCGGGAAGAGCCCATTCCCCAGGGCCGCTGCCCCCTGTATCTCAACCCCGGCCTCACCTTCGGCACCGGCTCCCACGCCTCCACCCAGCTGTGCCTGGAAGGGGTGGAGGAACACACTATCCCGGGCCGGCCGGTGCTGGATCTGGGCTGCGGCAGCGGCATCCTGTCCATCGCCGCCCTGTGCCTGGGGGCCAGCCGGGCGGTGGGGGTGGATATCGACCCCAAGGCGGTGGACGTGGCCTATGAGAACGCCGCCCTCAACGGCATCGGCCGGGACCGGTACACCGTCCGGGCAGGGGACGTCCTCTCCGACGCCTCCCTGGCCGCTGAGCTGGCCCGGGAGCGCTGGCACCTGGTGCTGGCCAACCTTGTGGCCGACGTCATCATTCCCCTCTCCGCCCAGGTGCCCCGGCTGCTGGAGGAGGACGGGGTCTGCCTGTGCTCGGGCATCATCGACACCCGGGCCCGGGAGGTGGAGGCCGCCCTGTCCAAAAACGGCCTGGCTGTCACCCGGAAACGGGAGAAAAACGGCTGGGTGGCCCTGGAGGCCCAGCTGGCCTGATTCCCCCTTCCGGCAGCACCATGAAAAAGGAAAGCCCCGGTATTCCACATTGGAATACCGGGGCCTTTGATTACTCCTTGTCCCTCCACCACACCACGTCCCCAGCCTTCAGCGAGGCGGGCACGTCGATGAGGCGCTGGTTGGCGGAGCCCCGGAAACGCAGGGTCAGATCCTTCCGGGCCTCCACAAAGGGGCCGTCCACCAGCACATCCAGCTGCTCCAGCAGCTCTCCCCCATGCTCCCCCACTTTTCCGGCCAGCAAATCCTCATAGAGATAGCCGGTGTAGCACCAGATGTCTTTGCCCGGGTACACCCCCCGCACCCGCCTCACCAGCTGCAGCACAGTCTCCTGGTTGGCGGGGTGGAAAGGCTCGCCTCCCAGCAGGGAGAGGCCCTTCACGTAGGGTTTGGACAGATGTGTGAGAATAGCATCCTCCTGGGCGTGGGTAAAAGGTTGCCCATAGGCGAAGTCCCAAGCCTCCCGGTTAAAACATCCGGGACAGGCGTGGGTACAACCGGAGACAAACAGGCTCACCCGAATCCCCGGCCCGTTGGCCACATCGATGGGCCGGATATCCGCATAGTTCATAAGGCCACCTCCAAACGGCCGGGGTCAGTCCGCCGGGCCCCCGCTTACAGATGAAGCACCCGGGACTTGATTTCCTTGGTCTTGCCCTCGTTCCAGTAGTTCTCCCCCAGGTAGCCGCAGGTGCGGCGGGTGACGTTCATCTTGGAGTGATCCTTGTTGTGGCAGACGGGGCACTCCCACTGGTTGTCATCGTTGATGAGAATCTCTCCGTCAAAGCCGCACACCTGGCAGTAGTCGCTCTTGGTGTTGAACTCGGCGTACTGGATGTTGTCGTAGATGAAGCGGACAACCTCCTTGAGGGCCTCCAGGTTGTGGCGCATGTTGGGAATCTCCACATAGGAGATACACCCACCGGTGGAGATCTTCTGGAACTGGGACTCAAAGGTAAACTTCTCAAAAGCGTCAATGTGCTCCCGCACGTCCACATGATAGCTGTTTGTATAATAGCCCTTGTCGGTTACATCAGGTATCGTCCCGAACCGCTCTTTGTCGATGCGGGCGAAGCGGTAGCACAGGCTCTCGGCGGGAGTGCCATAGAGGGCAAAGCCGATGTTGGTCTCCTTCTTCCAGTCATCACAGGCCTTCCGAAGCCGGTTCATCACCTTCAGGGCAAACTCCGTGCCCCCGGGCTGGGTGTGGCTGACCCCGGTCATCAGCTTGGTCACCTCATAAAGCCCAATATAACCCAGGGAGATGGAGGAGTAGCCTCCGTAGAGCAGGGGCTGGATGGAGGCCCCCTTGGGCAGGCGGGCGATGGCCCCGTACTGCCAGTGGATGGGGGAGGAGTCAGACTTGACGTTCTTCAGGGCGTTGTGGCGGCACATAATGGCCTGGAAGCACAGCTCCAGCCGCTCCTCCAGCAGGGACCAGAATTTCTCCTGGTCGCCCCGGGCCAGGATACCGATCTGGGGCAGGTTCAGGGAGACCACCCCCTGGTTGAAGCGCCCCTCAAATTTATACTGGCCGTTCTCGTCCTTCCAGGGAGCCAGGAAAGAGCGGCAGCCCATGGGGGAGAACACGTTCCCCTCGTAATTTTCTCGCATCTTCTTGGCGGAAATATAGTCGGGGTACATCCGCTTGGCGGAACACTTGACGGCAAGCTCGGTGATATAGTCGTACTTGCCCCCCTTCAGGCAGTTGTGTTCGTCCAGCACGTACACCAGCTTGGGGAAGGCGGGCGTGATATAGACGCCCTTTTCATTTTTAATGCCCTCCAGGCGCTGGCGCAGCACCTCCTCCACGATCATGGCGTTCTCCTCCAGGTAGGGGTCGTCCTCCCGGAGGTTGAGGAAGAGGGTGACAAAGGGGGACTGGCCGTTGGTAGTCATGAGGGTGTTGATCTGATACTGGATGGTCTGCACGCCGCTTTTGAGCTCGTCCTTCAGTCGGTCGCTGACCAGACGCTCCAGAGTTTCCTCATCCACCTGGCCGGCACACTCATAGGCAATATGCTTTTTGAATTTTTCCCGGCTGCGGCGCAGATACTTGCCCAGATGGCTCATGTCCACACTCTGGCCTCCGTACTGGTTGGAGGCCACGCAGGCGATAATCTGGGTGGTGACGGTGCAGGCCACCTGGAAGCTCTTGGGAGACTCAATAAGCTTGCCGTTCATCACCGTACCGTTGTCCAGCATGTCCCCGATATTGATGAGACAGCAGTTGAAGATGGGCTGGATGAAGTAGTCGGCGTCGTGGAAGTGGATGGCCCCCTCATCGTGGGCCTTGGAAATAAATTCGGGCAGCAGGATGCGCCGGGTCAGATCCCGGCTCACCTCCCCGGCAATGTAGTCCCGCTGGGTGGCGGCGATAACAGTGTTCTTGTTGGAATTCTCCTCTGCCAGCTCCTTATTCTCGTTGCGCAGCAGGGACAAAATAGACTCGTCCGTGGTGTTGGCCTTGCGCACCAGGGCCCGGTTGTAGCGGTAGATGATATAGGTCTTGGCCAGATGGAATTTGTTCTCCGCCACCAGCCCCTGCTCCACCAAGTCCTGAATGTCCTCCACCAGCATCCGCTGGCGTTTCATTCCCTCAATATGGTCGATGATGGCATCAATCCGATCCCGCCCCAGCCGCTCCTCCGGGGCCACCTCGGCGTTGGCTTTCTCAATGGCGGTAACAATTTTGCTTCGGTCATAAGCCACAATGGTTCCATCCCGCTTAACTACTTTCATCTCTCTCATCCTCTCTTTCTTGCCCCCACGGTCGGGCTCAGTAAACCGGCAGCAGGTGCCGGGTTGTATCCAGGAGGCAATTATAGCATACCGCTCTTTGCTTGTCCACTATATATTGTGCTTTGTAACTTCTTTTTTTCTAAAAACTACAAGATGTATATTCCATAAATTGGATTTCTTTTTTGCCGGTGCCGTCTGCAAGCAGAGCATGAAGAAAAAATCCTCTCACAGAGGCAGCTTTGCAGGTTTTTCTTCTCTCTTTCTCCGGAGTGGGTCCCCGGATTTGGTTGCTCCGGGGCGTAAAGTGTGGTATACTTTTGGTTGAATTTTTTCCTGGAGGTGTACCCTTGTATGCATCCAACAGCTGCCGTGGCTATGAGCGGTGGAGTGGACAGCTCCACTGCTGCCTGGCTTTTGAAGGAGCAGGGCTATGACCTGGGGGGAATTACCATGGTACTCTTCCCCGGAGGGAAGGACTGCGCGACCCTGGCCCGGGCGGTTGCTGGGCAGCTGGGCATCCCCCACTACACAGAAGATCTGTCCTCCCTCTTCCTGGAGCGCGTCATTGATCCGTTTGTGCAGGAGTATGAGTCCGGCCGAACCCCAAACCCATGCGTCTCCTGTAATCGTGCGCTGAAATTTGGCGCCCTGCTGGACCGGGCCCAGGAGCTGGGACGGGACAAGCTGGCCACAGGGCACTATGTCCGACTGGAGACGGACTCTGGCTCAGGCCGCTGGCTGCTGAAAAAAGCAGCCCACCTGGAGAAAGACCAGAGCTACGTCCTGTGCCGCCTGACCCAAGGCCAGCTCTCCCACAGCCTGTTTCCCCTGGGCGAACTGTCCAAGGAAGAGGTTCGGGCCATCGCCCTTTCCCACGGCCTGGCCTCCGCCCGTCAGCAGGACAGCCAGGACATCTGCTTTATTCCCGATGGGGACTATGCCGCCTTCATTCGCCGGCACACTGGCCGGGACTACCCCCAGGGGCATTTTGTAAACGAGCAGGGACAGATATTGGGGGAACACACCGGCCTGATTGGCTACACTGTAGGTCAGCGCCGGGGTCTTGGTATTTCCTCCAGCTGTGGCCGGCTCTACGTGAAAGAGGTACGCTCCACAGACAATACGGTGGTACTCTCAGGCAACGAGCGCCTTTATACCCGAGCTCTTACCGCCCGGCAGCCCAACTGGATCGCCTGCTCTCCGCCTCACGCCCCCCTGCGTCTGCGGGCTAAAGTGCGCTACCGTATGGCAGAACAGCCCTGCACAGTAGAACAGACCGGGCCGGAGGAGATCCGTGTCACTTTTGACCAGCCTCAAAGAGCGATTACTCCGGGCCAAACGGTGGCCTTTTACGACGGCGACACCGTGGTGGGCGGAGCCGTCATTGAGAAAGGAGAACCCTTATGAGTAAAAAGAAAAAACGCCGCTCCCATTCCCCGTCCAGTTCCAGAACCCAGTCCCAGGCATCTGCCCTGGCGGATGAAACCAGACAGGCAAATAAGCGTCTTAAGCCTGCTGCCCGGAACCTGCTGCTGCTGGGCCTTGTCTTTTTGGCCGTGGTTCAGCTGCTCTATGATGGGCAGCTCATCTCACAGACCGCTACCGCCGTCTTCACCATTGTCTGTATTGCCATCCTGGTGGTGTCCCTCTGGGTGCAATTTGGCAGCGGCTCCTCGGGGGACTCCCGCTCCAGGTTGAAATAGAGGGCCGGCCGGTTGATTTTTCCTGGATCCTGGTATATGATGATGAGTACGACTTCCTGGGAGGAAGGAGATTGTTGTTGCCATGCGCAAGGATATTCTTTTACCTGGCCTGGCTGTGGCCGGGGGAGCTGCCTGCCTGAGCCTGCGCCAATGGCAGCTGGCCACGGCCTATGATGGTCAAACTCAGCTGTTTACCCACAGCGCCCCCGTTTCCTGGGTTCTGCTGCTGCTGACGGCCGCTCTGGTCGCAGCCCTGGCCGCCCTGGTCCAAGGGGGTAGTGCACCAAAGGACTTTCTGTCCGCCTACCGCTGTCCTGTCCCCCTCTATATGGCCGGTATGGCTGCTGCTGCTTTTCTGTTTTTTGGCGCGGGGGTTTTAGGCCTGCTGTCGGGGCTGGAGGAGCTGTCCCTTTGGCGGGCTGACCCGGACAGTCAGCTTCTTACCTACCCCGCTTCCCTGCTGCTGTGCGCTTTGACCTGCTTTCCCACGGGGCTGGCAAGCCTGCAGCTGGGAAAGGGTGCCTACCGGGGGCATCCTTCTCCTGTATGCTCCCTGCTCTCCCTCTCCCCCCCCTTCACTGGGCTGGTGTGGCTGTTTGCCTCCCACCTGGGCCACAGCACCGATCCTGTGCTTATGGGGTATGGCTTCTCCCTGGCTGCCGCCGCCCTGTTGATGCTTGCCCACTATGAGACAGCCGCCTTCTTCCACCGCCGGCCCCACCCCCGCCGGGCTCTGTTTTTCGCCCTGTCCGGTGTCCTTCTGGGCCTGACTTCCCTGGGAGACGGGCTGTCCCTTTTCCTCATGGCTCTGACCGCGGCCTTCCTTCTCTCCGCCCTATCCGGCGCCGCGGCCCTGGCCCACAACCTCTTCGGCCCCCCTTGGCCCGACTGGCTGCTGGAGGGGCGAATGCCCCCCGGGGCTCAGGAAGATGAGGATGAGGACGAGGACAATGACCAATACGGTACGGAGGAGTTTTAATGATGGAACACAAACGTTTTTATATCACCACACCGATTTATTACCCCAGCGACAAGCTGCACATCGGCCACACCTACTGCACGGTGGCTACCGACGCCATGGCCCGCTATAAGCGCCTTTGCGGCTATGACGTGCTGTTTTTGACCGGCACCGACGAACACGGCCAGAAGATCGAGGACAAGGCCAAGGAGGCCGGTGTCTCCCCCAAGGAATTTGTGGACCGCATTGTGGAGGGTCCTCAGGGCGTCAAGGACCTGTGGAAGCTGATGAACATCTCCAACGACCGCTTCATCCGCACCACCGATGACTACCACGTTTCCTCCATTCAGAAGATCTTCAAAACAATGTATGAGAAGGGGGACATCTACAAGGGCGAATATGTGGGTAAGTACTGCAAGCCCTGCGAGTCCTTCTGGACTGAGTCCCAGTTGGTGGACGGCAAATGCCCCGACTGCGGCCGGGAGGTTCAGGACGCCAGGGAGGAGGCCTACTTCTTCCGTCTGAGCAAGTATGCCGACCGTATCCAGCACCTGCTGGAGGACACCGACTTTCTGGAACCCCGCTCCCGTGTGCATGAGATGGTTAACAACTTCATTAAGCCCGGTCTGGAGGACCTGTGCGTCTCCCGCACCAGCTTCACCTGGGGTGTGCCCGTGGACTTTGACCCGGGCCACGTGGTCTATGTATGGGTGGATGCCCTCTTCAACTACACCACTGCCCTGGGCTTCCTCAACGACAGGTACCACGACTATGAGAAGTACTGGCCCGCCGACGTACACTTTGTAGGTAAGGAGATCGTCCGCTTCCACTCCATTATCTGGCCCGCCATGCTTATGAGCATGGACATGCCCCTGCCCAAGAAGGTATTTGGCCACGGCTGGCTGCTGCTGGACGGCGGCAAGATGTCCAAGAGCAAGGGCAATGTGGTGGATCCATACCTGCTGGCCCAGCGCTTCGGAGTGGACGCCCTTCGCTTCTTCCTGCTGCGCACCTTCCCCTTCGGCTCTGACGGCAATTTCTCCAATGAGGCCCTTATTAACACCATCAACGTGGACCTGGCCAACGACCTGGGCAATCTGCTCTCCCGTACCGTGTCCATGGTAAGTAAGTATTTCGGCGGCACCCTGCCCCAGGCCCAGGCGGAGGACCCGGAGAAAGATGGGGACCTGGTCACCCTGTCCTCCTCCCTCCGTGGGCGTTATGAGGAGCAGATGGAAAAGTTTGCTTTCCAGAACGCTCTGAGCGAAATTTTCAAGGTCATTGACCGGGCCAACAAATATATTGATGAAAATGCCCCTTGGGTACTGGCCAAGGATATGGAACAAAATGGCTCCCGTTTGGCCCAGGTGATGTATAACCTGCTGGAAGTGCTGCGCATCACCGGCATCCTCCTCGCCCCCTTCATCCCCGCCTCCGCTGCCGAAATACTGCGGCAGGTGGGCGCCTGTGAGGACTGCCGCAGTTGGGAGAGCGCTGGTGTCTGGGGCTCCTTGCGGAAAGACGTCACTGTAGCGCGGGGAGAGAATTTGTTCCCCCGCATCGACATGGACAAGGAACTCTCTGCCCTGGAGGAGCTGGCCGCCCAAGCCAAAAAGGCCGCTCTGCCCCCTTTGGAGGTGGAGCCTCAGCTCACGGAGAAAGTGGACTTTGACACCTTCTGCAAATCCGACTTCCGTGCTGTGAAGGTCAAGTCCTGCGAAGCTGTGAAAAAGTCCAACAAACTTTTGAAGTTTACCCTGGATGACGGCACAGGCACGGATCGCCAGATCCTCTCTGGCATTGCCATGTATTATAAGCCAGAAGAGCTGGTGGGCAAGACCCTTATGGCCATCGTCAACCTGCCCCCACGGAAGATGATGGGGCTGGAGTCCAACGGCATGCTTATCTCCGCCGTTCACACCGAGCACGGGGAGGAACGCCTCAACCTGTTGATGTTGGATGATAAAATCCCTGCCGGGGCTAAGATGTGCTGACCTCGTTTAAAAATTAAGAAACGGGAAGGATGGCTTGCACCCTCCTTCCCGTTTCTTAATTTTGTTCCCTTCTCCGTGGAATAATCTTTTACGAATTTATATGATATTTTTTAAAATACTTTTTGCACTTTTATCCCTTGATTTTTTACTTGTGAACATCTCTTTAACTTTTTATTAATATTTACAAAAGGATCTTGTAATCCTCTGGGAAGATGGTATCATAGGGCAGCGGAAAGCGAAGAAACTGACTTTATGCAAGTTCTGCAAAGGTGATTTTCATGTATCTGCTTGAGTTGGTGGAGGGTTTCAATCTCCTTTTGGCCGCCCTGTTCACCATTTTTTATTTCTACCAGCTGGTCTATCTGCTCATAGGCCTGTGCCGGCGAAAGCGGGAGGACTCCTCCCCTATCCGGATCCACCGTTACGCCGCTGTCATCTGTGCCCGAAATGAGGCCGGGGTAATAGGGGACCTTATTCGTAGTCTCCGTCGACAGAACTATCCCTCCGACCGTCTGGACATCTATGTGGTGGCTGACAACTGTACTGACCGCACCGCCCAGGTGGCCCGCCAGGCAGGCGCCTATGTGTATGAACGCTTCAACCAGTGTCAAAAGGGGAAAGGCTACGCCCTGGATTACCTCTTTCATGCTCTGGAACGGGATGGGCGGGATAAATATGAGGGCTATTTCATTTTTGACGCTGACAATTTGGTGGACCCCAATTTTACCGCCGAGATGAACCGGCTCTTTGACAGCGGCGACTATGCCGCCATTACCTGTTACCGCAATTCCAGGAATTTCGGAGCCAACTGGATCTCTGCCGGTTACGCCATCTGGTTTTTGCGGGAAGCCCGTTTCTTGAACCTGCCCCGAATGCTTCTGGGTACCAATTGCCATGTGTCAGGTACCGGTTTTCTGGTCTCCGCCGATGTTATTCGCCGCAACGGCGGCTGGCCCTACCATCTGCTGACAGAGGATATTGAGTTCTCTGTCAACTGCGCCATCCAGGGCCAGCGCATAGGCTACTGCGAGAAGGCGGTTATCTATGACGAACAGCCCACCTCCTTTCGCCAGTCCTGGGATCAGAGGATGCGCTGGTCCAAGGGTTTTTATCAGGTGGATCGCCACTACGGCCACGGCTTGGTACAGGGGGCACTGCGCCGACCGGGCCGGCAGAGCTGGTCCTGCTTTGATATGCTCATGACTGTGGCCCCGGGGATGCTGCTCACTCTGGCCCTGATTGCCTTTAACCTGGTGGTCTGTCTGGCCTGTTGGAATGCCCCCTCCTATTTGTCTTATCAGATTGTGGGCGCTGCGGTGCGCTTTATTACCTCGACCTTAGCCAGCTTCTATCTGGGCCTGCTTCTGTTCGGCTCCCTCACCGTAGCCTGTGAGTGGCGGCATATTGCAATTCCCCCATGGAAAAAGTTGTTGTATGTTTTTTCCTTCCCCCTTTTCATGTTTACCTACATCCCTATTTCCTTGGCAGCCTTGGTGAAAAAGGTAGAGTGGACTCCAATCTACCACTCCGGCAGCCAGGGCGCTTTGGACAAGATCTGATACAGCCTGACAAATCTGTCGCTGCGGCCTGCACCCCTGGGTGCGGGCCGCGCTTTTTCTCCAAAACCTTTTGCACACCTCTCCTGAAGGTAACCTTTTCCCCTCTATCCCCCTTTCTTTTTTTGAAAAATATGGTATGATATAAGTTGAATTTGTTTGGAAGGGAGAACGCCACAGGTGGAAAATATTGTCTTAATTGGAATGCCCGGCTCTGGTAAAAGTACGGTGGGCGTCCTGTTGGCCAAAGCCCTTGGTTATTCCTTCCTGGACGTGGATCTGGCTATCCAGCAGCAGGAGGGAGCCCTACTTCAGGAAATTTTGGATCGCCGCGGAGTGGATGCCTTTCTGGATGCGGAGGAACGGGCGGTCTGTTCTGTCTCCTGCACCCGACACGTCATTGCACCGGGGGGCAGCGCGGTGTGCCGGGAGAAGGCCGCCCTGCATCTGAAATCTCTGGGGCCGGTGGTCTATCTGAAGGTTCCCCTGGAGGAGCTCTCCACCCGGATTCAAAACCTGTCCACTCGGGGCATTGCCATGCAGCCGGGCCAGTCCCTGGCTGATGTCATGGCCTACCGCGCCCCGCTCTACGACAAATACGCCGATCTAATTGTGGACTGCGGTCGGGAACAGTCCTTGGCCCAAACCGTACTGCTGGTTCTGGACAAGCTGCAGCAGGCCGGCCTGCGCCCATAGTATGCGCCCCAGCCCGCGGGAACAGATGCGGGCCTGGCGGACAAGCGCTCCGCCTGAATCAGTAAAGGAAGTATTCCATGACATTTCGTGAACTGGGGCTGTGTGCCCCCATCCTTACCGCCCTGGCTGAACAGGGCTATGAAACTCCATCCCCTATTCAGGAAAAGGCTATTCCCCCCGCCCTGGCTGGCCGGGATGTGCTGGGCTGCGCCCAGACAGGCACTGGTAAGACCTGCGCCTTTGCTGCCCCCATCCTGCAGCGGCTGTCCGATGAAGCCCCCCAGGGGCGGCCCATCCGGGCCCTTGTTCTCACCCCTACTCGGGAGTTGGCGATTCAAATTGATGAAAGCTTTGCTGCCTATGGCAGGCACTTAAAGCTGCGCCACGCTGTCATCTTCGGAGGGGTGGGGCAAAATCCCCAGGTGGAGGCCCTGAAGCGAGGGGTTGATATCCTGGTGGCTACCCCCGGTCGGCTGATGGATCTCCACAACCAGGGTTTTGTCTCCCTGGATGACCTGGAAATCTTTGTTCTGGATGAGGCAGACCGCATGCTGGACATGGGCTTTATCCACGATGTGCGCAAGATTCTCCAGTGGCTGCCCGCCCGGAAGCAGACCATGGTCTTCTCCGCCACCATGCCCCCGGAGATTGGGGATCTGGTCAACTCCCTGCTGCGAAGCCCCGTGCGGGTGGCGGTGGATCCCGTCTCCTCCCCGGTGGAGGCCATCCGCCAGTGGGTCTACCCGGTGGACAAGGCCAACAAGACCAGGCTGCTGGCCTGGCTCATGGAGCAGAAGCAGGTGAAAAACGCCCTGGTCTTCACCCGCACCAAGCACGCAGCCAATAAGGTGGCCCGGGATTTGGTAAAAGAAGGTATCTCAGCGGCCGCCATCCACGGCAACAAGAGCCAAACTGCCCGGCAGCAGGCCCTGGCCGACTTCAAGGCCGGTAAAGTGCGCTGTCTGGTGGCCACCGACATTGCCGCCCGGGGATTGGATATTGAAGAGCTGTCCCACGTCTTCAACTATAACCTCCCGGAGGTGCCCGAGACCTACGTCCACCGTATCGGCCGAACCGGCCGGGCAGGCCGGGGCGGGGAGGCCATCGCTTTCTGCGACTTTGCAGAGCAGCCTCTGCTGCGGGAGATTGAAAAACTCATCCACCGCTCTATCCCCCGGGTGGAGGATCACCCCTTCCCCATGGAGATCTTTGAAGCTCCCAAGCGGGACAAAAACGGCCGCATCATCAATGAAGAGGATGCAGAGGCCCGGGCTGCTGCCCGGGAAAAACGCCGGGCGCGGGACGAGGAGCGCCAAGCAGCCGCCCGGACGGAGCGCCTGGCCCGTCAAGAGAAGGAGAGCCGGGCCCTCCAGGCTCTGGAAGCGCAGAAAGTGCAGGAAAAGGCCCGCCGCCGGGGAAAGTCGTCTCAGTCCCCTTCCAAGCTCCCGGAAGCTTCCACCCCAAGGCCCAAATTCACCCGTTCCGGCCAGCTGCTGGACACCGGGGATGCCATGCCGCGCACCGACTTTCACCGGCCTAACCCTCTGGACAGCGACGTAGTGATGGACGCCACCGCCCGGCTGCTGTCCTCCCACCGGTCTGCCCGACCTCAGGCTTTCGGCCATCAGGAGACCGAGCATCCCGCCTCCCGCCGCAGGAGAAAAAAACGCGGTCAGGCCCAGTCTTCGCAACCCCCTCAGGCTCCCCAGCGGGAGCAAGCAGCCCCCTCTCCCGCGGCAGGCAGCAAGACCCGCTCCCCGTCGAAAAAAAAGCGCAGGGGCCACTCCAGCGGTCTTCATGAGCCCCACCTGGATCCCCACCGTCACCAGCTCAAGGACTCTACTCAGCAGCCCAGTTTGATGAAGCCTTACTATTTGGATATGGACCGGTGAGCATCTGGGCGCAAGAGGATATTACCCACAGGAGGATTATAAAACGATGGATTATCAGGCACTTTATCAGCAGAAACTGACCACTCCCCAGCAGGCGGTTCAGGTGGTTCAGTCCGGCGACTGGGTAGACTACGGCTGGTGCACCAACCACCCCATTGTTCTGGACCGAGCCCTGGCTGCCCGGAAGGATGAGCTGCACGATGTAAAGGTACGGGGCGGGGTCACCATGTGGATGCCCGAGATCGCCAAGGCGGACGATGCCGGGGAGCACTTTACCTGGAACAGCTGGCACTGCAGCGGCATCGACCGGAAGATCATTGCCAAGGGCATGGGCTTCTTCAGCCCTATGCGCTATTCCGAGCTGCCCCGGTTCTATCGGGAGAACCTGAGCGTGGATGTTGCCATGATCCAGGTCACCCCCATGGACAGCCACGGCAACTTCAGCTATGCCCTGGCTGCCTCCCACCTGGCCGACATGCTGGGCAAGGCCAAGGTCATTATTGTGGAAGTCAACCCCAGCCTGCCCTGGGTATACGGCCTGACCGGCTGTGAAATCAACATTCAGGATGTGGACTATGTGGTGGAGGGGGACGGCGCCCCTGTGGCCCAGCTGGGCGGCGGCGGGGAACCCACCGACGTGGATCGGGCGGTGGCCCAGCTGATTGTGGAGCAGATCCCCAATGGGGCCTGCCTGCAGCTGGGCATCGGCGGCATGCCCAACACCGTGGGCTCCATGATCGCCCAGTCTGACCTGAAGGATCTGGGTGTGCACACTGAGATGTACGTGGACGGCTTTGTGGATCTGGCCCTGGCGGGCAAGATTACCGGACGGAATAAATCCTTGGACAAGGGCCGGCAGGTATACGCCTTTGCGGCGGGCACCCAAAAGCTCTATGACTATGTCAACCGCAACCCCCACGTCATGGCCGCCCCTGTGGACTACACCAACGATGTACGGGTTATTGCTCAGCTGGATAACTTTATCTCCATCAACAACGCCATCGACCTGGATCTCTTCGGCCAGGTGAATGCCGAGTCCGCCGGGCTGCAGCACATCTCCGGCACAGGCGGCCAGTTGGACTTTGTCATGGGCGCCTACCTCTCCAAGGGCGGCAAGAGCTTTATCTGCATGTCCTCCACCGTCACCGGAAAGGACGGCAGCGTAAAAAGCCGCATCGTCCCCACCCTTACCCCCGGCTCCATCGCCACCGACCCCCGCTCCTGTGTGCAGTACCTAGTCACCGAGTACGGCATGATCAACCTGAAGGGCCTGTCCACCTGGGAGCGGGCCAAGGCCATCATCTCCATCGCCCACCCCGACTTCCGGGAGCAGCTTATCCGGGACGCGGAGAAGATGGGCATCTGGCGCCGCAGCAACAAGTAAAAATTTTTATAAAAAATGCCTGTGCGCAATGCACAGGCATTTTTTATTTTACCAGCTCCCACTGGAAATCCTCCAGCTTCAGCCGGCTGCCCACCGTGGTGCCCTCCGGCAGGAGAAACATGGTGATGGAGTGGGGCTGTCCCTGGCTGCTCACCAGATCGGCATAGTCCCCGTTAATGGACTGAACCGTATAATAAACAGGTTCCATGGCTCCTCCTTATAAAAGTCCGTTTTATAGGACTTACTGTTTTGTAGAATAGGGCTGTAAATCAGGCAGGGAAAGGAGCAAAACAGAATGGATTACAACATTGTTTGGGTACGGGGGCACGTGGAAGTATACGACTGGGCGGGCCGGTTTTGCTTCTCCGCCGACAGTGAGCGGGAAGCCCGGGAAGAGCTGGAACTGACCGCCTGAAAAGGCTGATAACCTAAGCCGGGAGGCTGGGGGTAGCCCGGCCTCCCGGTTTTTTGTTCTCTTACGAGTCAATAAAACTGCGGATGCGCAGCTTGACCCCCAGGCGCGCGGCAATGTCCTTGCAGTTTTGGATCTCCTGCGGACTCTTGTCCTTGTCCACAATGGTGAAAACCACATTGGGGACATAGTCCTTGGCTTCACTGGCAAAGTCCAGCATGGCCTGGTAGGCCGCCTCCCCCTGCACCGGGTGACACAGGGCGGCATAGCCTGCAGCGTTGTCCGAATTGAGAGAGATGGACAGGGTGTCGATGCGCCCCCGGAGCTGCGGACATACATCCCGGCCCAAAATCAGGTTGGCATGGCCGTTTGTATTGATACGCACGGGGGGCAGCTTCTCCCCAAAGCGCTTTTTCAGCTCATCCACCAGCCACAGAATATCGTCCAGGCGGTAGGTGGGCTCTCCATAGCCGCAGAAGACAATTTCCCGGTAGGAACACACGTCCCGACCCAGAAAACTGTCCAGGGCCTCCTGCCGGGTGGGCTCCCGCTCCAGCCACAGGGAGTCCTGCGTATAGATGGACCCCTGGGCCTTCCCGTGGCGCAGACAGAATTCACAGTTGCAGTTACACTTGTTGGTGAGGTTTACATACAGCGCGCCCTCATATTCGTAGGTGATGGTCATAGCCTTCACGCCTCCTTAATGTTAAAAAACTGCCTGCCGTTTTCCAGGGTGATGCGGGCTACTTCTTCCGGCTCCAGCCCCTTCACCTGGGCAATTTTTTCCGCCACCAGATGCACCTTCCCAGAGTCGTTGCGCTTGCCCCGGAATGGCTCCGGCGTGAGGTAGGGGGAATCGGTCTCAATCATAATCCGATCCATGGGCAGCCAGTCAATCACTTCCAGGGCTTTCCGGGCATTTTTGTAAGTTACCACCCCGGTAAAGGAGATCATCCACCCCAGCTTCACCAAGATTTTAGCGTCCTCCAGGCTGCCGGAATAGCAGTGATATACCCCCCGTACCCGGGGATACTCCCGGACAATGGACAGGCAGTCCTGGTGGGCCTCCCGGTCGTGGACGATGACAGGCAGATCCAGTTCCTCCGCCAGTTCCAGCTGCCGGCGAAACACCTGCTGTTGCAGCTCCCGGGGCGGATTTTCCTTCCAGTAGTAGTCCAGACCGATCTCCCCAATGGCCTTTACTTTTGCATGGCCGGCCAGCTGTCTCAGTTCCCCCAGCCAGCCATCCTCCCATGCCCCGCAGTCAGAGGGGTGTACCCCCACAGCGGCATAGACAAAGGGAAACTGTTCCGCCAGGGCCACAGCGGTACGGGAACTCTCCAACTCGCAGCCTGGGTTCAAAATGAGCTTCACCCCTTGCCCGGGCATTGAGGCCAGAACTTCCAGCCGGTCGGCGTTGAATGCCCCTGAATCATAGTGGGCGTGGGTGTCAAATACATGCAGCACAGCGGTTCCTCCCGGTATATGCATTTCTCATTGGCCTATCATACCCTTTTTCTTTAAAAAAAGCAAGGCTGCCCCAAGGACTCTCTCCACATCCGCCGAAAAACCGGCGCAGGCCATGCCCGCACCGGCTTTTCCCTTAAAATATCGCGGTATAGGCAGCGCCCAATACCAGGGCAGGCAGCATATTGGCTACCCGAAATTTCGGCCCAAAGGCCAGATTTATCCCCACGCAGAAAACGAGCATAGCCCCCAGCGCAGATAAGTTATCCACTATCTCCGGGCGAAACACCGGAGCCAGACCCCCTGCGCACAGAGTCACGGTTCCCTGCAGCACCCCCACGGGCAGAGCGGAAAACACCGCCCCCTTGCCATAGGTAGAGGCAAAGATGATGACAATTAAAAAGTCCAGGATGGACTTGGTGAACAGCGTGGTGGGGTCACCGGACATTCCATCCTGAATGGACCCCACAATGGCCATGGCTCCGATACAGACAGTGAGGGAGGCGGTGACAAACCCCTGGACAAACCGGCTGTCTCCGCCGCCCCGGTCGGCCCGGGCCTTCAGCCACACGCCCAGCCGCTCCAGCCGCCCTTCCAGGTCCAGCCACTCCCCTGCCAAGCTCCCCAGGGCAAGGGCCAGAATCATCCCCAGCGTCTCCTTCATGGATACGCCGGTCAGCGTTCCCCCTTCTACCTTCAACATTCCCGGCAACGCCCCCGAGGCTCCGATAAACATGGTACATAGGCCCAGAGCCTGTATCACCACCTGCTGCCGCCGCTCCCCCAGGCCGCCCCGGAACACCAGACCCAGACTGCCTCCTATTACAATGGCCGACACATTGACAAGGGTGCCCACACCCACCATGGCCCCCACCTCCACAGTTCTTTTGCCGCCCAAAAGCCAGCGATGCCGCTACATTATAAACAAAAAACTCCCCCTTGTCAAAGGGGGACGTTGCAGGGGCCGGGCGGCTGTGCTATACTTACTCTGTTCCCAAAGCACTACCCCGCTTTCAGGGAATGTGAGGCACACCGTCTCCAATGGGAAAGGAGAAGTTTCACCATGAGAACTATTTTCGCCTCGGCCATTACAGACACAGTGGCCAGGCTATGTATTCAGGCCAACTCTCAGCTGCCCCCTGATGTGGCCGCCGCCCTGAAGCGGGCCAACAGGGCTGAGCCCTGGCCTCTGGCCCGGGAAACGCTGGAGCTTCTGCAGGATAACCTGGATTTGGCGCGGATACGGAACCTGCCCATCTGTCAGGATACGGGCATGGCCTGCGTGTTCGTAGAACTGGGGCAGGACGTGCATATCCAGGGCGATTTTGAACAGGCCATCCATCAAGGGGTGCGCCAGGGATATGGCGAGGGCTATCTGCGCAAATCCCTGGTGGCCGATCCCCTGCGGCGGGTAAACACCGGAGACAATACCCCTGCCACCCTCACCCTCCGCTTAGTACCTGGGGACAAATTGACCATTACCGTGGCTCCCAAGGGTTTCGGGAGTGAAAATATGAGCCGCCTTGCCATGCTCCGCCCCGCCGACGGGGTAGAGGGCGTGAAGCAGTTTGTGGTGGAGACAGTACGCCTGGCCGGCCCCAACCCCTGCCCGCCCATTATTCTTGGAGTGGGCGTGGGCGGCTCCTTTGACAAGGTGGCCGCACTGGCTAAGCACGCCCTGCTGCGCCCCCTGGACCGTCCCCATCCGGATCCCTTCTACGCCGCCCTGGAACAGGAGCTGCTGGAAAAAATCAATTCTCTGGGCATCGGTCCCCAGGGCTTTGGTGGGAAAACCACCTGTCTGGGCCTGGCCATTGAGGCGGCGCCTACCCACGTTGCCGGGCTGCCGGTGGCCGTCAACGTCAGCTGCCACGTCACCCGGCGGGCTACCGCAGAGCTATAGCCGGGAAACCTCCGTCCGCTCCCACGTGCCGGTCTTGCGTCCGGCCGTCTCAGCGCTTTCCCAGGCGCCGCGGCCGGCTTCATGGTATCTGCTGTCTGCCACGTAAGAAATCACAAGTCTGAACCCACTGGAGGTCATCTCTATGCAGTATAAACTGACTACCCCTGTCACCCGGGAAGACCTTTCCCCCCTGCGTGCGGGGGACACCGTGCTGCTCTCCGGAGTGGTATACACCGCGCGGGACGCAGCCCATAAGCGCATGATGGAGCTGTTGGACGCTGGACAACCCCTCCCCTTCCCCGTGGAGGGCTCAGCCATCTACTATGTGGGCCCTACCCCTGAACGGCCCGGCCAAATTATTGGCTCTGCCGGCCCCACTACCAGCGGTCGCATGGACCCCTACTCCCCCCGCCTCTTGGACCTGGGACAGGCCATTATGATTGGCAAGGGTGCCAGGAACCAGGCGGTCAGAGAGGCTGTGGTGCGCAACGGAGCGGTATATCTGGCCGCTCTGGGAGGTGCAGGCGCCTTGATGGCTGACAGCGTGCGCTCCCTGGAAGTTATTTGCTGGGAAGATCTGGGTTGTGAGGCCGTAAGAAAGCTGGTGGTAAAAAATTTCCCCCTCACCGTTATCCTGGACCCCTATGGGGGCAACCTGTATGAGAGCGGGCCGGCCGCTTACCTGGCCAGCCTGTGACCCCACTCATTTTCTCTCTGTTATTTTTCCGCTGAAAGGAGTAAACCTATGAAACGAACCTTATCTCTTCTGTTGTGCGCCGCACTGTCCCTGTCCCTGTTGGCCGGCTGCGGCCCTAAGGGGGGAGACTCTTCCTCCGCCCCCCAATCTTCCTCTTCTTCCTCTCAGGGCGGGGATGAGTCAGAAGTCTCCTCCCAGGGCGGCAGCCAGACGGACTCAGAGCTTCCCCGGCTGATGGTTCTCTCCGGCCCCACCGGAGTAGGCGCCGCCAAATTGATGGCAGACTGGGAGGAGGGCAGTCAGGCTGTGATCGCCTCTGCCACCGTGGAGGCGGATAACCAGGTGGTATCTAACGCCCTGGTCAACGGGGACACAGATATCGCCGCCATGGCCACCAACGTGGCCGCCAGTCTATATGCCAAAACCGACGGGGCTATCCAGGTGCTGTGCATCAACACCTTGGGCGTGCTGTACCTCCTGGAGAAGGGGGAGAGCGTCCACGCCATCACGGATTTGGCGGGCAAAACAGTATACGCCACCGGCCAGGGGGCCAATCCGGAGTATGTACTCAACTACCTGCTGACAGAAAACAAGGTGGATCCCGCCTCGGTGGACATCCAGTGGATGACTGCCCAGGAGGTCAGTGCAAAGATGACTTCCTCCCAGGAGGGAATCTGCATGCTTCCCGTCCCTGCCGCTACCGCCCTGCTCCTTCAGGACAGCGACATCCGCCAGGCCATCTCCCTGTCCAGCGTCTGGGACGGTCTGGAGCGGGGTTCTCTGCCCATGGGCTGTATTGTAGCCAGGGCCGACTATGTGCAGGAACATCCCCAGGAGGTAGAGGCCTTCCTCCAGGCCTATCAGTCCTCCATCTCCTATATGTCTGACCCGGCTAATCTGGAACAGGCCGCCCAGCTGGTGGCCCAGTTCGGCATCACCGCCAACCAGCAGGTGGCTGCCGCCGCCATCCCCCAGTGTAACCTCACATATTTGGCAGGGGAGGAAATGAGACAGACCCTGGAGGGCTACTATCAGGTCCTCATTCAGGCCGACCCCGCCTCAGTGGGCAGCGCCATGCCCTATGACTCCTTCTACTATGGAGCCGGTTAAACAAAAAAAATCCATCCCCGCCTTGCTGCTGCCCTCGGCCTTCTGGCTGGGGGCTTGGCAGCTGGGGGCCTACTGGGTGGATCGTCACGTGGACGGTCACGGCAACGAGTTGCTGCTCCCTTACCCCGCTTCTGTTCTCTCCGCCCTGCTGGAATTGCTCCCCACCCCTGCCTTCTGGGCCACGGTGGGGACCACCCTCTTGCGGGTGGCCGTGGGTCTGGCGGCGGGGCTGCTGCTGGGCACTGTTTTAGCCGGGGTCACCTGCGCCTGGACGTGGTGGGATCGGCTGCTCTCCCCCGCAATTCGCACTGTCCGGGCCACCCCAGTGGCCTCTTTTATCTTGCTAGTGCTGCTGTGGACGGGCCGGAACACCGTTCCCGCCGTCATCTCCGCCTTGATGGTGCTGCCGGTGGTGTGGGAAAACCTGTCCCGGGGCATTCGTTCCGCCGACCCCAAGCTGTTGGAGCTGGCCCGGGCCTATCGCTTCCCCCGGTGGAAAACCCTGGGGTTGATTTATCTTCCCTCCCTGCGGCCCTACTTTCTCTCCGCCCTCACCACTTCCGTGGGGCTGGCCTGGAAATCCGGAGTGGCTGCCGAGGCCATCTGCTGGCCCCGCCCCGGGGTAGGTACTCAGATTTACAACACCAAGCTTTACCTGGAGATCCCAGAGCTGTTTGCCTGGACCGCCACAGTAGTGGCCCTGTCACTCTTTTTGGAGTGGCTGCTGAACCTGGCTCTGAGTCGATGGAAGGGAGGCGGGGGCCATGCTTAAGCTGGAAGGGCTGTCTTTTTCCTACGGAGAGAGGCTGGTGCTGCAGGACTTCTCCCTTACCTTGCCTCTAGAGGGCATTGCCGTCCTGCGTGGCCCCTCGGGCTGCGGAAAAACCACTCTGCTCCGTCTGTTAGCCGGGCTGGAGCACCCCCAGAAGGGGCGCATCACCGGTCTGGAGGGGCAGACATGCGCCATCCTCTTTCAGGAGGACCGCCTGCTGCCCTGGCGCACTGTGGAACAGCATCTCACCGATGTACTGCCTCGGCCGCATCGGGAGGAGGCGAGGACCTGGCTGGAGCTTGTGGAACTGGCGGGGGAGGAGACAGTCTACCCCTCCGCACTGTCGGGAGGGATGGGCCGGCGGCTGGCCCTGGCCCGGTGTCTGGCTCTGGGGGGCGATTTTCTGCTGCTGGATGAGCCCTTTGCCGGGGTGGATCCGGCCCGGGCACAGCGGATTCTGGCCCGGATCCGGGCTCTGGGCACGCCGGTGCTGCTTACCAGCCACCAAGCTCCCGTTTTGGACCTGGCCGACCGGGTTATCTCCCTGGAGGGTCCTCCCCTGAGACAGCTTTGATCACAATATGAAACCCCGGGACACCTGATTTCAGGCGTCCCGGGGTTTTATGGTTATACACAGAACAGAAGACCTTTAGTCCTCCTCATCCTCATCGGCCTTTACCGTGTCATCGCTAAGGTCCAAAGAGAATTTGCTCTCGCAGTTGGGGCACTGGATAAAGCCGTCGGCCAGCGCCTTGTCGTCAATGATCAGAGGTTCTTCGCAGGTGGGGCACTCCACCTCAAACCAGTCGTCATCGTAATCCTCGCTCTCATTGTCCTCGTCCTCATCTTCATTCTCAAAGACAACGGACTCCACATCGGCCAGATCGTCGGATAATACATCGATCTCCTCGCCCAGAGCCTGGGCATTCTCCTCCAGATCCTCGATGGACAGACCCACTTCCTCCAGAATGCCGATCATGACGGATATCAGCTTGCCCTCTTTGGACTTTTCAGTATCCAGATTCAGCCCCTCGGCCAACCCCTTCAGGTAGGCAACTTTTTCGGAAATAGTCATATTCCTTTCCCTTTCCGAGGCTTTGCCTCATTTCATACAGTTTAGCCTTTGCAGCGCTCCAGATACTCACCGGTGCGGGTATCAATCTTAATCTTGTCACCGGGATTAATAAACAGGGGAACTTTAATCTCAGCGCCGGTCTCCAAAACAGCGGGCTTGGTCACGTTGGTAGCCGTATCGCCCTTAAATCCGGGATCGGTCTCGGTAACCTCCAGATCCACAAAGTTGGGGGGCTCTACCCCAAATACGCTGCCCTTATAGGACATGACTTTGCAGGTCATGTTCTCCTTCACAAATTTGAAGGCGTCGCCCAGCAGATCCTTGCCGATGGGCAGCATATCATAGGTCTCCAGATCCATGAAGTAGTAGAGGTCGCCGTCGTTGTAGCTGTACTCCATGTCCTTGCGGTCTACAAAGGCCTGCTCAAACTTGGCGGTGGGGTTAAACGAAGTCTCGGTCACACCGCCGGTGATGATGTTCTTCATCTTGGTGCGGACGAAGGCGGCACCCTTACCGGGCTTCACGTGCTGGAACTCTACCACCTGCATAACCTTCCCGTCCATCTCAAAGGTCACGCCGTTGCGGAAATCACTGGCGGAAATCATTGCCATTGGGATCATCCTCCATCTGTATTATAAATAAGCTGATTTATTTTACCCCATTTTCCCGCCTTTGACAAGGGGTTTACTGGGAATTGGTAAAGTTACTAAGACAAATTCCTTACAGCACAATCAAATCTCTGGGGGAGCGGGTAATATCCTCACAGCCCCCTTCCCGCAAAATAAGCACATCTTCAATCCGCACGCCGAAACGCCCGGGCAGGTAGATCCCCGGCTCCGCGGATATCACTGCTCCCCTGGGCAGGGGACCGTCCTCAGAAGGGCTGGCATTAGGGGACTCGTGGATATCCAGGCCCAGGGAGTGGCCGAAACTATGGCAGAAGTAAGGTCCGTAGCCCCCCTCTTCGATGACCCGACGGGCGGCCCCATCCACCGCGCTGCCGGAGACCCCCGCCCGGGCAGCGCGGATGCCCGCCTTCTGGGCAGCCAGTACCAGGGCATACACCTCCTCCATCTCTTGGGTGGGCTGGCCCAGAGCCACGGTACGGGTCATATCCGAGCAGTAGCCCTCCACCTTACATCCAAAGTCCATAGTAATGAACATTCCAGATTCCACCGTCTGATCACCGGGCACCGCGTGGGGCCGGGAGCCGTTGGGGCCCGCAGCTACTACCGGGTCAAAAGACACCCGTTCCCCTCCCCGGCGCAGCAGCTCATAGACCAGGCGGGCGGCAATTTCCCGCTCCGTCATACCGGGGCGGATGAAACTGAGAATGGCTTTGAAGGCCTCGTCTGTAATCGCCTGGGCCCGGCGCATAGCCACAAGCTCCTCCTCATCCTTGCTGGCCCGCAGACTGCTAAGAAGGGACTGGGCAGGGGTAAGCATACAGGGCAGGGCCTGGGCATAGCGGTGGTGGGCATCCACCGTCATCTCACCGCTCTCAAAGCCCACATGGTGCAGCTCATGCTCCTGAATATAGGCCCGGGCCTGCTCCAAATGGCCGCTGCCCGCAGCCACCAGAGACACCTGCACCCCGGTAATTTGCTCCCGGGCCGCCTCTATGTACCGTCCGTCGGTGGTGTAGTGGCCCCCCTCCCGGGTGACCAGCAGCAGCCCCTCCCCTTGAAAACCCAGGGCGTACCGCTCTCCCGCCTCGCTGGTAATCAGCATGGCATCCAGTCCGTATTCTGGCAGCTTGGCGGCAATTTGGGACAAATGGTTCATGGTTTCCCACTCCTCACCCTATCTAAATTGGCATCCCTCCATCCCCGCATCGCAAGGTTCGGTAGGGCCCTCTCTTTTTATTGTTCAGGTAAAGTAAATTCGCCCCGAAGCATTCGGCCTCTTGGGCGCAAATTTTTGGCGCAGATCTGTCGTTACCCCTCATCCAGGAATGTCCGGTAGACCTTCTTCATCTCCAGCGCGTCCTCCGCCTGGCTCCCCGCGCTCTCGCAAATAAAGGTGGGCGACCAGCCCCGGCGGGCTACCTGAGCTGCCAAGGGAGCCCAGTTCGGGCCATAGCCCCCGTGGTCGGCAAAGGTGCGGTGGCACTTCTCTCCCCCTCCCGGCGTAAACTCAATGCGGGAAAAGTGGCTGTGGAAGCGGCTTGCACGCTCTTTCCCCAGCACCGCCTCCACCCGGCTGAGCATCCGGTCAAAGGCCTCCTCCCCGTCCTCTGCCCCCAGAGAGCGGGCATAAAGATGGCCAAAGTCGATGCAAGGAATCAGCCGCTCGTCCAACGTACACAGCTCCAGCACCTCTTCCAGATCCCCCAACTGGTTGATCTTACCCATAGTCTCGGGACACAGGGCAATGTCCCCGAAACCCTGATCGTCGTAGGCGGCCAACACCTCCCCCAAGGAGTGCACAGCGGTGTCCAGGGCCTCCCGCCGGGTGCGTTTCATTAAAGCGCCGGAGTGAATGACCACCCGCTCTGCCCCCATCCATCGGGCCGCAAGGCAGGCGGAGGTGATGTACCCGATGGTCTTCTGGAGGGCCTGAGGATCCGGGTTTGCCAGGTTGATGAAATAGGGGGCGTGGAGCGACAGGGCAATCCCAGCAGCCCGGGCATTCTCCCCCACCTTCCGTGCGGTCTCCTCCCCCACATGGACGCCTTTTCCGCACTGGTACTCGTAACAGTCCCGCCCCAGACGTGCAATCCACTGGGGGGCCTGGACAGAGGACTTATGCACATTGGAAAAGCTGTCTGAGTTGCCCGCCGGACCAAAGCGGGCGCTCACAGGAAGGGCCTGCGCTTACCCAGCAGGCGGAAGGGGGTCTCGATAGCGTAGCGGATATATCGCCCGGGGTTGCCCGCCAGGCGGATGGGTTCCACCAGCAGGGGGGTCACCCCCGCGTTGTTGGCGCCTAATGTATCGGTAAAGATCTGATCCCCCACCATTACCGTCTCCTCCGGTCGGCAGCCCATGCGCTCCATAGCCCGCAAATAGCCCGCCTTTTGGGGTTTGCCTGAGTGGCCCTGGAAGGGAATCCCCAACTTCTCCGCAAAGTTTTGGGCCCGGCCCGGCTTACGGCTGTTGGACAGCAGAAACAGCCGGATGCCTGCCGCCTCCAACTCCTTTTTCCATGCCACAATGCTCTCAGGCGGCTGGGTCACTTTGTAGGGGACCAGAGTGTTGTCCAAATCGGCCAGCACCAGCCGGATGCCCCGGGCGGCCAGCTGCTTCGGGTTCAAGCTGGTCACGGAGGGGTAAACGCCCCGAGGGATAGGTGAAAAGGGCACGTGGATGTCCTCCTTCTGTTCTAAATACCGGCCCGGGCGGCATAGAGTAAACTGTTCAGACTCCACTGCGCGCCCCAGCGTCTGAACAGTATACCACATCCGCCAAATTTGGACAAGGGGGAGCCTGCCATGGCCAACAAAGACATCTTTCTCATTCCCGTCCTGCCCCAACAGCTGGGGCAGCTCCAGGGGCTGGACGTACTGCCCGCCCATCTGGCCTACCGCATGGGGCGGGGGCCTCATCTGTTCCGATCCGGGGGCGGCACACCGCCTTATGGGGGCGTGATGGTGCTGGATTGCCGAGAATTTGACGGCTTTGGCCCTCCGGATCCCTTTTGCCAGGAGGTGGTGCGGGAGTGTCTGGCCCGGAACTTCTCCGGAGCGGTACTGGACTTCGAGCTGCGCCTGCCTCCCCTGGAGCAGGTGGCCGCCCGCCTGGATGAGAGCTTTGCCCGCCGGGGCTGGGAGCTGTATGTACCTGAGAGCTACGGCCACTGTGCCCCCCATGCCCGGGTGATGATCCCCTCAGCTTTGTCCGGTGGGTCTCTTGCCCTGCGCCTGGAGGAGGCCACAGAGCACTTCGGTCGGGGGCGGGTAGCCTTGGCCCTGGAGAAGACAGCGGAGGACTTCTTTCTCCCCTCCCCCACCGGCGGGGGTGTCCCCCTCACCCGTGAGGAACTGGATGGGCTGCTGGAGCGCCTGCGCCCCTCTGTTTTCTACTCCCGGGAGCTGTGCGCACGCTACTTCACCTACATGAGTCGGGAGAGCGGCGCTCATTTCGTCCTCTTCGACGACGGGGATACCCTGGCCCGAAAGGTGGAGACCGCCCGGCAGGTGGGCATCAACCTCTTTCTCATCCCCTGGGAGCAGGCCCGGGACTGTACCCGGGAGCTGGGCCTGAGCCGTCCGGGGCAATCCCGTCCCATCCGTTGACATTCCCTGGAAAACCAGATAAAATGGAGCCATCTATCCCATGGAAAAGGGGCGTCTCCGCTTATGATACACCGCGATGAGATTCTGGACAGTTTAAACCGGCTTGTCTCCATTCCCAGCGTCACCGCTACCGGATCCGGATCCACGCCCTTCGGGGCGGAAACCGCCCGTGCCCTGGAGTGGATGCTGGAGCTATGCCGAAGCCTGGGCTTTCGCACCAAAAACTGCGCAGGCATGACCGGCTGGGCGGAAATAGGCCAGGGCAGTGAGTTGGTGGGGATCCTGGTACACCTGGACGTGGTTCCTGCGGGTGAAGGCTGGGACTATCCTCCCTTCGCCTGTACCCGGGCGAAAGGGAACCTGTATGGCCGGGGCGTGGCTGACGATAAAGGCCCTGCCATTGCCTGCATCTATGCCATGAAGGAGCTGCTGGACTCCGGTCTCCCTTTGAACCGCCGCATCCGCATCATCTTCGGCCAAACCGAGGAGAAGGGCCAGTGGGCGGATATGGATTACTACCGCAGCCAAGAAGAACTGCCTGACCTGGGCTTCACTCCAGACGGAGATTTTCCGGTTTTGTGCGGGGAAAAAGGCATTGCCGAGGTGCGCCTCTCCTATCCTCTGGAGGGCTGCGGCCTGACCCTGCTGGAAGGCGGACAAGTGCGCAATATCGTCCCCAATCGCTGCCGGGCGGTCACATCGGACGGCCGGGAGGTGACCGCGCAGGGCCGCTCTGCCCACGGCAGCACCCCGGACAAGGGCTGCAACGCCATCTCCCTGCTCATGGAGCAGCTCCCCGGCCTGCCCGTGGCTGACTTCTACAACGCCTTATTCGGCTTCGACCTGCACGGAGAACGGCTGGGGTGTGCCCTGTCCGACTCTCAAAGCGGCCCGCTCACTTTAAATGTGGGTACAGTGCACACCACCCAGGATGCAATTGTCTTTACCCTGGATATCCGTTACCCCGTCACCTGTACGCTGGAGCAGGTTCTCTCCCCCATCACTGCCGCCGTGGCCCCCTTCGGAGTGCAGGTGGAAGTGGGCACCCATATGTCCCCTATCTATATGAACCCGGAGGGAACCCTGATCTCCACCCTGATGTCCGCCTATCAAGAGGTCACCGGGGACAAAGACAGCCGGCCTCGGGTCATCGGCGGAGGCACCTACGCCAAGGCCATGGACAACATCGCCGCCTTCGGCCCTATTTTTCCCGGCCGGGAACCCGGCGAGCACCAGGCCAATGAGCATCTGTCGGAAGAGGACTTCTTCCGCCTCATCCCCATCTACCGCACCGCCCTGGAACGTCTGGCCCGCTAAGTCTCAGAGCAGACAGCCCGGACTCATTTCTTCTAAGAACACAAAAATCAACGGTCGGACGGAGCGTGCTCCGTCCGACCGTCTTTTTTGCGCGTTAACTTTCTTATTTACCCATGATGCGGGCCATCTGCACCATGGTAACCGCCACCTGGGCCCGGGTAGCCGTGGCCAGGGGGGCGAAGCTGCCGTCATCCCCGCCGCTCATGATGCCCAGGGTATAGCAGGTCTGGACGCCGGCGGCAGCATAGTCGGAAATAGAGGCGGCGTCGGTATACCGGGCCTGGCCCTCATTCACCACAGTGGAGGAATGGGGGTAGTTTTTGAGGAATCCATCAAAGAGAGCGGCCATATCCTGGCGGGTAATGGGGGCGGTGGGGTTGAAGTCGGCCGCCATCTCGGCGGGGACAAATCCCTTTTCCAGCGCCCAGTTCACATATCCGGCGCGCCAGGCGCCGCCTGCCACGGGGGCAATGGTCTCACCGGAGAACTGGCTGAGGACGGTAAGAAACTCAGCGTAGTTCATGTTGGCCTCGGGAGCAAAGGTGCCGTCCCCGGCCCCGGCGAACAGGCCCTTCTCGTACACAGTCTCCACAAAGCTGGCATACCAGGCGGAGGGGGACACGTCAGTAAAAATCTGGCCGGGGGCCATGACGGTCAGGGAGGTGGATGCGGTGGTGCGGCTGAACTGTCCGGAGGTGGCCTTGGCCTTAATGGTATGGGTGCCGCCGCCCAGACTGTCCAGATTCAGGTCATAGTAGTAGGGGGCCTTGGTCAGGGTGGCCACCGCGTTCCCGTCCACATAGTAGGTTACCGAGGTGGCGGCGTTGCCGGGGAAGGTGGCGTAGGTGGCCAGGCGCAAAGTGCCCTTCTGGGTACCAGAGAGGGAGGCGAGGGGCTGCCAGGTCTGGGTGCTGCTCTCCCCCTGGGCCAGGTAGGCCCCGTTGGATTGGATGGCGGACCGATAGGCCTGGGCCACAGTGTAATTTTCGTCCAGGGCATAGTTGTACTGGGCCCCGGAGAGGGTGTTGTCAAAGTAGAACACAGCTTTGATCTGGGGGTAGATCATGTTTACATAGGAATAGAACTTGTTCACCTGATCGGCGGCAAAGGAGGTCAAGTCAGCACCGGTGGAGTTATTTTTGTAGGCAAAGCCGCACTCGCTGATCATCATGGGCTTGCCGTGCTCCTGGGCGAAGCGCACCAGCGGCCGGAGGATGACCAGCGGGTCACTGTCGTAGAGGCCTTTGCCGTAGTAGGCGTCGTTACCATAGCCGGTGGCGCCAAAGGTGTAGGAAGTGGCCTCGCCGGTGTAGTTGGTGTTGTGGTAGGTGGATACGCCGATCCAGTCCACGTACTGGTCGCCGGGGTAGAAGTCCTCAAAGGTAACATTGCGGTTGCTGACGTTGTCCGGGGAGAAGACCATCTTTATATTGTCGTACTTGGCCGCCTCCTGGGCCACCTTGCGGAAGGCCTGAATATAGGTATCGGGGTCACAGTCTGACCAGTTGTTCATCTCGGCCCCTAAGCGCAACAGGACGGTGGCGTTCAGGTTGCCCATGGCCTGCAGGCTCTCGGCAATGTAGCTGTCAGCGGACAGAACCTGCTGGGCGCCGGCAGTGCTCTCAGAGGAGAAGTTCCAGGCCAGCTCAATGACGCCACCCTGGACCGCCTGGGCAAACTTGGGGAAGGTCTTGGTGTTGTAGTCAATCCAGTACTGCACCGAGTAGCTGTCCCCGAAGGTGACATACATCAAAACGGCGGACTCCCCACTCTCTGATCCGCCAGCAGTGGAGCCGTACCAAGTGCCGCTGGTGGGAGCTCCGGCATCAGGATAGCTCTGGCCGGGCTGGTCGGTGAGCACATAGATAGCCGCCTCCTGGGAGGCCCGCAGGTACTCCAGCCGGGCATTGACGTTAAGCAGGGTATCCTTGTAGCTCTTCACGTTGTCGTTGAGCCACTGGGCGTACTTCAGCTCCAGCTCCAGCCAGCGGATGGCCCCGTCGATGTCGCCCTTCATCTCGCAGCACCAAGCGGCCCGGCCGCACTTGGGCTCCAGGTTGTAGCAGATATCAGTGCAGATATCGTACTTGCTCAGCAGGTCGTAGGTCTGCTGGGCCACGGTGATCACCGCGTCGGCATCCTGGCTGCTCACTGCCTCGTCCCAGGCACTATGTAATTTCCAGTAGGCGGAGGGGTAGGTGAAGTCGGCAAAGGCAGCCGTACAGCACAGCCCCACTGCCATCACCAGGGACAGAGCGGCAGCCAAGGTTCGCCGCAAACAACGTTTCATATTGATGCGCTTCCTTTCCTTCTTTCAAATAGCACAAAATCAGTGCTTCCACATAGTTTTTATTATAGCACTTTTCTTGTTTGATACAATCCTTTTTGCTGGAATGGGCAAAAGAAATGTGAACTTTTCGGAAATAAGCTGGACAGACGGGGGCGAGTTGGATTATGATAGGTTTTGTATGAACATGCACACTTGGCACGAGTTTTGTCCCCTGAGGACAGCCGCGCCTGGAGGTCATCCATGAAACATTCTTTCTTTGGTGGGGTACATCCCGCCGGACAAAAAGAGAGTACGCGGCGCAAGCCCATTGCCCGGCTGGATCCTCAGCCCCAGCGGGTTATTATTCCCCTTTGTACTGGTTCCTTGGGGGGGGCAGAGCCTCTGGTTCGCCCGGGGGATCCGGTGAAGGTGGGGCAACCTCTGGCCCGGGGAACCGATGGGGGTGTAGGGGTTCATGCCAGCGTCTCCGGCCGGGTGGCCGCCCTGGAGGTCAGGCCCCACCCCTGGGGCGGGAGTCTGCCTGCTTTCGTGGTAGACAATGACGGGCAGAACGAGCCCTGGAACGACTGCCCCAGCCCCCTTCATTTAGATGAGATCACCCAGTCACTGCTGCTGGAACGCACCCAATGGGCCGGCGTGGCCGGCATGGGAGGCGGTGCCTTCCCCACTGCCCAGAAGCTGGAGCAGGCCGCCGGACATATTGATACGCTCATCGTAAACGCCGCTGAGTGCGAGCCCTATGTCACCGCCGACCATCGTCTGCTTCTTGAACGCAGTGACCATATCCTTCAGGGAGCTCAGGTCATTGCCCAGTGCTTGGGGGCCAAGCGGACTGTTGTAGTCACGGAAGGGGACAAGCTCAATGCTGTGGAGGCGGTAGAGCGCCGGCTGCGCAAGCGGGGCGTTCAGATGGAACTTTGCACCGTGGGGACTCGCTACCCCCTTGGGGCAGAACGGCAGATCGTTCAAACCGTCACCGGACGGGAAACGCCGGCGGACAGGACTGCTCTGGACATGAACTGTCTTGTTTTGAATGTGGCTACCGTCTTTGCCATCCAGGACGCTCTGTTCCGGGGAAGAGCTTTGACCCACCGGGCCGTCACCGTCACCGGCGGGGCAGTGGCCCGGCCACGCAACCTGTGGGTTCCCATCGGCACCCCCTTGCGCTGTCTGTTGGAGTGCTGTGGCGGGTTGCGGGAACCTCCTGAGCTCATTCTCACCGGGGGGCCCATGATGGGAATCCCCCAAAACAGCCTGGAAGCTCCGGTGGTCAAAAATACCAACGCTCTCATCTGTCTGACCAAGTGGGAACGTCGGGGCCAACGGCCGGAGACCACTTGCATCCGCTGCGGCAAATGTGTCGCTGCCTGTCCCATGCACCTCTCCCCTATCTTCATTGCCCAGGCTCTGCGGCAAAACCGTACCAACAGGCTGCCCGCTCTCCATCCTCAGGACTGTATTCAGTGTGGCTGCTGCTCCTATATCTGCCCTGCCGGTATTCCTCTTATCGAGCTGGTGCGGCAAGCCGGAGAACTGCTGGAGAAAGGGGGAACCGCCTGATGCAGACCAATTCCTCTCTGCGCTTGCCCCCCCAGGTGGGCCAGCCGGCCACCACCTTCTCCATGATGTTGGACATGCTGGTGGCCCTGCTCCCCGCCCTGAGCATGGGTATATTCTTTTTCGGGTTCAGGGTACTGGTGCTGGCCGCGGTCTCGGTGGGTGCCTGTGTACTGTTTGAATATGGCTACCGTCGCTTTACCGGACAGGAAAATACTGTCCGCGACCTGTCTGCCTGTGTCACCGGGCTTCTGCTGGCCATGAGCCTGCCTCCCTCTGCCCCTTACTGGGTACCCGTGCTGGGCGCCGCCTTCTCCATTGTATTGGTCAAACAGTTTTATGGCGGGTTGGGGAAAAACTTTATGAACCCTGCCCTGGGCGGACGGATGCTGCTGGCCACGTTCCCCGCCCTGATGACCACCTGGCCCCAGCCCCTGCTTGGAGTGGATGCCGTCTCCGCTGCCACCCCCATGTCTTACCTCCACGACGGCCTGCTTCCCCCCCAGACACTGGGCCAACTCCTGCTGGGCCAACAGGGTGGCTGCGCCGGGGAGACCTCCGCCTTCATGCTCCTGCTGGGCGGAGGCTATCTGCTGCTGCGCCGGGTCATCTCCCCACGCATCCCCCTCTCCTACCTGGGGACGGTGGCTGCGCTGGCTTTGCTGTTCCCTCAGGGAGACCAGGGGGCCTTAGTGTGGATGTGCGCAAATCTGCTCAGCGGCGGACTGCTGCTGGGGGCGATTTTTATGGCCACCGATCCCACCACCTCTCCCGTCACACCCAGAGGGCAGATCCTGTTTGGCATAGGCTGCGGCCTGCTCACGGCCCTGCTGCGCAGTTGCAGTTCCTACCCCGAGGGAGTGGGATGGGCCATCCTTACTATGAACTGCTGCGTGTGGTTACTGGATCGGGCGGGGATGCCCCGCCGTTTTGGCATCTCCCGCTTTCATGCCCTAAAAGAGCAGTGGGAACAGCTGCGGCAGAGCACAGCGGAAATCCGTTTTGTCAAGCCCAAGCTTTCCTTTCGCTTTCACCAGGCAGGTAAAATGCCCGGCGAAGACCACCTGGAGCAGATCCGCACTCAGACCCGGTGTCTGGGCTGTCTTGGGGTGGTAGTGCTGGCTGTTGGGTTGATGCTTTTTGCTGTCCACCGGTTCACCGATCTCAACACAGTCCGCGCAGAGAACCAGCGGCAGCAGGCACTTCTCTCCCAAGTGATGCCCCAGGCCGCATTTTCTTCCGAAACTCCTTATCGAGCCAGCGGCGCGTTATCCATTACTGCCGGATATAGCAGCGATAACCAGTTGCTGGGCTATTGTGTGGAGGTACAGTCCCAGGGCTTTGGCGGCGTACTTACCATGCAGGTAGGGGTCAACCTTAACGGCCAGGTCACCGGCGTGGCCGTCACCGACCACAAAGAAACTCGCAGCGTGGGTACAAACGCTATGACATCTGAGGCCTTAAGTCGGTATATTGGAAAGTCGGGCACCATCCGCTCCTCCGGGGACAACTCGGTGGACGCGGTCAGCGGAGCCACCGCTACGTCCCGGGCCATCACCGATGGTGTCAATCGGGCGCTGGCCATTGTGGCCAATCTGGATACGGAGGGAGAGGTGGAGTATGTGGACAGTGAAGTGTAGTCCCTCCCGCCAGGGGAAGGAGGCAGGTCACTGATGGCTGTATTGGATTTGGCAGGCGTGGCCCTGGCTGCCCTTTTGTCGGAAAATTTTGTATTGGTCTCCTCCATGGGAATTGGAACCCGAGTGGAGTCATTCCGCAGCCCGGTGGATGCCCTGCGCTCGGGCTACTGCCTGACCGTGGTCATGGTTCTCTCGACCCTGCTTTCCTGGCTGGCCAACTATTTGGTGCTGGACCGCTTTGGGTGGCAACACTTCCGGCTTCTGGCTCTCTGTCTGCTGGTGACAGGGGTGATATCAGGACTTCACGCTTTTCTGCAAGCCTGTCTACCGGCGCTGTTTCAGCGCATCAAGGGGAATTTATCTGCCGTATCCACCAACTGCGCCGCCCTGGGCTGTACTCTGCTCATTTCCCAGCGCAGCTATGGTCTTGGTGCCGCCTTGCTGTTTTCCCTGTTTGGGGGGATCGGGGCCACCCTGGCCCTGGCCAGCTTCGCCAGCCTGCGGGGAGAGGTGAGCTTCGACCACTGTCCCCGGTGCTTTCAGGGTGCTCCCATTCTGCTGCTTACCGCCGGGCTGATGGCTCTGGCCCTGGTGGGTTTTTACGGCCTGCATTTGCACTGAGTGCGACCTCTATTTCAGATCAGGGAATCACGCCCCGGAAACTGCAAAAAATATGGAGAAGCGCTGCAAAAGCACTTCTCCATACTTTTTCTCAGGAATTGCGTTTACTTGGCTCCCAGCTTGAAGGAGGCGCACTCGGTTCCCTCACACGCAGTGGGGTTTGCGCCGCAGCAACCTACCTTGATGCTGTCCAGGGAGCAGCAGTTGCTTGCGTTATGGTACGCACAGCTGCTGACAGTGCACTGGATGCTGGTATTGCAGGACTTGTTCTCCATACATAAAACCTCCTCACTCACAGGATGGGTTTAGTATGGTCGTTGTGGCGCATGTTATTCCTTCGGTGCGTGATTTTCTTCTCCCTCCTCCAGAACCCGGGGAATAAAGCGGCGGGCAAAACGGCCTTTCCCTCGACTTTTTACATAAAAATATCCAATAAAGGAGAATACCACGGCCCCTACAAAGTTCACGGCCAGATCCTTCATGGTGTCCAACAGCCCCACATCCAGATAGCCCCCCAACCCTAGGGGAATCTCCTCTCCTCCAGCCACCACGATAACATCGGTAATGTCCCGGATAATCATTGGGGTGTTTCCTCCCGTAGGATCCAGCATAACTGAGGAAATAGCGTGGGTCACCGTGTCCTTCTGCATATCCAACAAAAACAACTGATCCATCCCACACTCAAAAAACTCCCACAACACGCCAATTGTCATAGAGAAGCAGAAAGCCACAATGGCCATGAAGGTGGGGGACAGGGACAAAGAAAATCGCTCGTTGCGGTTGAGCATGTCTACCAAAGAAAAGCCGATGGCGGCACATAAAAACCCGTTGAGGGTATGGAGCATGGTGTCCCAGCCAGGAAATGTGGTATAAAACGACCGTATCTCCCCTAAAATCTCTGCTGCAAAAATAAACAGCATAATAATAATTTCCAGGGTGTTGGGCAGATCAATCTGCAGAGAACGCTCCACGATGGTGGGCAGCAGGAGCAGAACCAAGGTGAGGACACATAAAAATACATTTTCAAAATTACCGTTGAAAAACTGCGCTACCATCACCGCGATGACGAAAAAGCGCAGAAAGACATAAACGGCAGCCACCGTGTGTTTTTTCCTGAGCGCCTGATCCGCCCAAGCGAAAACGTTGCGTTTTTTCTTTCTTGCCAAGGGGTTTCGCTCCCTTCCTTGGTGTAGTTTTTATCAGTATATCCACTCCCTCCTGCAAAGTCAAGGCGGGCTGCTGTCAAGTTCTTCCGTCTGCGGCATACAATGGGGACAGGAGGTGAGTTTTTTGGACTTGCGAAACCAAACCATTACCGTGGGAGAGCTGCTGGACAACCCCAAATCCCGGGCAGTTTTTCAACGCCGGTTCGGCCGGCTGATGAACCACCCCATGGTGGGGGCGGCCCGTTCCCTGACCCTCAGGCAGCTGGCGGAGATGGCGGCAGTCTATCTGCCCAAAAAGACCATCGACGAAACCCTACGGGAGCTGCAGCGGCTGTAACTGCTTCAGAGTCAGGGTGCCGGGAATGCATTTCTTCCCAGTAACGGGTTGCCAGACGGGACATTTTGGGATAAAATAAAATATCATTTAACTTGATTGCTGGGAGGGAACGCCATGGACATGATTCAAACGCAGTGCTGTGGCGTCCCTTTCTATTTCTGCTCCCATCCCGCCTGGTCAGGGGCAGCCCACGGCTTCTCTACCCGGCTGGGGGGTGTGTCCCCCTCCCCATGGGACAGTTTGAACCTTGGGGCAGGCCGAGGGGACGCGCCCGAGCGGGTGGAGGAAAATTTTCGTCGATTTTGCGCCGCAGTGGGCACCCATTCTGACGCAGTCATAAAAAACCACCAGGTCCATGGGGCGGTGGTACGCCGGGTGACCTCCCGGGAAGAGGCCGTAGAACTCTCTCAGTCAGGCACCTTCCCCGCTGACGCCCTGGTCACCCAGGTCCCCGGCCTGTGCCTGACCGTCTTTTCCGCCGACTGTATCCCTGTTCTGCTCTATGACCCGGTGCGCCGGGTGGTGGGGGCCGCCCACGCTGGGTGGCGGGGCACTGCCGCAGGAGTCGTCTTCCAGGCCATACACACCATGGTACGGGACTATGGATGTACCCCCGGTGACATTCTGGCCGCCATCGGCCCGGGTATTTCCTCCTGCTGTTTTGAGACCCACGCCGATGTGCCAGAAGGCCTGCGCCAGGGCCTGCATGAGCAGGCTGAGCCCTTCATTCATCCCCTGCCAGGGGGTAAAAAGTTTCGGGTGGACCTAAAGGGAGCAAATGCCCGGTGGTTGGAACAGGCCGGCCTTTTCCCAGAACACATAGCCCTCTGCCCCGTGTGTACTGCCTGCAGGCCGGATTTGTTCTGGTCCCACCGCCGCCTGGGTCAGGCCCGGGGCAGCATGGCAGCCATGATTGAACTGCGCCTGCAATAAAGGAAGATTTATGAACGTACGACCACTACTATCCCTGGTGCTGGCTGCTGCCCTGCTGGCCGGCTGCACCACTCATACGGATTTCTCTGACACGGCCGGTTTCCCTTCCCCGGGAAGCAGTTCCGCCTCTGGTCAGGAGGGGGCCCTCTCCTCTGTAAACGTTCCTTTTACCTTGGCTGTCTATGCCGACTACAGCCTCCACCCCGTGCTAGCGGAAAACCGGGCCAATCTGACTTTGTCTCCTTTGCTCTATGAGCCTCTGTTTCAGCTGGATCCCCAGTTTCAGCCTGAGGGCGTACTGTGCCGGAGCTATACAGTTAGTGAGGACAAGCTTACCTGGACGTTTACTCTGCACTCTGGAATTACCTTCTCTGACGGTACCCTCCTCACCGGCCAGGTGGTGGCCGACGCCCTGAATCTGGCCCGACAGGAGGATTCCCGCTATGCCCAGCGGCTGGCGGATGTGGCCTCTGTCAGCGGCGAAGGAAACACCGTGTCCGTTACTCTTTCCCGGCCTAACGGAGCGCTGCCTGCTCTGCTGGACATCCCCATTGCTTTAGGCGACGGGACACGCCCGGCAGGCACGGGCCCCTATGTTCTGACAGAAGACGGACAGGATCTGTCCCTTACCGCCCGCTCCGGTTGGTGGCAGGACAAGCAGCTGCCCGCTCAGGAGCTCTCCCTGCGGGAGGTACGCAAGGCGGATGACCTCCTCTCCGCTTTCTCTTCCGGAGATATCAGTCTGGTAGAGGTAGATCTGATGGGCACCAACGCCCTGGGCTACTCAGGCAGCTACGAGACTTGGGACTACACCACTACCGACCTGCTCTACCTGGGCTTCAATACCCAGAGGGGGCTGTGCCGCTCCGCCCAGGCGCGCCAGGCCCTGGCTCTGGCCATCGACCGCCGCTCCATTGTCCAAACTGACTATGCCCGTCACGCTGTGGCCGCTGCCCTCCCGATCCACCCGGACAGCCCCCTCTACAGCCAGAGCCTGACCCAGCAGGGGGAATATAACCCGGAACAGCTGGTTTCCCAGTTGGAAGAGTTGGGGCTGCAGAACAGCTCCCTGATACTTCTGGTCAACAATGAGAATGCGGCTAAGCTGGCCGCTGCCCAACGAATTGCCTACCAGCTGGACGCGGCCGGGCTATCTGTTACCCTCACCTCTCTCCCTTTTGAAGAATTTACCTCTGCCCTGTCCCAAGGTGAGTTTGACCTCTATCTGGGCGAGGTAGTACTCACAGCCGACTTTGATCTCTCCCCCCTGCTCTCTGCCAACGGCAGCCTAAACTACGGCCAGTGGCAGGATGAGCAGATCTCCTCCCTGCTGGATGCATTCCGGACGTCTGACAGCAGCAGTCGCCCTGCCGCCGCTCAGGCACTGTATGCCTATCTTATGCAGCAAGTTCCCATTGCCCCTATCTGCTTTAAGAACGGCTCTGCGCTTACCCAATGGGGACGTCTTTCCGGCCTTTCGCCAGTACGGGGAAATGTATTTTATCATCTGGAGAACTGGACCATTCAATAGATATAGATAAAGCGTCTCTCCGGCCCCCAAAGCCCGGTGTTGCCGGCCGGTGAGCTGCCAACGAAGCGGAGGAAAAATATATGAGTGTATTTCGCTGTTATTCCATGAAGAAACCAGGGTTTGATGTAGAAGCCCGGGGGCTGTGTAAATCTCTTCAGGAGCAGCTGGGGATTCAGGATCTGGTGTCGGTATCTATTCTCAACCGGTATGATGCTGACCAGATTGATCCTGCCGTCTATCAACAGGCCAAGTCCATCGTCTTCTCTGAGCCCCAGGTGGACGTGGTCTATGATGAGGACTTTCCCCGTCCTGCCGGTCCCCACACCATCCTGGCAGTAGAGGCCCTTCCAGGGCAGTTTGACCAGCGTGCGGATTCCTGTGCGCAATGTATCCAACTTATGGCCGGGGTGGACCGCCCCCTCATTGCCTATGCCAAGGTACATATTTTGGAGGGCAGCATCTCTCAAGGGGACCTGGATAAGATCCGCGGCTATCTTATTAACCCTGTAGAGAGCCGAGAGGCCTCCATGGACAAGCCGGACACCCTGGTACGCGCCCACCCCGCTCCCAACCATGTGGACACCGTGACCGGTTTCACTGCCCTGGATGAGGCGGGGCTGCAGGCCCTATTGGCCCAACTGGGCCTGGCCATGGATTTGGACGACCTGAAGTTTCTGCAGACCTACTTCCGGGATGAGGAGGGCCGCGACCCTACTATCACCGAGGTGCGGGTGGTGGACACCTATTGGTCTGACCACTGCCGCCACACCACCTTCTCCACCCACATTGACCAGGTGGTGCTGGAGGACGAGGCAGTGAAGGCCGCCTATCAGCGGTATCTGGATGCTCGGGTAGAGGTCTACGGCCCGGAGAAGGCTGCCCAGCGGCCCCAGACTTTGATGGATATTGCCACTTTGGGGGCAAAAGTACTGAAAAAACGGGGGCTGCTGCCTGAGCTGGATGAGAGCGAGGAGATCAATGCCTGTTCCATCCGTGTTCCGGCCCAGGTGGATGGAAAAGAGCAGGAGTGGCTGCTCATGTTTAAGAATGAGACCCACAACCACCCCACTGAAATTGAGCCCTTTGGCGGCGCAGCCACCTGTATCGGCGGCTGTATTCGGGACCCTCTGTCCGGCCGGGTCTATGTCCACCAGGCCATGCGCTTCACCGGAGGCGGCGATCCCCGGGTGCCCTTCTCCCAGACTACTCCGGGCAAGCTTCCCCAGCGGAAGTTGGCCGTCACTGCTGCGGCGGGCTACTCCTCCTATGGAAATCAAATCGGCCTGGCCACCGGCCATGTAGCCGAGGTTTACCACCAGGGCTATATTGCCAAGCGCCTGGAGTGCGGGGCAGTGGTGGGGGCTGCCCCTGCCCACCATGTGCGCCGGGAAGTGCCTGCCCCGGGAGACGTTGTCATCCTTCTGGGAGGGCGCACCGGTCGGGACGGCATCGGGGGTGCCACTGGTTCCTCCAAGAGCCACAACATGAAATCCCTGACTACCATGGCCTCTGAGGTACAAAAGGGCAATGCACCTGAGGAGCGGAAGATCCAGCGGCTGTTCCGAAATGGCCGCGTCACCCGCCTAATTAAGCGGTGCAACGACTTCGGGGCCGGGGGCGTATCCGTAGCCATTGGCGAGTTGGCTGACGGCCTTGAGATTAATCTGGACGCGGTGCGCAAGAAATACGACGGGCTGGACGGCACAGAGCTGGCCATTTCAGAGAGCCAGGAGCGCATGGCGGTAGTGGTAGCTCCTCAGGACGCGGACAAGTTTATTGCCGCGGCGGAGGAAGAGAATCTGGAGGCCTATCAGGTCGCTGTAGTTACCCAGAGCCCCCGTATGGTGATGCGCTGGAAAGGACAGAAAATTGCTGATTTGTCCCGTGCCTTTCTGAATACCAACGGGGCGGTAAAGCACGCCCGGGTATCCGTCCCCAAGCAATCTGCCCAGAGCCTGCCGGTCATCGACCAAAGGGGGGCGTGGCAGGGGGATCGTGATCTGCAGGCACTCCCTTTCCGCTCCTTAACAGAGATGGCCGGCAGCTTGAAATGTGCCTCCCGCCGCGGACTCACCGAGCGCTTTGACGGCTCCATTGGCGCGGGCAGCGTACTTATGCCCTACGGAGGTAAATATCAGCGCACCCCCGCCCAGGCTATGGCAGCTCTGTTCCCGGTGGATCCGGGACAGGAAACGGACCAGGCCAGCGTCATGGCCTGGGGCTTTGACCCGGAGCGTATGGGTATCAACCCCTATGCCGGCGCCCGGGAATCAGTGTACTCCTCTATGGCTAAGATTGTGGCTGCAGGGGCTGACTATAAGAAGGCCTATCTCACATTCCAGGAATTTTTCGAGAAGCTGAGGGATGACCCGGAGCGCTGGGGGAAGCCCTTTGCCGCCCTGCTGGGCGGTCTGGACGCCCAACTGGAGCTGGGAGCAGCTGCTATTGGCGGTAAGGACTCCATGTCCGGTTCTTTCCTGGACATGGATGTGCCCCCCACCCTTATCTCCTTCGCCATCGCCCCAGTGAAGGCCAGCCAGGTTCTCTCCCCCGAATTTAAGGGCGCAGGCCACCGGGTATACCTCTTCCGCCCGTCAGACTGGGGCCGGTTCCACACTCTTTGCAAACAGGGGTCAATTCTCTCTGCCTACGCCGTAGAGCGCTGCGCTGCGGAAGCAATTATGAACATGTCCTTTGGAAACGGGATTGGTTTTCAGGCTGTTGCTGCGGCTCACGGACCTGAGGTATGGTATGTTCCCATGCCGGGCTGGATCGTAGCTGAAGCAAATACCGAGCTAACCCAAGCCTTCCTGCTTGGAGTTACCTCCGCAGAACCTGTCATTGACCTTGGCCGAGGAGATTCGGCCCCCATCCCACAGCTGCTTACCCTCAACGACAGTGTGTTGGAGCAGGTCTACCCCACCCGCGCGGGTACGTCGGAGGCAGTGGCTCCTATCTCCTGGGACAAGCGCTCTGTGGCCGTGTGCAATCATAAGGCGGCTCGGCCTCGGGCGGTTATTCCCGTCTTCCCCGGCACCAACTGCGAGTACGATACCGCCAAGGCCTGTCTGCGGGCGGGGATTGAACCTGAGATCGTCGTTATCCGAAATCTAACCACCTATCTTCTCTCCCAATCTGCCCAGGCCCTGGAAAAAGCCATTCGGGCGGCCCAGATGGTGGTACTGCCCGGAGGCTTTTCCGGTGGTGACGAGCCGGAGGGCTCGGGCAAGTTTATCGCCTCTTTCCTCCGTTCTCCCGCTTTAAGAGATGCTATTATGGATCTGCTCAAGCATCGAGACGGCCTGATGTTGGGCATTTGCAACGGCTTCCAGGCCCTGGTAAAGCTTGGTCTGGTACCATACGGAGAGATTCGGGATATGGACGCCGATTGCCCCACCCTCACCTACAACCTCATCGGCCGGCACCAGAGCCGGTATGTTACCACCCGGGTGGCTTCCATTCAGTCCCCCTGGATGCTCAACTGCCAGGTGGGCGACCTGCACACTATCCCCATCTCCCACGGAGAGGGACGCTTCGTGGCACCTCCCCAGGTCATTTCCCAACTCATAGCCAGCGGCCAGGTGGCCACCCAGTACGTGGATCTGGAGGGCCGGCCCTCCATGGACATTGATGTCAACCCCAATGGCTCGATGGAAGCTATCGAAGGCATCTTCTCCCCTGACGGTCGGGTCTTTGGAAAAATGGGGCATCTGGAGCGCCGCGGCACCTTTGTGGGGGTAAATATCCCCGGAGAAAAACACCAGCCTCTCTTTGAATCCGGTGCCCTGTATTTCCGCTGAGGGCATCTATCCCTTTCCCATCCAAGGCGCCTGTGCGCCGCCAGAAAAGGAGCAGACAGATGGATAAAATACCGGAATATACAGGGACACTGCGCAGCCATCTGCTGGATGTTCCTCATGTCATTCACCAGTGCTCAGGCATCCGCATCTTTGGCCGAAAAATTCGTTCCCTGGTCTTTTCTACCGATGTAGCCATTATCAAAAATGTAAACGCTGACGCAATTATTGCCGTATATCCGTTCACGCCTCAGCCCGCCATTGCCCAGGCCATCATCGGCGTGGCGGATGTCCCCGTGTTTGTGGGGGTGGGCGGAGGCACCACCAATGGCCCCCGCTCGGTACGCCTGGCCGCTTATGCGGAACATCAGGGGGCCTATGGCGTGGTAGTCAATGCTCCCATCTCCGACGAGACCATTTTCCAGATTAAAAAGGTAGTAGACATTCCTGTCATTGCCACCATTGTTTCCTCCGAGATGGATATCGGCACACGGATTGCTGCCGGGGCCGACATTTTAAATGTCTCAGGGGCAGCCAAAACTCCGGAGATTGTCCGGACCATCCGCCAGGATTTCCCCGATGTAGCCATTATTGCCACCGGGGGACCCACAGACGAGGATATTGAGCGCACCATCCAGGCAGGAGCCAATGCCATTACTTATACCCCGCCTACCAATGGAGCACTGTTTGCTCAAATGATGCGAAAATACCGCTCCCGCTTTGATCAAAATTGAACCACATCTCCTTCCCGGGGGCCGCCACTCAGGCGGCCCCCTTTTATTCCCTCGGACAAAATTTCATGGAATTTTAATCTGTTGCTCCTGCCCTTTTAAGAACATCCTGATATACTTTTCATATTCTGATATGAGGTGAATATCCATGCTGTCTCTTCTGGCCCTATCTCTTATCTGCCTGCTGCTCCTCCCTGTCTTGATGCTGGGGATGGCCCTTCTGAGTATCCCTTTTCTGGTTATTTTAGGGCTTTTGCCCTGGCTTCTGCGGGTAATGGCCGTGATTCTGCTCATCCGGGCTCTTATGGAGCAGCCATTCCATCTTGTCAGTCTGACCCCTGCCGCCATTGCGTTTCTCTTATCTGTCTTGCTGCGCTAAAACAGCATAGGGAAATTTAAAAAAAGGAAATTTTCTTGTTGACAACTGGAAGAAAATCGGCTATACTAACCCTTGCCCTGTTTGAGATGGGTGAGAAGGCGGCATAGCTCAGTTGGCTAGAGCACGCGGTTCATACCCGCGGTGTCACTGGTTCGAATCCAGTTGCCGCTACCATATAAAGATGAGCGGGTCGTTGATCCGATTTCATAGAAAGAAAACGGCCCGGTGGTCAAGCGGTTAAGACTCCGCCCTTTCACGGCGGCAACACGGGTTCGAGTCCCGTCCGGGTCACCACCTTTTTCGCCGTCTTTCTCCATATGGAGGCATAGCTCAGCTGGTAGAGCGTCCGCCTCACACGCGGAAGGTCACAGATTCGAGTTCTGTTGTCTCCACCAAAAAACAGTCACACCAAAAGGTGTGACTGTTTTTCGTTTCCATACTTCTCTTTGCTTTATTTCTTCATTCGGCGGGCCACCCCCTCCAACGGGTCAGGTCACAGATTCGAGTTTTTGTTGTCTCCACCAAAAAAACAGTCACACCAAAAGGTGTGACTGTTTTTCGTTTCCATACTCCTCTTTGCTTTATTTCTTCATTCGGCGGGCCACGCACTCCCATGGGACACATCCCACAGGCGTTTACTCCAATCCCATCTCCTCCATGGCATGAATCATGTGGATGGCCATGGCGTGCTCGGCTCCAGCCTCGTCCCCGCGGCGAAAGAAATCCATAAGCAGGGCATGGTCTTGAAGAGTCACTTGAGCCAGCGCCTCCTCATGTTCTCCGGTGGAGATAGCTTCTTCTACGGCCTGACTGATCACCGGCAGCAGGCGCATCATAAATTCATTGTGGGTGGCCCGGACGATAGCAGCATGGAAGGCCCGGTCGGCTCGGGTGCGATCCCGACCGGAACGGATACACAGCTCCACTGCCGCCCCCTTGTCCAAAATGTCCTTCAGCTCCTCCGGCTCTGCCCGACGACAGGCTAAGCGGGCGGCCTGGGGCTCGAAAACAGCGCGCAGCTCAAACAGATCCCGCAGACGGCCCCGTACCCGCTCCAGCCTTGCAAAGCCAAAATCGCCTTCCCGTGCTCCCTGAGCTACAAAGGTTCCCTTACCCCGGCGCACCTCCAGGACTCCCTGGGCTGTCAAATCCCGCAGCGCTTCCCGTAAAGTAGTCCTGCTCACCCCAAGCTGCTGGGCCAGTTCCACCTCGTTGGGCAGCTTATCCCCCGGGGCCAGACGGCCCTCTACAGCAATCATGGTATACAGCCGCCGGAAGGTCTGCTCTCTGAGATTGGCCTTATCCATGGCATGTCCTCCTTCCCGCCCTCCCGGCGGAATTTTTTAATAAACGGACACGTAGCCCCTTGACATCCTCCCCTCTATCCTATACTATGTAGTCAGACAATGCAAGTAAAATCAGACAACTTGTTGCAGTTTTATTGAGGAGGTTTGTTTCCATGCGCAGCGATGTTGTGAAAAAAGGCATTCCCGCCGCCCCCAACCGCTCCCTGCTCTATGCCCTTGGCTATACCAAAGAGGAGCTGGAGCGGCCCCTTATCGGCGTAGTGTGTTCCTATAATGAGATTGTCCCCGGCCACATGAATCTGGACAAGATTGCCGATGCCGTCAAAGCGGGTATCCGATCTGCCGGAGGCACCCCGGTGGAGTTTCCTGCCATTGCGGTGTGCGACGGCATTGCCATGGGACACGTGGGAATGAAGTACTCCCTGGTCACCCGGGACCTCATTGCAGATTCCACCGAAGCCATGGCCCTGGCACACCAGTTTGACGGGCTGGTCATGATCCCCAACTGCGATAAAAACGTGCCTGGCCTTCTGATGGCCGCCGCCCGGGTAAATATTCCCACCATTTTTGTCTCCGGCGGCCCCATGCTTTCGGGAACCCTCAACGACGGCCGGCGCACTTGCCTCTCCCACATGTTCGAGGCGGTGGGGGCCTATTACGCCGGCAAACTGGATGAGACGGGTGTGGAGGAGTACGAGAACAACGCCTGCCCCACCTGCGGATCCTGCTCGGGAATGTATACCGCCAACTCCATGAACTGCCTCACCGAGGCCATCGGTATGGCCCTGCAGGGCAACGGCACCATCCCTGCTGTCTACTCCGCCCGGCTGCGCCTGGCCAAGCATGCGGGGATGAAGGTGATGGAGCTGGTAGAGAAAAATATTCGCCCCCGGGATATTATGACCCCCGCGGCCTTCCACAACGCTGAGACCATCGACATGGCCCTGGGCTGCTCCACCAACACTATGCTCCACCTGCCGGCCATTGCCCACGAATGCGGCATCGAGCTGTCCTTCGATATGGCTAACGAGATCTCCGAGAAGACCCCCAATTTGTGCCACCTGGCCCCCGCCGGGGATACTTATATGGAGGATCTGGATCGGGCGGGCGGGGTGTACGCAGTGATGGCCGAACTGGCCAAGAAAGGCCTTATCGACACTAGCCTGCTCACCTGCACTGGCAAGACCATTGCCGAGAACCTGTCGGGCGTAGTCAACCGCAATCCGCAGATCATCCGCCCCATTGACAACCCCTACTCCAAAACAGGGGGCATCGCAGTACTTAAGGGCAATCTGGCCCCTGACGGCTGCGTGGTCAAGCAGTCGGCAGTGGCCCCGGAGATGATGGTACATCAGGGCCCCGCCCGGGTATTTAATTCTGAGGAGGAGGCCATCGAGGCTATCTACGCAGGCAAAATTGTGGCCGGAGATGTGGTAGTAATCCGCTACGAGGGGCCCAAGGGGGGGCCGGGCATGCGGGAAATGCTCAATCCTACCTCTGCCATCGCGGGGATGGGACTGGACAAGGATGTGGCCCTTATCACCGACGGACGATTTTCCGGAGCTACCCGTGGGGCTTCTATCGGCCACGTATCTCCCGAAGCGGCTTCCGGCGGCCCCATCGGACTGGTGGAGGAGGGGGACCTTATATCCATCAACATCCCCAACCACTCCATTACTCTGGAGGTGGATGAGGCCACCCTGGCTGCCCGGAAGGCCCGGTGGGTCTGTCCCGAACCCAAAATCAAAACCGGCTACCTGGCCCGGTACGCCAGGCTGGTCTCCTCTGCCGACCGGGGAGCGATTTTGGAGTAATCAAAAAAGGCCGCGTCTGCCTTACGCAGACGCGGCCTTTTTTATATCATTCTCTCACATATGGGAATCTGTAGGCAACAGCTTTTTCCGCCGGCTGAGAAACAGGGTCAGAGTGGTGGCAGAGGCCAAAAAGTCGGCCACAGGTTCCGCTACATAGATACCCATAACGCTGCCCGTTACCCGGGGCAGGATAATGGCAAGGGGAACCAGCAAAATGACTTTTCGCAAAAGGGCCAGAAACAGGCTGGTCCGCGCCTGCCCCAAGGCCATGAACGTGATCTGACAGGCCATCTGGGCACCAAATGCCCAGATGCCTCCGAAAAAGATGGGCATCACTTGTGCCACCAACTCCACCAGCTGGGCATTGTTGTTAAACAGCCGGGCCAACAGCTCCGGAAACAGGCAGACGATAAGAAATGCGCAGATGGTCACCGTCATGGTGACAGCCAACAGGCGTTTAAACGTGTCCCGCACTCTGCGGTAGTCGCCCGCCCCATAGTTATAGCTCATAATGGGCTGAACGCCCTGGGTGATCCCCTGGGTGGGCATGACTATCATCTGCATCACCGACTGGAGAATGGTCATAGAGCCCACATACAGGTCATTGCCAAAGGTCTGCAGACCGGTGTTCAGCACCACCGTGACCAGACTCTCAGTAGACTGCATGATAAACGGGGCAATGCCCAAAGCGACAATATTTACTGTGGTTTTCCGCCGCAATTTCATATTTTTCCAGCGTACCCGCAGCCCGGAACGGGAGGAACACAGGAAAAGCAGTACCCAGGCGGCACTCACTGCTTGGGAGAGAATGGTGGCAATGGCCGCGCCCTGCACACCCAGGTCAAAGAGGAAAATAAACACCGGATCCAACACAATGTTTAAAACTGCCCCAATCAGTACACTGAGCATGGCCACAGTGGCCTTGCCCTGGGCGCTAATAAAAGTGTTCAGACCCAGGGCCAGCTGGACAAACACCGTGCCCAGCAGATAGATTCCGATGTAGTCCACCCCATAACCGATGGTCTCCTGGGATGCACCGAAGGCCATGAGCAAGGGACGCTTAAATATGCTGAAAGCAACCGTAAGTATTGCCGCTGCACCTAAAAGCAGGGTCAAGGAATTGCCCAAAATCTGCTCCGCACCATCCCGGTCGCCTGCTCCCAGCCGGATAGAGGCCAGAGGAGCGCCTCCCTGGCCGGCAAAGGCGGCAAAGGCGGAGATGAGTAGAATGATAGGAAAGGTGACTCCTACGCCGGTCAACGCAGTCTGCCCCACAACAGGGATGTGGCCGATGTAAATCCGGTCCACAATATTGTATAGCATATTGATGATCTGCGCCGCCACAGCAGGAACAGCCAGCTTCAGCATCAAACGTCCAATCGGCGCCTTGGCCAGCGCCTCTTCCCCTTTATATTGCTGTGACACGGAATATTCACTCCTTGCCGGAAAAGATTCCTTAAAGATTCTTTATAGTATAGCACTAAAGTTCTCAGGGGACAAGGGGCATTCTTTTTGCCAAAGTTGCACAGTTTCTGTCCTATCGTGTCTCCCGGCCAAGATTCGGTTGCACCGGCGGAAAAAACGTGGGATAATGGAACAAACAGCACAAGGAGGCAAGCCCATGAAGTCCAAAAAGGCTTTTAAGCCCGAAGAGCTGCGCTATCTCAGCCTGCTGGCCAAGCAGTATCCCACTGTCCAGGCAGCCAGTACAGAGATTGTCAATCTCCAGGCCATTATGAACCTGCCCAAGGGCACCGAACACTTTATTTCCGACATTCACGGGGAGCATGAAGCCTTCCTCCATATTCTTAACTCCTGCTCGGGGGTGGTGAAGGAGAAGCTGGACGAGTTGTTTGGCGCCAGTCTGCCCCGCTCTGAACGGGATCAGCTGGCCACCCTCATTTATTACCCGGAAGAGAAGTTGGAGCTTGTACGCCGGGAGACGTCAGACTTGAGAGAGTGGTACCGGATTACGCTCCACCGTCTTATTGAGGCCTGCCGCTGGGTCTCCTCCAAGTACAGCCGCTCCAAGGTTCGCAAGGCCCTGCCCAAGGACTACGCCTATATTATTGATGAGCTGCTCCACACCCACTATGAGGAGGAGGATAAGCGGGACTACTACGAAAATATCATCAACACCATTATTGACATCGACCAGGCCCCCGGCTTTATCGTAGCGGTATGTTCCGTTATTAAACGCATGGCAGTGGACCACCTGCATATTGTAGGAGATATTTTTGACCGGGGCCCCCGGGCCGACATTATTATGGACTCTCTGCTGGACTATCACAGTGTGGACATTCAGTGGGGCAACCACGACATTTTATGGATGGGTGCGGCCTCCGGCTCCCGCACTTTGGTGGCTACAGTGCTGGCCAACTCCATCCATTATAACAATCTTGAAGTGATTGAGACGGGTTACGGCATCTCCCTACGCCCCCTGTCCATCTTCGCCAATGAGGTATATAAGGACTGTGACACCCATTGCTTTGCCGTCAAGCTCACCGGTTCAGACGGGAAACAGTATACAGAAAAGGACAAGCTTCTCTCTGCCCGGATGCACAAGGCTATCACTGTCATCTTGTTTAAGCTGGAGGGGCAGAAAATTCTCCGCTGGCCCGAATTTGGCATGGCTGACCGACTGTTATTGGACAAAATTGACTATAAAAATAAGTGTATTACCATTGGGGGCATTACCTATGCCCTGGAGGACTGTGACTTCCCCACGGTGGATCCCGCCGATCCTTACACCCTGACCCCGGAAGAGAGCCAGGTGATTGACCAGCTCACTGCCGGCTTCCGCCGCAGTGAAAAGCTCCAGCGCCATATTCGCTTTCTCTACTCCAAAGGCGGGCTTTACAAAATTTATAATGGTAACCTGATGTTCCACGGCTGTATTCCTATGGCCCAGGACGGCACCTTCCTCTCCTTCACCATCGGAGGAAAGGAACGCTCTGGCCGGGCCTTCCTGGATTATGCAGAAAAAACTGCACGTAAAGCGTACTATGATAAACCGGGCTCCTCTGAACGGCAGTTTGGCATGGACTTCCTCTGGTGGCTGTGGGCCGGACGCAACAGCCCCATCTTTGGCCGGGATAGAATGACCACCTTTGAGCGCCGACTCATCAAGGATGAGAGCGCTTGGGCCGAGCCCAAAAACTGCTACTACACCTTGTATAATGACCCGGCAATCTGCGAGATGATCCTGCGGGAATTTGGCCTGGAGGGTCCCCACTGCCACATCATCAATGGCCATATCCCCGTGAAGGCTAAGAAAGGGGAGAGTCCCATCAAAGGGGGCGGGAAACTCATCGTCATTGACGGCGGCTTCTGCAAAGCCTACCAGCCAACCTCGGGCATTGCAGGATACACCCTTATTTACAACTCTCACAACATCCGCATTGTCTCCCACCAGCCCTTTGCCGGACGGCGGGACGCTATTCTCCATAACCACGATATTGCCAACGATTCCCTCATCTTTGAACGCATGGAGTCCCGGGTGAAGATTGCCGAAACAGACATTGGCCGCCAGCTGCAGTCCCAGGCCGATGATCTGCGTCGCCTGCTGGACGCCTACCGCTCCGGCGCTGTTACGGAGGATCATAAGGACTGAGTTTCTGGTATTCCCCTTTGCTCTTGACAAACCCGTAAGAAATACATACAATATTTGCGACCGCAGACAATCGAACACAGGGGCGCTGGGAGCTGTTCCCGGCTGAGATGGAAAGTGACCGTGCCACTTTCAGTCCCTTGAACCTGATCCGGGTAATGCCGGCGTAGGAAGTGGACGAGTTTTCCTCGTTTCGTCCGTTGTACCGCACCGCACCCGTTTGGATGTGCTGCGGTACATCATTTTAGGAGGAAACGACTATGACAACCCAACAAGCACAGACATCCACTGCCTTTCCGGCCCACCTGCGGGTGCGCCGACTGGTAGAGAGCGCGGTCATGCTGGCCATTGCCGTGGTGCTCTCCCTGTTCCCCTTCTCCAGCCCCTGGGCCCTGGGGGGCGGAATTACCGTATGCTCCATGCTGCCTTTGGTGATCCTCTCCTGGCGGTACGGCTGCCTGTGGGGCACCTTTGCCGCCTTCGTATACAGCCTGCTTCAGATGCTGCTGGGCATCCAGAACGTGCAGTACGCCGACAGCGTGGCCACGGCAATCTTGATCATTCTCTTTGACTATGTGCTGGCCTTTTCTGTTATTGGCCTGTCCTCTATATTTAAGGGCCGCCTGGGCCGTCCCCGGCTAGAACTGGTCGTAGGCATCACGGTCACTTTCCTGGTTCGGCTGGCCTGCCACTATATCTCCGGCGTGGTGGTGTGGGAGGTGCTATGGCCCAATGAGTTGGGCTGGGCAGCCCCCGTGTGGTCCATTGCCTACAACGGCAGTTACATGATTCCAGAAATTATTATCACCGGCTTGGTGGCCTACTTCAGCTATCCGCCTCTGGAGCGGTACTACCAGGGAGGCGACTTGAAGTAACCTCCCGGCGGGAGGGAGGTTTGAATGGGAAAATTTGATGGAGTCCTGCTGGTCAGCGACTTTGATGATACCCTGTACGGTGCGAATCGGCGCATTCCTCCCCGCAATCTGCAGGCACTGGATTACTTTGTGGGTGAGGGGGGGCGCTTTACCGTAGCCACTGGGCGGGCCTACCGCACCTTCGCCCCCTATGTCCATCTGGCCCCCATCAACGCTCCCGTTGTGCTGTCCAACGGGGCAACCCTGTACGATTTCGACCGACAGGAGTTGCTGGAACAGACCTACCTCCCCCTCACTTCCCCCCAGGATTTTGTCCAGCTGCTGGAGGAGTTTCCCTCCCTGGGGATGGAAATTTATCACGCAGAGGACATCTATGTCTGGAATGCCAACTCTATTACCGATGCCCACATGAAAAAAGTGGGTATGGAGTACACGGTCTGTCCCCCCCAGCAGACTCCTACCCCCTGGTCAAAGGCCATTCTGCAGCAGCAAAATCCCTTCCTGCGCCAGGTTCAATCCTGGTTCCTGGCCCGGCATGGGGACAACTACGAGGCTATCTTTTCCAACCCCTACTATCTGGAAGTCACCTGCAAGGGCAGTACCAAGGGCGGCATGACCGCCCTATTGGCCCGGCACCTGTCCATTGCCCCGGAGCGAGTATACTGTGTGGGGGACAATCAAAATGATATTCCCATGCTGGCCCTCTCCGCCATCCCGTTTGCCCCGGCCAACTGTGCCCAGGAGGTAAAGGACTGGGGCGCCCGGGTGCTGTGCCACTGCGACCAGGGGGTCATGGGTGACATTGTGGACATTCTGGACAAGCTCTATTAAACGCATCAGGCGCCCCGAGAGACTTCGGGGCGCCTGATTATTTTTCTTGGCTGTGGGCATCGGGAGCCAGGTAGTCCTCCACATCAAAGGCAAGATCCCGCCAGTAAAAGTCCCGGTCAGCACAGGTAATCTCCCGTACCACCCGGCAGGGATTTCCAGCAGCCACCACCCCCGGCGGCACGTCCCGGCCCACCACGCTGCCCGCCGCGATTACCGCGTTGTCCCCCACAGTGACGCCGGGGAGCAGAATCACACCGCCCCCGATCCACACATTGTTCCCGATGACAATGGGCCGTCCATACTCATAGCCCGAGTTCCGGGCCTGGGGATGGAGGGGGTGCCCGGCGGTGAAGATGGACACGTTGGGGGCGATGAATACGTTGTCCCCAATGGTCACCGGAGCGTTGTCCAGAATGATCAGGTTGTAGTTGGCGTAGAAGTTGTCCCCCACAGAGATGTTGTCCCCGTAGTCACAGCGAAAAGGGCTTTCGATCCAGGGGTTTTTCCCCACCCGACCCAGCAGCCCCCGCAGCAGGGCCATGGAGGCCTCCTGCTCCTCCGGGGGCATGTTGTTGAAGACATGCAGCTTCTTTTTCGCCTCCAGCCGCTGCTGGGGCAGGCCGTCCTTCCACGCCTGATAGGGCAAACCGGCCCTCATGCGCTGACTGTGATCCATGGCTGTGCCGCCTCCTTTAAGTTGGTGGGGTGTGTCTGACAACATTATACCATCCCCCGGTCCCGGGCACAAGGCAAAGCGACATATCCCAGACCCCCGGCGCATATAACATCCATAGGACTACCGCTTGATGGGAGTGTTGTGGGTGAAAGGAAACATCGAGGACCGGGCTCAGATCATGGCCCTTTACATCATAGAAAACCGCGCCACCGTGCGGGCCTGCGCTCGAAAATTCGGCATCTCCAAGTCCACGGTGCACAAGGATCTGGCGGAGCGGCTTCCCGCCTTTAACCGTACCCTGTACCTCCAGGTAAAGCAAGTGCTGGAGGAGAACAAAGCCGAGCGCCACATTCGGGGCGGTATCGCCACCCGGCGCAAGTACAAAGGAGTGTAAACCCGCCGGGGGCGTTGACAGCAGACGCCCCCGGCGCTACAATATGCCCTGAGGATCCGGCCTGCACCGGGTTTCGGAGAGGAGATGGGCGCCATGGACATTCACGGCCTGCAGAAGCTGACTCTGCTGGACTACCCGGGGAAGGTGGCCTGTACCGTGTTCCTGGGAGGATGCAACCTGCGCTGTCCCTTCTGCCACAATGGAGATCTTGTCCTCTCCCCCGGCCCCGCCGCTCTGAATGAGGAGGATCTGCTCTCCTTCCTGCGCCGCCGCCGGGGCCTGCTGGAGGGGGTGTGCATCACCGGCGGAGAACCCCTGCTGCACCCGGAGCTGCCCCGACTTCTCTCTGCCCTTCGCGGGTTAGGCTACCCGGTGAAGCTGGACACCAACGGCAGCTTTCCTCAGAAGCTGGAGATGCTTATCCGGGAGAGCCTGGTGGACTATGTGGCTATGGACATTAAAAACAGTCCCCAGCGCTATCCCCAGACGGCCGGTGTGCCTGAGTTAAATTTGTCCCCTTATCGGGAGAGTGTAGCCCTGCTGCTGGAGGACACGGTGGAGTATGAATTTCGCACCACCGTAGTGCGGGAGTTCCACGACGCCGACTCTTTCCGGGCCATCGGTCCCTGGCTCTCCGGGGCAAAGCGGTATTTCCTGCAGTCCTTCGTAGATCGGGACTCGGTGCTGCAAAAAGGCCTTCACCCCTGCTCCCGGCAGGAACTGGAGGTCTTTGCCAATCTGGTTCGCCCCTTTGTTGCCACAGTGGAGCTGCGGGGCGTGGACTGACGTTCCTTTGGCGAGGATGACAAAAATCATCCTCGCTTTTTTGTCGGCAGAAACAATATATTGTGTTTTCTTTAAAAAATGGAATCAATATATTGACGTCTTGTCTTGGAAATGCTATGATATAAAAGCGCTGTAACACCGGGATTTCCCGGTTTTTCTTTACGTGGAAAGATAACTGGAAGTACATATGGAGGGATCGTCTATGTACCAGGTCACCAAACGGGACGGGGCTGCCGCTGAGTTTGAAATTTCTAAAATCAGCGCCGCCATTACCAAGGCCTTTCAAGCTCTTAACAAGCAGTTCCATCCCAGCGTTATCGATATGCTGGCCCTGCGGGTTACCGCCGACTTTGAGCCCAAAATTCAGGATGGCCGCATTGCCGTGGAGGATATTCAGGACAGTGTGGAAAAGGTGCTCTCGGAGGCGGGCTATGCCGATGTGTCCAAGGCCTATATTCTCTACCGCAAACAGCGGGAGAAAATCCGTAATGTCAACTCCGCCCTGCTCAACTACAAGGATCTGGTGGACGACTATCTGCAGATCAACGACTGGCGTGTGAAGGAGAACTCCACCGTCACCTACTCGGTAGGCGGCCTCATTCTCTCCAACTCCGGGGCCATCACCGCCAACTATTGGCTGAGCGAAATCTACGACCAGGAAGTGGCCGATGCCCACCGCAATGCAGACATCCATATCCACGATCTCAGTATGCTCACCGGCTACTGCGCGGGCTGGAGCCTGAAGCAGCTCATCCAGGAGGGACTGGGGGGTATCCCGGGCAAGATTACCTCCGCTCCCGCCAAGCATCTTTCCACCTTGTGCAACCAGATGGTCAACTTCCTGGGCATCATGCAAAACGAGTGGGCGGGAGCTCAGGCCTTCTCCTCCTTTGACACCTACCTGGCCCCCTTTGTCAAGGTGGACAACCTGACCCAGAAAGAGGTCAAGCAGTGCATCCAGTGCTTTGTCTATGGGGTCAACACTCCCTCCCGCTGGGGCACCCAGGCCCCCTTCTCCAACATCACCCTGGACTGGACGGTACCCAAGGATCTGGCAAACCTGCCCGCCATTGTGGGTGGGAAGGAGATGGACTTCACCTACGGGGACTGCAAAAAAGAGATGGACATGGTCAACCGCGCCTTTATTGAGATTATGATTGAGGGCGACGCCAACGGCCGGGGCTTCCAGTATCCCATTCCCACCTACTCCATCACCCGGGACTTTGACTGGAGCGAGACTGAGAACAATAAGCTTCTCTTTGAGATGACCGCCAAATACGGAACCCCTTATTTCTCCAACTATATTAACTCCGACATGGAGCCCTCCGACGTGCGCTCCATGTGCTGTCGGCTGCGACTGGATTTGCGTGAGTTGCGCAAAAAGTCAGGGGGCTTTTTCGGCTCCGGCGAGTCCACCGGCAGCGTGGGTGTGGTCACCATCAACTTGCCCCGTATTGCCTACCTGGCCAGTGACGAGGCCGATTTCTACAAGCGGCTGGACCGGCTGATGGACGTGGCCGCCCGGAGCCTGAAAACCAAGCGCACCGTCATCACTAAACTGCTGGATGCCGGACTCTACCCCTACACCAAGCGGTATCTGGGCACTTTTGCAAACCACTTCTCCACTATCGGCCTCATCGGTATGAACGAGGTGGGGCTGAACGCCAAGTGGCTGGGCCAGGATCTCACCCACCCGGCTACCCAGGCCTTTGCCAGGGACGTGCTCAACCATATGCGTGAACGCCTGAGCGACTACCAGGAGGCCTACGGAGACCTCTATAACCTGGAGGCCACCCCCGCTGAGTCCACCACCTACCGCTTCGCCAAACATGACAAGAAGCAGTTCCCTGACATCATTACCGCCAATGAGAACGGCACCCCCTACTACACCAACTCCTCCCACCTGCCTGTGGGCTACACCGAGGATATCTTCTCTGCCCTGGACGTACAGGACGAGCTGCAGACCCTCTACACTTCCGGCACTGTCTTCCACGCCTTTTTAGGGGAGAAACTGCCCGACTGGAAGGCGGCGGCCACTCTGGTGCGGAAAATTGCCGAGAATTATAAGCTGCCCTACTACACCATGTCTCCCACCTACTCCGTCTGCGCCGACCACGGCTATCTGGCCGGCGAACAGCATACCTGCCCTTACTGCGGTAAGGAGGCGGACGTGTCTAGCCGCATCACTGGCTACTACCGCCCAGTAAAAAACTGGAATGACGGCAAAGCCCAGGAGTTTAAAGACCGGAAGGTATATGATATCGGCCGCTCCCACCTGCGGCGGGCGGGGGTTGCCGGCAGTCCGGTAACCGTTGATGTCCAGCCTGCGGCTCCCATCCTCTCCGGTTCCCTGATGCTCTTTGCCACCCGTACCTGCCCCAACTGCGCCCAGGCGGAAAAGCTCCTGGAACAGGCGGGTGTGCCTTATCGGAAGGTGCTGGCAGAGGAGAACCCCGATCTTACCGTTCGCTACGGCGTGCGCCAGGCCCCCACTTTGGTGGAGGAGAGCGGAAGCGATCCGGTAAAGATGGTGGGGCTGGGCGCCATTCGCACCTTTATTGACCAGATCCGCCCGGCAAGCGTGGGCTGAGCGTTGCATTCTGCCGCTGACTGCGGTACAATAAAAGCGGCCCCGGAATACCGGGGCCGCTTTTTTCTAAAACCCACATAGATAAGGGAGGATACCCACCATGTATGACGTGATTGTGGTAGGCGGAGGGCCCGCAGGCCTGACTGCCGCCCTGTATGCAGCCCGGGCAGGGAAAGCTGTACTGGTTTTGGAGGGCGAGAGTGCCGGCGGCCAGATCCAGTACTCCCCCCTGGTGGACAACTACCCCGGCCTGCCAGGCATGAGCGGAGCTGACTTTTCCCAGGCCCTGGTTCAGCAGGTTCAAAACCTGGGCGTTCACCTGCGCATGGAGGAGGTCACCCTCCTGCGCACCCAAAACGGGCTGATGGAGCTGACCACTTCCCAGGGAAGATACACCGCCCCCGCACTGGTTCTGGCTACCGGAGTAAGTCATCGGAAGTTGGGTCTGGCCGGAGAAGACGAGTTGATCGGCATGGGAGTCTCCTACTGCGCTGTATGCGATGGAGCTTTTTACGCTGGGAGGCCGGTCGCTGTAGTGGGTGGTGGAGACACCGCCCTCCAGGAGGCCCTGTTTCTCTCCGCCCGGTGTTCCAAAGTGACTCTCATCCACCGCCGGGACCTGTTTCGGGGGGAGAGCCGCCTGGTGGAGCAGCTGCGGGAGAAAGACAATGTAGACTTTTTGCTCAGCACCACGGTGGAGGCGCTCCACAGCGGCTCCGATGGCCTCACTGGCCTGACTCTGCGGGACCAAAAGGCGAAGAAAACGCTGGAGCTGGCAGTAGACGGTCTATTTGTTGCCGTGGGTCAGGAACCCCACAGCCAGGTCTTCTCTACCCTGGTGATGACCGATGACCGGGGCTATTTCTTGGCCGGTGAGGACTGCGCCGCCAGCCTGCCCGGAGTATTTGCCGCCGGGGACTGCCGGGTCAAATCAGTGCGCCAGCTGACCACCGCTGTGGGAGACGGCGCAGTGGCCGGGCTGGGTGCCAGCCGGTATGTGGACGAGCGGCAGGGCTGAGATGGAATACTACTTTGCCCCCATGGAGGGGGTCACCGGCGCCCTCTACCGCCAAGCCCACCACCAGTTTTTTCAGGGTATGGACGCCTATTATATGCCCTTCCTCACCCCCACCCGGGACCGGGTCTTTACCCCCCGGGATCTGCGGGAGACTGCGCCGGAACACAACCGTGGGTTCCGGGCGGTGCCCCAGCTGCTCACCCGGGACGCGGGGGACTTCTGCTGGGCGGCCAACGCCCTATTCGACATGGGCTATGACGAGGTCAACCTGAATCTGGGCTGCCCCTCCGGCACTGTGGTGGCCAAAGGAAAGGGGGCCGGCATGCTGGCCGACCCCGTAGCCCTGGACGCCTTCCTGGACAGATCGTTCTCTCAGGTAAAGGGTCCCGTCTCTGTCAAGACCCGGCTGGGACTGGAATCCCCGGAGGAGTTCGGCCCCCTGCTGGAGGTCTTTGCCCGTTACCCCATCTCCCTGCTTATTGTCCACCCCCGGGTGCGCAGCGACTTTTACCGCCAGCCGGTGCGCCGGGAGGCTTTCGCCCGGACTATTAAGGAGTACACCGGCCCCCTGTGCTATAACGGCGGACTCAATTCAGTGCAGGACTGCGCAGCACTTTCCCGGGAGTTTCCCACCGTTACCCGGCTCATGCTGGGCCGGGGACTTCTGCGCAACCCTGCCCTGATCCGCCAGGCCAAAGGGGGCGCGGCTCCAGAGCCCGGGGAACTGAGGGCTTTCCACGACCAACTCTACCACAGTTACCTGGAAGCCTTTCACAGCGTACGCAACACCGTTTACCACATGAAAGAACTCTGGAGCTATATGGGTTCCCTGTTCCAAGGGAGCGAGAAGCTTCTGAAACAGATCCGAAAGGCACAGGACGCCTCCGCCTACGAAAGCGCAACGGAACAGATCTTCCGTACCCTGCCTCTGGCCGTTCCACAGTAGCCCCGTATGCCTCTGCACCGTCGGGCGACAGTCAAGACGGCTGCCATATCCAAAGCCAAAAGGAAAGGACATCCAAACGGATGTCCTTTCACTTTGGAATATTCCATCTTTGCCTAGCCTTTGTTTAGTTGGCCTCTATCCAGCCATCGCCTCCGCACCGGCTGCACGGTATCTCTCCCGACCCGCCGCATTTGCTGCAGCGTTCCCAGTCCCACTTGTTCGTATTGGTACCAACGCCATCGTACTGGGGCGTGGAGTGGTCATAAACGCGCCGCCCTCCCTCGCCGTCACAGGCGCTGCACTCCACCTTTCCGTTAGAGCATCCAATAAAGGTGCAGCGGATTCTGACCGTTCTGTCGGAAGAATCTGAGGAAGGCGTACCGCCGGAACCGCTGTTTCCGGAAGTATTTGCGCCCACGCTCTGGGTCTCCGGGTCGATGGATACAGCGATTAGGTATTCTTCCTCCTGGGGAGCACTGTCATACTGCAGTCCGATGTGGAATACCGCCTCCTTATTTTCTTCCCAATACAGGATGCGCATATTTACCTGCTTGATCTCCCCGCTTAACCCGGGAACAGCGCTGTAATATGTCTCATTGTGGAGGGCATAAAACGTTGTAAGACTGTCCAGAGGACTGTTATTTTTGTGGGTTCCTCCACTTCTGATAAAGGAATGGTCATCGGCCAGCTCTAACCCTGTCATGATAAGGCCCGCCTCCAACTCTTTTGTGCTGGGAAAGCTCAGCCGCAGGCGGACGGCGCCGTAGGCATCTTCCACAAAGAGAGCTTTGCTGCCACCGGAATAAATCTGGAAGCGGGCAGAATAGGTCTTGCTGTTGTCCCCAGAGCACACAGCCGCCTCTCCTACGCCGGCGGTCAGCCTCCCATCCGTGGTCTGGTATGCTCCGCTGGACAGACGAACCAGCCCGGCAGCGGCTGAGGTTCCCGCCAGTGAGGTACTTACACCGCTCTCTCCGTAGCGCCGGCCGTTGTCAAAGCAGGTTAGACTGTCGTTGTAGGTAATGCTGCCCGAGACAGACTGATACCTGGCTGCCCCATAAATCCGGATATCTCCCGTTGCGCTGTTGCTGAACCCTTTGGACTTATCCCCGGTCAGCACCTCCGGCCCGGTGTATTTCAGCAGAAAATCAAAATATGTTTTATTGCCGGGGAGGTTCTTGTAGTTCTCGTAATAGGGCGTCTCCACCAACTGAAAGTCGTAGTCTTCCACCAGCATATCCACATAGGACTCCAGCAGTGCATAGTCGTCCAGATTACATTCCAGACTCTGTGTAATAGTTTTCCCCGCTCCCGCTTCCCGCAGACCAAATTCAATTTCACCTGCCGCGTAGCTTGCCAAATCCGGGAATACGGCCCCGTCGGGCACAACGGACGCGGAGGAAAGGGGCGCCGCCACCTCTGTCGCCTCCTGGGGCATATCTGTCGTATCCCCGGAACCCCCCTCTTGTTTTCCCTTAATCGTTGTGGGGGCACTGATACCACAGTGTTCAAACATCCCCTCCGTGTCTGCTCCGGACAGGTTCCACTCCCCCACCGTCAATGCGGTCAGCTTTGAACAGTACTGAAACATCTCATTGGCATCTGTCACGCTGCTCATATCCCAACCGCTGAGATCCAGTTGAGCAGCACCCACACCCTTAAACAGATTGTCCATGCGGGTAACCTGAGAGACATCCCAATTGCTCAGGGAAATCGTCTCCAGATTGTCGCTGGCCTGAAACATGCAGCGCAGATCTGTCAAAGAGCCGGTGTCCCACTGGTTCAAATCCAGTTCCGTCAGTCCGTCACAGTTGAAAAACATAGAGTGCATAGTCTGCACATTGGCCGTATTCCAGGCGCCCACCTTTAGCTCAGCGATGGAGCTGCATGTGTCAAACACATTGCTCATGTCCGTAACACGGGAGGTATCGAATGTCTCCACATCCGCTTTTGTCATCTTAAAATTATGTTTGAACATGGCGTTCATGGAAGTGGTATTCTCTGTATGGAATGCACCGTTAAAATAAAATCCGTCAGCGTTTGTATAGTAGGCAAACAGCTGCGTACAGTCCTCCGGGGCGGCCACACCCCCCTCACCGGCAATGAACAGATGGTACAGTTCTCCCTGTTCCTCTGTCCAAAGCAAAACTGAGCCGTCCTGTGCAGCAGAGACGTCCACCGTCTCTTGAGGAGCATCCTCCAATGTGTCCAGGAATATCACACAGCAGATTTCCTCCCGCGTGATGTCAGTACGGAACACAGAGGACTGCATCTCTCCGTTGGGCTGTACTACATCTGCCGGGTTAGCCATCAGCACATTGTTTGCCCATCTGAGCTCAGAGGACACGGGCACCGTCTCCCCTCCAGAACCATGGGCCGTCTCTCCCCCTCCGGAACGGGAACAGCTTCCGGCGACTAGCACAATGACCAATACCGCGGCCAGTGTAGTCAGCAAGCTCTTGAGAGATATGACGTGGGAAGATGCCTGCCCACTACGTTTTGCAAACATACCCATGATAGAACCTCCTTCTCAGTTCTCCCGGGGACAGCACCATCTCCAGGAAAACCCCTTCCACCCAGATAAACGCGACTCCGGTTACGCATTCTCTCCATTTCTGAAGGCGGAACATAATACAGGATATGGCCAGAGTGCCCTACAGCTAGAAAACACCCTCAAAGTTCTGGATTTTAATCGTGGAATCGCTTCCCCAGAGAAATATCGTTGAGCTGAGAAATTCCAGCTTTCCAGCCATCCTGCCGCCTTTGGACAATACGGATTAGCTTGCCAAACACATAGGCCCAGCAGCAAAATATACACCCGTATATACCGGCTGTGTTTCTCGTCCCCATATCATATTGATTGTTCAAGAATATTTTATCAAACCTGGTTTTAAAACACAACGCTTACTTTCCTTCTGGAATACCGCCTCTTGAGGAGAAAAACTGTCTCACCGTGGCAAGCGGAACGCCAAACAAGGGGACATCCTTTTTGGATGTCCCCTTGGGCAAACAGTTTTAAGAACACCCCTCAGGTCTGCACCAAAACCCGAATTGAAGCTCAGCGCCTGCGCAGCCGTTGGCGGCTCTGCCGCCTGATGGCTGCGGCGTACCCTCTGCGGGTAAGCGGATCCGATTCAGAACGTATCTGCCACAAGATGAGTGAGAGGTGGCTTTTGGAGAAAGTTGCCGCAAACAATATGGCGTACACAGCGACAGGGATCCTTCACCGTCTGCACAGCCAGCTCCTTTGAGGCGACGGAAGCCATCTTTCAAAATTGAACATCTTGTCTGCCAACACCTGCTGCTGATACAGGCCGCTTTCAATTTGGTGGACCACCACCGATCTTGACCAATCATTCTTCTGGCAGGCTGTAAGATACCATCGTGCTCTTCTGATACTCTGTCCGACAGGACGAGGTGGTGGCCGCTGACTCGATATGAAATTTTTCTCCAGTCCCGCCTTCTTCACCAAGTCCTTCATCACGAACCGGGCCATCGTGCTTCTGCTACCAGCTCTTTTCAATGGTCAGCACATTCATCCCGTCGGCGTAGGCGTAGGTAATACGGTCCATGGTCTTTTTGACCATGAAGATGCCAAGGCCGCCGATCTCCCGTTCCTCAGCTCCAAGGGTGGTGTCCGGGTTGGCCTGTTGTGTGGGATCATAGGGTCTGCCGTTGTCAGTGAAGCGGAGAACCGCCCGGCCCTCCTTCACCTCACAGCCCACGGTGGCGGATGTAGCGCCGCTGTATCGGGCGATGTTGGAAAAGATCTCGTCAATGGCCACATTGACCTGGGCGATCACCTTTGGCGGGGCCTGATGGGCTGTCAACTCCTCCTCAAAGAAGTCGCTCACCGCCCCGATCTGCTCCAGCCTCGGCTCTACGCTCCGCTTTTTCATGGCCTTCTTCCCCGTGTTCCGCCGCCGGATGGCCAGCATGGTGATGTCGTCAAACTGGGGCACGCCCCCCACGAACCGGTCAATGTCCCGCTTCACATCCCGCAGCAGCTCCTCCGGCGCCCGGTCCCGGCTGCGGTTCAGCGCCTCAAGCATCCGGTCCGTTCCGTACAGGGCGTTGGCCCCATTTGTCGCCTCGGCCACGCCGTCCGTATACACGAACAGGGTGTCGCCCATGCCCAGCTCCAGCTCATACTCCCGGTATCGGGCATTCTCCATGCCCGCCAGCACAAAACCGTGGTGGTCCTTGAAAAGCTCGAATTCCCCGTTCGCCCGCTGAATAGCGGGATATTCGTGGCCCGCGTTGGCGGCGGTCAGCCTACCAGTGGAAATCTCATAGAAGCCCAGCCACACGGTGACGAACATCTCCGCCTCGTTGTTCTCACACAGCTGGTTGTTCACCTTCTCCAGGACTGCCTTGGGGGACAGGCCCGTCTGGGCGGCGTTCTTCAGCAACGTCTTGGCGATCACCATGAACAGTGCCGCCGGCACGCCCTTGCCGGAGACGTCCGCCATCACCAGGGCCAGGTGGTCGTCGTCCACCAAGAAGAAGTCGTAGAAGTCTCCGCCCACCTCCTTGGCCGGAGTCATGCTGGCGTAAATGTCAAATTCAGGCCGCTCCGGAAAGGCAGGAAAGATCCGGGGCAACATATCCGCCTGAATCTGGGTGGCCACGTTCAGCTCCGCGCCGATACGTTCCTTTTCCGCGGTGATGTCCATGAAGCTGCGGATATAGGAGATCATGTCCTCCTCCATTTTTCGGAAGGAGTCCGCCAGCAGCTCCACCTCGTCCCCCGTGCGGATCGCCGGGACATTCACGGTCGCGGTGCCGGCGGCCAGTTCCTCCTCGTTGTTCTGGATAAAGGAACCGGTAGCCCGGGTCAGCTGCTCAATGGGCCGGATTACCTTCCTGCGCATCACAACCAGGAACAAAGCGATGAAACAGACGGTGAGGGCCGCCAGCAGAACCGCCAGCGCGATCAGAAAGGTTCGCTGGGTGTTCATCACCTCATTCATGCTGATGTCCGTCATCACATAGCCCGCCATCGTCCCGTCGGCATGCAGCACCGGCGTCATGGCGGTCATCAGCCAGCCGAAGCTCTCATCCCACTGGATGATGGGGGCGACAGGCTGTCCGGCGAGAAGATTGTCCAAATTCTCTTTGAACTCTCCCACCAGGTCCACATAGGTCCCCAGGGCACAGTAGCCGCCATCTTCATACTCGCCTCCCTCACCGGTTTCCATATCGGAATCAAAGAGGAAAGTGACCCCCGTCCCATGGGGGCGGACAACATAGAGATACTCCACATCATTGCTGTCCACCATGTCCCGGATGAACTCCTGGGTTATGTAATAGGCCTCATCCATTTCACCGGTCTCATAATAATGGTCCAATTCGTCCGCATCCAGCTGGCTGGCCAGGGTACGCGCCAGGTTCGTCGCCAGCGTTTCATAGTAAGCTGTCATGTTGGAACTGAATACCCGGTAGCTCACAAAAATTGCCACAAGGCTCAGTACCACACTCATCAGTATGATAAGGATCGTCAACTTTTTCCCCAATGAAAACTTTACCCTGGGCCTCATGCTGTTTCCTCCCCGCGATTCCAGTAAAATGGCACAGTATGGCTTCGGCTACACCCGGATTACCAGGGTGTTGAAGCCTGCATACCGCCGGTAAAAGAATTCCCTGGCCTTGCTTTTTATCATTTTTATTCCAAGTGCGTCCAGCCCCCTGCCCTTTTCCAGGCTGATTTCCTCCGTGTCCAGGTCAAATGGGTTGAATGCCTTGGCATTGTCCCGCAGATGGAGGGCCACAGTCCCGTCATTGTGGGGCACAATAGTGAATTGGATATACCCCTCGCCGGAGGGGAAGGGTTGGGCAAGGATCAGGGCGCATACCTCCTCCACGGCGATAGCGGCGAAATAGCCCTGGGTGACCGTGGCGTGGATCCCCTCCAGGTACTGGGAGACTGCTTGGCTCACTGCGCCCAAGTCCGCATCCCTGCTCTCCACAAAGGCGCTGAATACCCGGCTGTCATCCTCATCCAGATAGGTCCACGACCTGTTGCGCCGGTTGTAGGTTGCCAGCACAGCCAGCGTAGCCAGTTCCATGCAGGGATAGGTCCACCAGAACAGGTCAATCCCGCCAAGGCTGAAGAGAAGACTAAAGGCCAGGAAAAAGACAAAGGAGCGCAGCGTGAAGAGTAGATAACTGATGGACTCCCGCCCCAGAGCCTGGTAGTAGTAGGTGAGCACCATATTGATGCCGGAGGGGATGACGCACAGAGCGTAAACACGGATGGCTGCGCTCCCCATGGCCAGTTCCGCCGCCGTCCGCAGACCGAAGGCGAAGCTAATCCACTCCGGCGCCACCACCAGAAGCGCCACAATCACCAGGTTGACTGCCATGGATACCTGGAAGGCCTGCTTCAGTGTGCACCGGATGTTGGGCTTGTTGCACTCCCCATGGAAGGTGCTTACCATGGGCTGCAGGGCCATGCTGATAGCATCATAGACCGACGCGGCCACCAGGGCCACATTGAACACGATCCCGAACACGGCTACCCCCAGCTCCCCGCTGATGGACATGAGCAGATGGTTGCAGACCAGGATGGTGATGAACTGGTAGACATACTGCACAGATGTGGCAAATCCTGTCCGGAAAGAGTTCAGGACGGAATAGATCTGATACTTGGGCCAGCAGAAGCGGAGACAGCCCCGCTTTTTGAAAAAATGGATCAGGCTGATCAGGATCATCACACTGGCGCCGAGGCCGGTGGAGTAGACCGAGCCGGCAACACCCATATCCATTAGAACCACAAAAACATAGTTGAAGACGATATCCAGGGTGTTGCTGGTCACAAAAGCCACCGCAGCCAGCTTCGGGTCATTGTCACAATTGACAAAATAATAAAACGGGCCCTGGCAGAACATAATGGGCACCAGAAGCAGCTGGGCGCGGACCAGCGACTGGCAGTTGGCCCAGACCTCCGTTCCGGGAGCGCCCGCCCCCAGGAACGTAAGTACCTGGGGCAGAAACAGCAGGCCCAGGATGCACAGGCCGATATTGAGAAAGAGGTCAGTCCGCAGGACATTGGCAAAGATGCGATTCCCCTCCGCCTCGTTTCCCTCGCTGAGGGCGTTGGAGTAGTGGATGGATCCGCCGATGGAGAGGGAATAGCTGATGGTATTAAACAGCATATAGACCGGCTGCCCGATGCTGATGGCCGTCATCCCCACCGGACCGATGGCGTTCCCCACAAAGACGCAGTCGGCCAGTCCGCCGGCGGCAATCCCCAGGCAGGAGAAGAGGCTGGGGAGGAAAAATGTATAAAAGGATTTTCTTACAAACAAGGTTTCCCGCGCGGCTGTTTTCATGGGGTGGATTTTCCTCTCTTTTGAATCTTGCGGCTAAACTGCACAACGAAGGTTGAAGCTTCACCGTACAGACGTACTGCAGGCTCCGTTTCCAGTGCCTGTGCGGTGTTCCTCTGTCAGTGAGTCACCAAGAACATGGCGGTGAACAGCCCGGCAATGACCCAGGTGCCCGAATTCAGTTCCTTCCTCCTGCCGATAAACACGGTGATCAGGACGTGAGAAATTACGCCGAAGGCGATCCCATAGGCGATGTTGTACGTCAAAGGCATGATGATCAGAGTCAAAAAGGCGGGGACCGCCTCTCTGGTATTCTGCCAGTCGATCTTTTTGGCGCAGTCGATCATCAGAACCCCCACATAGATCAGGGCCGCCGCCGTAGCGCAGTTGGGGACGAAAGAGGCGACGGGGCCGAAGAACATGGCCAGAAAGAACAACCCGCCGGTGGCCATGGAAGCCAGCCCCGTCTTTCCTCCCTCGGCAATGCCGGCGGATGCCTCCACGTAGGAACTGACGGTAGAGGTCCCGCACACCGCGCCGCAGACGGTGGCCACAGCGTCGGCAAGCATGGCCTGCTCCATGTTGGGCACCGAGCCGTCCTCGGTCAGCAGGTCGCCCCGGGCACAGGCCCCGTACAGGGTCCCGAGGGTGTCAAACATATCCACCAGACAGAAGGCCAGGGCGGTGGTGCAGATCAGCACAGCCAGTTCCACAAGGTCGTGGTCTGCCAGATAGTGTGAAAAGTCAAAGCCCGCTGTAAAAACCTGCCCCAAGGCCGCAACGCCGAACTCCCTGAAGGCCGCCAGCGGGTCCAGATCCAGGCCGGCGCCAAAGCCGGCATAAAACCCCGGGATGAAGGCACCCAACAGGTAGTATAGGGCGCTTCCACCCAAAATGCCCCACAGGACGGCCCCCCGGACTCCGCGGCAGGACATGACCGCGATGGCGATCAGCACCGCCAGCGTCACCACCATGGGCATGATGTCCGCCCAGGTGACAGATCCGAACAGCAGGTCGAAGGAGGCCATGGTCACGAAGGTCTCCGCATCGGCCACCACGATACCGGCGTTTTTCAGCCCGATGAAGGCGATGAACAGGCCCACGCCCGCCGGAATGGTCAGCCGCACCGGGGTGGGGATGGCCTCAAAGATCTTCCTGCGCAGGCCGCTCACCGTCAAAAGGACAAAGACGATCCCGTCCAGCAGAACCAGGAGCAGGGCGTTTGCGTAGGTCAGCCCAAATCCCAGGCACACGGTGTAGACGAAAAAGGCGTTGGAGCCCATGGCGGAAGCCTGGGCCATAGGCAGGTTGGCCCAAAGGCCGATGAGAATGGTACCGATGGCTGCGGAAAGCGCCGTAGCGATGTAGACACCGTAATAGGACGCATCGGGCAGCTCGGCGAACATTCCGGGGTTCACCATCAGAATATATGCCATGGTCATAAAGGTGGTCAAGCCCGCCAGCAGTTCTGTCCGAACGCTGGATCCCTTTTCCCTGACATGGAACAGCTTTTCAATCATGATTATCCCTCTTCCTCCCGCATCTCTTGCCGGTCCCCATTCATGACAGGGTGCCGGTCTTTCCTTTTGCCAGTTTGTATCCGTATACCGCGGCGCAGACCACTGCAAAAACAATCCCCGCCGGATAGGCGACGGACTGCGACAGGCGGAAGCTCTCCTCCACCATCAGGATATAGGTACAGAAGACGCCAGACATAAAATTAGCCGGCACAGCGCACAGGAGAGCGCACCACCTTTTTCCTGTGTGACGCGCCGGATACATTGCTGTACCCTACAGGGCTATCATGGCCAGGGTCTGATTGCTCCAGGAAAGTAACGCCAACGGCCAGTAACCGCTGATCAGCAGTACAATGGCACAGATAAATGTGATTATCGATATTCCCCTCGTTCCTGTCGTTCTGTATTAGTTGCTTGCCCTCACACTCATGTGGATCGCGCCCAAAGGATCGGGCAGCTTTAAACGTTTTTGTCAAAGATATAGCTGGGTATTTACGTCAAAAACGCCTCTTGTGGTGAGTCGCAGCGTTGGTATTACCGGCAGAGCCAGAAAGCTGAGGGTCATAAAGGGGTCGATCCCCCGATTCACTCCCTGGCGAAAGGCCGCCTCCTTGGCCCTCTCCAGATCCCGATTCACCTGCTCCAGAGGGGCCTCGCTCATGAGGCCAGCAATGGTCAGCACCACCTGAGCGGCGCAGCCGCCCCCCTTCCACACCGCAATGCCGCCCCGGTTTTCTGCCACCCGGTTCGCTGCGTCGGCCATAGACTGCTCGTCTGTCCCTACCACAATGATATTATGGGAATCGTGAGAGATGCTGGAGGCCACCGCCCCCTCCTTCAGTCCGTAGCCCTGGAGATAGCCGATGCCGATGTGCCGGGTATTCTTGTGCCGCTCCACAACAGCGATCTTCAAGATGTCCCTGGACAAATCGACGCCGCCGGCACGGCCTCTGTCCTCGGTGAGGATCTCCCCGTCCACCAGACCGATCACGCCCTTGGGCCGGGAATCCTGGAGGTCTCGGGCGGTGAGAGGGGCCATATGAAAGGTGTTCAGGGCCCGGCGGGCCAGAGGGGGTTCTACCCGGGGAGCCAGGAAGTCCTCCATGGTCCCGCCGCTATACATCAGCCGCCCCTGCTGGAACACCTTTTCAATGTGGAAGCTTCGGAAGCTGTCAAGGACCACCAGATCCGCCAGATACCCCGGGGCAATGGCTCCCCGGTCATCCAGCATGAAGTACCGGGCAGCGTTGAGAGATGCCGCCTTCACTGCCAGGATGGGATCCACCCCCGCCCGGATGGCGGTCTTCACCAGACAGTCGATGTGCCCTTTCTCCAAGAGGTCGCTGGGGTGCTTATCGTCGCAGCAGAACATGCACCGGTCGGCGTACCGGGGGATGAGGAGGGGCAGCAGAGCCTCCAGATTCCTTGCCGCAGTGCCTTCCCGGATCATAATGTACTGGCCCAGCTCCAGCTTTCGAAGGGCATCCTCCAGGGTACAGCACTCGTGGTCGGAGCGAATTCCCGCGGCCACATAGGCGTTCAGGTCGTAGCCGGTGATGCCGGGGGCGTGGCCGTCCACCTGCCCGCGGCGGGCCTGGGCCACGGTGATCTTCTCCAGCACCTGGCTGTCCGCCGCCGCCGTTCCCACATAGTTCATCACCTCCGCCAGTCCCCGGACCCTGGGATGCCCGTAGAAGGGCTCAAGCAAGCGGCAGTCCAGCGTCGCGCCGCTCTCATCCATGGGGGTGGCAGGGACGCAGGCGGGCAGCATAAACTGCACGTCCACCGGCAGGCCCTCGGTGGCCTGGAGCATATATGCGATGCCGTCGGCTCCCATGACGTTGGCGATCTCATGGGGATCGGCGATAACGGTGGTGGTGCCGTGGGGCAGCACCGCCCTGGCAAACTCCCCCGGAGCCACCATGGCGCTCTCCAGGTGGATATGGGCGTCCAGGAAGCCGGGAAGGACCAGCTTGCCGGTGAGATCCATCTCCTGCACCCCGTGATAGGTACAGCCCACGCCCGCGATTACCCCCTCCGCCACAGCAATGTCTCCCATGCAGATTTGATTGGAAAAAACATTGACATAAGAGGCATTTTTCAGTACCAGGTCCGCCATCTCCCGGCCGGCGGCCACATGAACGATTCGCTGCTTTTTTGCCAGCAGGCGGCTGATATGTTCTGCGCAGTTCTCCTGGTGAGATATCATCATACGCACGGCCCTCCCATAGACGCTCCGGGTCTGGCGGTACGCGGCGCTTTCTTCGCCACCTTTTCCGGAGCGGGCTTTTGCTGGATCGCCAGCATGGTGTGTTTTTGGATGGCAACGGACAGCACGGTAATGCCCACAATGTAGCAGCCCATATGGAAATATTTGAACCGCCGGTCCGGCCGGGGGATTACGCGGATGAGTGTGGTCGGCAGCAGGAACAAGAAAATGCAGATGGGCATCCCCGCATTTATGACGGACTGGGGTACGATGAAGATGTTCAGCAGATTCAGTGCCCAGGCCGGCAAGGCAATGAGAGCCATCACCTGCAGGCAGCGACAGGCATACCGGTTGTCCTCCCATTCATTCTCCTGGAAAACGGGACTTATGGATGAGCGTTTTTTCCCATGTTCGTCGCCTTGGGCAACAGATGGGAAAGGCAGGGCCCACCCCTCCTTCAGTCCCCGATGTCGCTGTGGCCCTGTTCAAATTCCCACTGCAGGCCGTACTTGTCGATGAAGTAGAAATACCGTACCTGGCTGAGAATTTTGGCGGTTTGCACGTTCCGTTCATCCGTCTCCCGCAGGTCCTGGTCAAAGAAATGCACCTCGGAGGGCTCTGTTTCACTGATCTGGAACACCTGATAATCGTCTGCTTGGCTGATGAGTTTCGTATCAGGCATGGATTTGATATGTAAGAAGGCCTCGTCGATATTGGTAATCTTCAGCGCCACGTGCCGGGCCCCGCTGACGTCGTTGGCGGCAAAAATCACTGGTTCCCTGCGCCCCTTTGGGTAGTGGTACTGCATCAGTTCCAGCGTCAACTTTGTGCCAGGCACGTTCACAAAGGCGATAGAGACATCGCCCTCCTCTGCCTCATCAAGAAAACCGCCCGCTTGGAAAAATCCCTTGTTCCTCCAGTGGGAGAGATAATGGTCAGGCACAGCCCCCAGTAGCTTCTGGTAGTAGGACACGGCCTCCATCATATCATCCACAAAAATGCATACGTGGGACAGGCCGATGAAGTTGGGCATCTGTTTCTGCAGTGGTGCAGAGAAGTGCTTTTTTACTGTCAAATCGACCCAGTTGTTTCGCACGGAAACAATGACGTCATCCGCGAAGCCCAGCAGAATCGACTTCTCCACGCCCTCCATTTCCGCGAATTTTTCCTCTTGGGTGCGCCTCCTCCCATATTCCGCCAAGGACCACACCTGGGAGGATGTCTGCATCAAGGGAACGCCGCCCCCAAAACTATTGCATACCGATATGTAGTAGTCGGGGTATTCCTGGTAGATAAGCAGGCCGGCGAACAGTGCGCTGATCTTATTTTTCAGCCCCTTGACGGGAGTGTTGATTTTCTCCTTCGACGCGGCAATGAATGCCGCTTTCGCATCTTCTTCCATTGGCGCCATGGCGTTCAGGTGCAAAGCGCAGTCGCCGCACTCACACTCCAGCCACAGGGTCCCCCGACAGGCTTTCAGAATATCTGTTGTCATAGATATCATTTCTTCTGTCAGCAGACGCAGAATATTCGTCTGTTCCCGGTTAAGGCCCGCTTGTTCAGACGCCCGTTCCACCTCCTGCAGCGCATTCACGGCGCAGGACAGGCTATTGGACAACGCAATTTCATTGGATTTCATCAGTTAAATCAGCCCCTTCTCTGAAAATCTCTCCGTCACAGCCGCAACCACATCGGCAGAGGCATCAATTGACTGTTTTTCTTCCGTCATAGGCAGTTCTATGATTTCCGGCAACCACAGCGGCTCTCCGAAAACGGCTACCCCCACGTTTCCACTGCCAATGACCGCAGCCTTCACCCTTCAAGCCCTTTACTCAATGGTAAGAATATCGATGAACCCGGTCACCTCAAACACCTCGTGGATGGTGTCGTTCACATGGCGGATTACCATTTTCCCTTGCTTGTTCATCACCTTCTGGGCGGCCAGCAGGACGCGCAGTCCGGCGGAGGACAGGTATTCCAGTTTCTCGAAATCCAGATTTAGTTCCGTGATGGCGTCCATGGATGCTTTTAACTCCGCCTCCAGTTGGGGCGCAGTGGTGGTGTCCAGGCGGCCCTCCAGGGCCAGGCTCAGTTTGTTGCCGTCTTTGTTTTTGATGATGTTCATGGTTTGACCTCCGATGTATATTATTTGAGGAATTTGTATGTTGAACGGGCCTAAGCTAGTATTTCTCCCGCCCGCCGGGGCCCAGCCGGGATAGGGGGATAACCAAAGCGCACACCGCCAGCAGCACCAACAGCAGGGGCAACTCATAGACCAGGGGCACCGGGAGCAGGGCCCACAGTCCCTCCAGCACCGGGTTGCCCTCCAGCCCGAAGGTGTAGAAGTAGTTGGCCCCCGGATAGACCGTGGCCCGCAGCAGCAGGTTCACCCCGTGGGCCGCTGCTCCCAGGCCTGCCAGCAGGGCGGCTGCTCCGGGTACATCCCGCCATCGGGGCTGGCATACCCGCAAGGTGCCAAAGCTGACGGCCAGTACCAGCACCAGGCCGTGGAAGCCGTAAAAGCCGATGGAATAGACGCTGAGCAGGGGTACCTGGGAGAAGCCGTCCACCGGCATGAGCAGGGCCACCATGGCGAAGGGGATGCCGGCGCACAGGCAAAAGGTCTTGAGGGCCCGCCGGTCTGTGACCGCCGCCAGCAGGGCCAGGGCGGCCAGCAGATTGCAGGGCTGTATGGGCAGCTCGTTCCAGAAGGAAAAGTCGAAGTCCGGCTGGAGGGAGAGCAGAGTCTTGTACCCCCACAGGTAGAGCAGGGTGAACAGAGCCAGCAGGCCCAAGAACCGCCGGTTGCTCTCCCCTCTCCTCCGCCTCCGCCCCCGTAAAAGCCAGATCAGGAAAATGGCCGCCAGAGTCAGGGCAAATATACCCCACCAGGTCCCATTCAGGGGTGCGACGGTCAGATTAGATAACGCAGAAATGTTGCCTCCTCCCCCAGCACATAGTGGATGATACACAGGCCCCAGATATTGCCCTGCTTATGATAGAGAACTCCCAGCGCCCCCAGCAGCAGGCTGGCTCCCAGCATAAACATCAGGCCGTAGGCGATGTGGAGCACCCCAAACACCAGGGCGGAGACCAGGATGGACAAAACCCCGGCGTATTTCCCGGTGAAAATACGCCTCAGGTTCTCCTGCATGACGCCCCGGGCCAAAAACTCCTGGAGGATCACAGTCAGAGGATAGATCACGTCGGCGAAGGTTCCCACGCTCCAATCCCAGAAGGGGGCCCCCTCCGGGAAGAAGCCGGGGGCAGCCTGCAGTAGAAACACCTTGCCGCCCATGAGCACCGCACAGCCCATCAGCGTAATGGCGATGTCAGGCAGGAAAGTGGCCCGGGCATTGGTCACCCGCAGGCCGATGTCCCGGATGGAAAAGCTGGTGGTCTTCAGGATAACGAGAAACATGACCACTGAGATGGCCTCTATCATCAGGTTCATGACCCAGCCGGGGGGCTCGGCGTCCAGGTAGCGCAGCAGGCTCCACAAAAACAGGTAGGCACACACGCAGATCATAAGCACCGCGAACACAGTGGAGGCCTCTCGCCGCTGCCGGTGGAGCCGGGCCACCTCGGTGACGTCGGAAAAGACCACCACCACACCGGTGCGCTCCCCACCATCCTCGCTCTTCAGAAAGGAGGAGGTGAGACGGAAGCGGCGCCGCTCTCCGCCGGGGATACGGTAGTCCGCCTCCCCGCTGTGGGTGTGCTCCTTGTCGTACACCGCGTCCAGCACGAACTGGTGGAAGCCGTCGTTCTCCTCGCCCTCGTCCTTTGCCATGAGGGTGGCATACCGTGCCCCCTCCAGCCCCTCCGTCCCCAGCAGGGCGGCCCCCTGCCGGTTGAGGAAGAGCACGCTTCCTCCGGCGTCCAGCACCAGAACCCCGTCGTTCATGTCCCGCAGAATGCGGGGGATGATCTCCCCGTTTTTCAGGGGCACAGTCATAGTCTTTCCTCCTATCAGCATGTCAGCGTGACCTGGTTGACCCTGTCCTCAAAGGTATAGCGCTACCCATGGTTTTGGCCAGGGCCAGTCGCACGTTCAGGGCGTCCAGCAGCTGCGGGCAAATTGATTGATTTGTCCCGCCGCTCCCAGGCAGTCAAAGGATCTAGAGGACACCTCCACCGGAGGGTCTTGAACCGGTGGACGAAGGCACGGCAAAGTGAGGATCACCGACATTACCAGCCGCTTCTCACAGGTCTCCAGATTGGTGGACAGGGCAGCCCAGGAGGAGACGGACATGGCAATGAGATAGGTGGGCAGAAGCTTCGCAGTACCGTGTGGAAAAATACCTTCAAGCACAGGAAGGCCCGCATAGAGCCGGGGCTATGCCATACGGGCGGCTATCCCCAGAAGAGGGAAGCATCAACGCCAGTATGAGCTGTTGAGCAATCCTTCTCCCTAATTCTTCTATGGCGGACTCCATCCTGGCCATGTTCTTCTTCAGCCTCTGCAAGACAGCCCATCTCCCTATTCCATCTGTATCTGCGGGTAACAACAGATCCCCACATCCAGCGCCACGGGGGTGGTCAGGTGAAAATTGGCGTACCGACAGTACCAGCACTGCTCCTTCTCAATGGGCAGCCAGCCCTCCCGTGGGAAGAATGCTGGGCAGGAATCTTTCGGCCATACGCTGCCGCCCGACTTCGGCACGGCCAGTCTTTTTCTCTCATTGCGTTCTTGTTCCACGGATGCTCCCGCCCTTCCTTAGCAACAAATTGGTCCTTGGTCGGCCTATTGACAAATGGATTTGCAGCATGGTATTACTTTACTACCCAATTGATCCGCCCGACACGATCTGTGCAAAATTCATAGGTTATTGCGCATTTTTTACTGGACAATATGACAGAAAGTGAGTGAATACAGGATGCTCCGCATAGCGATTTGCGACGATGAGGCGTGGTACGTGCAGCAGATAACAAATTTTGTGCAGGAATATTTGCACGGTCATCCCGAACTGTCCGGGCAGATTCATCCGTTCAGCCAGGGGCAAGAGCTGCTCTATCAGGTGGAGGAGTCCGGAGGATTTGATCTCTATCTTCTTGACATCATCATGCCGGGCCTGAACGGAATCCAGACGGGACAGCAGCTTCGGGAATTGGGAGAAGGCGGGGAGATCATCTATCTGACCACCTCCTCGGATTACGCTGTCGACAGTTATTCCGTAAGAGCCTTCTTCTATCTGCTCAAGCCGCTGGAGAAAGGACGCCTTTTTGAGGTACTGGACACAGCCGTCAAAAAACTGAATGACCGCCGGAGCAAGGCCATCCTGATCACTACGAAAGACGGACCGCGCCGCATCCTGTTGGATCAGATTTTGTATGCGGAGCGGGTGGGGCGGGGTCTGCGCTACTTCTGCTCCAATGACACCGTGGATTCCATGAGCCTTCGCGTTACTTTTCACGTCGCCATAGAGCCGTTGCTCTCTGACCCGCGTTTTTGTCAGTGCGGCTCCAGTTTTGCGTTCAACCTCCAGCATGTCGCCGGGGTAAGAGGGCAGCAGATCCTGCTGGACAACGGAGGTTTGGTAGCTATTCCCCGCGCGTCGGTGGTTTCTTTCAAGCATGCTTGGGGAAATTATTGGCTGGAGGAGGATCGCATATGACGGAGTTGATTCTTGCGGACCTGTTGTATATGACGGGCCTTGGTATGACCATGGTATTTCTCTTTTTGAAAAGCCGCCTCTCCCGCCGGAAGACGGCCCTCATCTTTGCCGGAACAGCCATCCTGCTGATGGCGATGGAAGTAAGCCTGACGTTTGCCTTCAGCGTGGACCTGGTGGTGCGCCTCTACAGCTTGATTGTCTATCTGCCCTCCTTCCTGGTGGCCGCCCTGCTCAGCCGGTATCGGGGCTGGCGGCTGCTGTACCAGCTCCTGTCCGCCGTCCTCTTCTGCTTCCTGGTGCAGCACATCGGCGGCATCGTCTTTTACGTCTCCCGTCAGCAGCCGTGGGCTCTGTGGGCGACCCTGCTGATTCTGACCCCGCCAATGCTGTGGTTCCTCCACCGGCATCTGTGCCCGCTGGTGTTCCGGGCGCTGGATGAACTCCAGCGGGGCTGGGCACTGATCTGCGTGTGGCTGATGGCCTATGGACTGATTGTCTTGTTCGTTTTTCCGGGGTACGTTGGGATCCACGCGGTCACCACAGTTGTAAAGCCGATATTCTCCCTGCTGATGGCGGGATTCTACTGCGTCCTGATCCTGCTTTTCGCCAGCGTGAGACGGGAGGCGGAGACCCGTTATCATACGCAGCTCACAGAGCTCTCCCTCGCCGCTCTCCAGAGCCGGATGGAGGCCGTTCAGACGGTGGAGGAGGCCATTCGGATCGAGCGGCACGACCTGCGCCATCGGTTCTGCGCCATCGCGGAGCTGGTAGCCCAGGAAAAGTCCCAGGAGGCGCTGGCCTTTATCGGGGCGGCCCAGACCCAGCTGGAGGAGCGCAAGCCCGTCCACTGGTGCCGTCCGCCCGTGCTGGACGCGGTATTTTCTACTTACTTCAGCCAGGCCCAGCGGAAGGATATTCAGGTAGACGCCCATATCGCCCTGACGGACAAGCTGCCAGTGGCCGAGGCGGAACTGGCCATTGTCTTTTCCAACGCCCTAGAGAACGCCATCCACGCCTGTATGCGCCTGCCGGAGGAGCAGCGGGAAATCCGCTTCAAGGTAATCTCCCACCCCAGCCTTATGTTTGAAATTTCCAACCCCTATGTGGGCACAATTCAATTCGATGGGAGCGGGTTGCCCGTCTCCTCCCGGCAGGGCCATGGTATCGGCAGCCGCTCTATCGCCGCCTTCTGTCAGAAGCACGGCGCCTCCTATCGATACACCGCGGAGAACGGCCGCTTTACCCTACAGGTGATCTTATGACGTACGCCGGAATACACGGCGGTTCCATCCAAAGAAACCTCAGTGCCTGAAAAAAGGGGACACGAAACGTATGAAACGGATCGCACGTTCCAAACTCGCTTTGTTGATGACTTTTCTTTTTGTGCTCTTCCTGCTGGGCGGATGCCATGGGGCGCAGGCGGGGGATGATATCGTCATCCTCTATACCAACGATGTCCACTGCGCCGTTGACAATGGGATTGGATATGCCGGCCTGGCCGCGTATAAGCAGTACACGGAGGGAAAAACAGGCTATGTGACCCTGGTAGACTGCGGCGACGCCCTGCAGGGAGATACGATCGGGAGCATCTCCCAGGGGGAGTACCTGGTGGAGATTATGAACAAGGTGGGCTACGACTTCGCCGTTCTGGGCAACCATGAATTTGACTACGGCATGGACCGGCTCACAGAGCTTCTGGAATTGTCCGACGCCCAGTATCTCGGATGCAACATCCAGTACACCGGCGCGGAGGAGAGTCCTGTTTCCGCAATAGTCCCTTATGACATCGTCTCCTACGGCAGTACCAAAGTCGCGTTCCTCGGGATCTCCACCCCGGAGAGCATCATAAAATCCACCCCAGCCCACTTTATGGATGAGACAGGCGCCTTTGTCTATGATTTTTACGGGAGCAGTGGCCAGGCGCTGTATACCCAGGTTCAGGATACGGTGGATCAGTGCCGTGAAGAGGCGGACTATGCAGTGGCCCTGGTGCACCTTGGGGACGACGAGGCTTCAGCGCCCTTCCGCTCCACAGACCTGATCGCCGCGACCACGGGGATAGACGCAGTACTGGACGGCCATTCCCACAGTGTGATCCCCTGTGATCTGCTCAAAAACCGGGACGGGGAGCTGGTGCTTCTGTCCTCAACCGGGACAGGGCTGAACAACATCGGTCAGCTCGTCATCACCGCTGACGGGAACCTGGCCGCTGGGCTGATTGGCTTCTATCCGGATACGGATTTGGAAACAGATACGTATATCAAAGAGATCCAGACCCGGTACGAGGATGACTTGGGCCAGGTCATCGCCCACTCTAATGTCCCTCTTACCACGAAGGACGGTTCCGGCATCCGGCTGATCCGAAACCGGGAAACAAATCTTGGCGATTTCTGCGCCGACGCCTACCGGGCGGTCTCCGGCGCCGACGTCGCCTTTGTCAACGGCGGCGGTATCCGGGCAGACCTCCATGCCGGAGAGATCACATACGGGGACGTCATCTCCGTCCATCCGTACGGGAACACTCTGTGCGTGGCAGAGGTGAGCGGCCAGGAGATCCTAGACGCCCTGGAGATGTCCAGCCGTTTCACCATGCCTGTGACCGACGACGGAGAGAACGCGGCAGGTGAGAACGGCGGCTTCCTGCAAGTCTCCGGCCTGCGCTATACCATTGATACCTCCATCACATCCACCGTCACCCTGGACGAGGCGGGAATGTTTCTATCCTGTGGGGAAAGCCGCCGGGTCAGGGATGTGCATATCCTACAAAAGGACGGCTCCTATCTGCCGATCGACCCGCAGGGGATCTATTCACTGGCCTCCAACAACTACCTCATCAAAGAGGGGGGCGATGGTCTCACCATGTTTATGGATAACCCTCTGGAACTGGACGAGGGCATTCTGGATTACCAAATCCTGATCACCTATCTGACAGAGGATTTAGGCGGCGTGGTGGATGATGTCTACGAAGCGCCCCAGGGCCGGATCACCGTCAGGTAATGATCGCCGGGCTCTGAAAAGCAAGCATACCTTCCACAAAAATCGGAGCATCCCCATTGGAAAGGGGATGCTCCGATTTTTACAATCTACTGTCCGTTTTAATGGTAAGGCTTTTCTCCTTCCTATTATCATACCCCACGCATATAGCCATTCAGCGTGGCATAATGCCTGCGCCAAAGAAAAACAAAACGGGGGATTACATTTTTATCAGTATGCTATGTAACCACCAGGCGCACAACCCGGCAGAGTGGACAGGCAAAATTACTGTCGGGTTCTGCAATGCCTGAAAGACTAGATACCGCGCCTGTATGCATCTGTTTTACGCGTACCGGAGATAGCAAATTATGCGCATATATCTCCGTTTTTTGCGCTTATAACAAAGTCCGGGCACTGCGGCACTATACTGACAATAACTGTAGGCGGCCGCCATATATCCGGTGCGCCACATGCTCAGCTATGGTCTTGTCCGCTGCGTGCACCTCCGGCCGCCGCTATGTTGGGTGTATCGTGTGGTTATATTCAGAACATAGCTGCAAATAATCGAAAGAGAGAACGGCCACTATGAAACGATGGATTTTCAAATTATGTATAGTCCTCTGTGCCATTTCCCTGGCGGGCTGCGGGCGCTCAGCTCAGCCCGATTCCGCTTCGGCTGCCGAAGATTCCCCGCTGGCAGGGAAGAAGGTGGCCTATATCATGCAGATGGCGCCTTCGGATATTTTTCAGATGTGGTCCCAGTCTGCCCAAGAGACAGCGGAAGGATTGGGCATGGAGTATGATGCCTTCTTCTGCGGCGGCTCGGACGCCCAGTGGCAGGATACGGTTTCCCAGTGCGCTGCCGCCGGCTATGACGGCTTACTGCTGAGCCACGGCGGGCAGAATTACGCCTATACCTTCCTGAAAGACTTGCTGCAGCAGTATCCGGATTTAAAAATTGTCACCTTTGATACCCAATTCAAGGACAGCAGCGGTCAGACCCAGACCGTGGACGGTGTGACACAATTCTTTCAGCAGGACGCCCGGTTTGCTGAACTGCTGCTGGAGTATGTGTGCAAGGAACTGTACCCGGATAAAACCGCAGCGGGAGAACCCGTCAATATTCTGAAGGTATGGGTGGGACCCAACTTTCTCTCTCCCTTCGACCGCCGGCAGGAGGGGTATGCCGCCTATGAGGCTGAGGGGTTGATTCGTACTGTAGAAACCATTGGCCCTTCGGATTTCAGCAACGCTGAAACCTCTATGGCTGACATCACCACCGCCACCTTGGCTAAATACCAGCCAGGGGAGATTGACGCCATCTGGTGCTGCTATGACCTGTACGCCAGCGGCGTCTATACCGCCTTGACCCAGGGCGGGTACGATATACCCATGGTCAGCGTAGACATCTGCAACGGGGATATTGAAAAAATGGCCCGGCAGGGCTCGCCCTGGAAAGCCTGTGCCACTACCAACTGGAACTATAACGGGGAATTTGGAATGCGGGTGTTGGCGCTGGAACTGTCGGGAGAGTATGACGCCATCATCGACCCCATGACCGGAGAGGTCGCAAGCTGGCTTGAGCTGCCCACCACTGTGGTCACTCAGGACATGGTTTCTGTGGGCGGCATCAATGTTACAAACCTGGATACCGTGGCGGGGGATTCCTATACCGACCGCAGCTGGATGCCCACCACGGACTGGATGGCGCGGCTACTGGGGGATTGAATGGAGGGCTTTGGTGATTGTGGAACTGTTTGTGATGATGCTCCTGGCTGCCCATTGACAGGCAGAAACCGTATGGATGCAGTTACGCTTGAGGCAAAGGGGATTTGCGTGGACTTCCCAGGTGTCAAGGCGCTGGATCACGTGGATTTTCAACTGGTATCAGGGGAAATCCACGCCCTGGTGGGCGCAAACGGAGCGGGAAAGTCCACGCTGATGAAAGTGCTGGCCGGCATCTATTCCGGCTATCGTGGCGAGGTTCGCCTGGACGGTAGAACGGTGGAGCTGCGTACGCCTGCCGCAGCGCAGCATCTGGGCATCCAAATCGTCTATCAGGAGGTGGATCAGGCTCTGGTACCCGACCTGTCGGCGGCGGAAAACATGCTGCTGGACGAGTTGGGAAATCCGGGGCGCCTGTGGGTCAACTGGCGAAGGATGTACCGGCGGGCGGAGGAACTGAAACGCCAGCTACACATAGATTTTGATGTGCGCATCCCGGTCAGCCGGCTGACTTTGGCCCAAAAGCAGCTGGTACTTATTGCGCGGGCGCTGCATAGCCGGTGCCGGATCCTTCTGTTGGACGAACCCACCGCCCCCCTGAGCTCCGCCGAGACTCAAACCCTCTTTGACCTTTGCCGGGTACTGGTCAAAGAGGGGCACATGTCTGTGGTATTCATTTCTCACCGCCTGTCAGAGGTTCTGCAGATCTGCGACCGCTATACGGTGCTGCACAACGGCAGATTTGCCGCCGGTGGCCCCATTACCCCGCAGACCACCGCTGGCGAGTTGGTGGCACATATGCTGGGCACGGGGATGGAATCGGCCCGCTCCCGAGTATTCCATCCGGCGGACGGCGAACTGTTATCGGTACGCAGCCTCTCCAGCCGGGACGGCAGCGTAAGAGAGATTTCCCTGACGGTGCGGCGTGGGGAAATTGTGGGCCTGGCCGGGCTGGTGGGGGCGGGGAAGAGCGAAGTGTGCAAGGCCCTGTTTGGCCTTCTGCCCAGATCCGCCGGGGACATCCTGCTGGACGGCAGGCCGGTCAATCCCCGCAGCCCCGCGGAAGCAGTGGCGCTTGGTATAGGATTGGTGCCGGAGGAGCGGCGTAAGCAGGGGCTTTTTCTTGGGGAGAACGTGTCCTTTAATTTGGGTGCCGCCAGTTTGAAAAAGTGGAGCCGCCTATCCTTCCTCTCCCACAAAAAGCTGAAGCAGAATGCACACGCGCAAGCCGCGGCGCTGGGGATTAAAGCCCCCTCTCTTCAACAGCGCATAGAATTTCTCTCCGGTGGCAATCAACAAAAAGCCGTCGTGGGAAAGTGGCTTGCCGCTGACTGCCGGCTGTATGTGTTTGACGAGCCCACCAAGGGGGTGGACGTGGGGGCAAAATTCGAATTGCTCCGGGTCATGATGGAACTGGCTCAAACGGGATGCGGCGTGTTGTATGCCTCCGCCGATCCCGGTGAACTGCTACAGATAGCAGACCGGATCTATGTCCTTTACAGTGGAAGGATTGCCGCGGAACTGGCCGCCGCCTGCACCTGCGAGGATGAGATCATGTACTACGCCGTCGGCGGGACGGCCCCGTTCTTTCCGCCGGGGCAGAGTGGAAAGGAGGAGCCATCTTGAACTTCATACGGCTCAAAAAATCCGTCCCTGGATTTTGTATGGATTGGGCGGCGGTGATCGCCTTGGTAGTTGCCGTCGTGGCGTTCTCACTGTTGCGGGGCGGAAGCTTCCTCTCTTCAGTCAACGCCGTCAATATTTTGCGTTCCATGTCCATCACCACCATTTTTGCCATCGGCGCCACCATTACCATGGCACCGGGCGGCTTTGATATGTCAGCTTGCACCCTTGCCACCGTCTCTTCCTTTCTGTTTGCCAGTTTGTTCCTGTGGTTTGCCCTGCCCCTGTGGCTGAGCGTGATTCTCACCGTGGTACTGACCATGGGACTGTATCTTCTGACCATGTTTCTTATCCTGGTCTGCTGTGTACCCGATATGCTGGCTACCTGTGCGCTGATGTTTGTGCATCAGGGGCTGGGCCTGTGGTGGACGGGCGGTGGAGCAGTATCCGCAGGTATGCCCACGTCGTGGGGTGCTGCGCCCATCCGCACGAGTTGGACCGAAACGGCACTGTCCATTGGTGCGTCTCCCTGGTGCATTCTGATCATGTTGTCCTGTGTTGCCTTTGCTTTCGTGTTTCTACAGTATACCCGTCATGGCCGATGCCTGTACGCCATGGGCGGCAACCATATCGCCGCCGCCTACTCTGGTATTCCCGTAAAGAAGTATCGTTTTTTGGCGGGGATGCTTACCGCCGTCATGATTGCAGTGGCGGCCATTGTGGTCTGTTCCCGTAACTCTGCGGCACAGATCTCCGGCTGCGACAGTTATCTGATGCCTTCTTTGGCCGCGGTGTTCGTGGGACGCTCCGTGGGCGGCGCGGAAAAGCCCAACGCCCTGGGAACGTTGGTGGGGGCCGCGCTGGTGGCGGTGTTAGAAAACGGGCTGACACAGATGGGCGTGGTCTACTATGTCTTGCCGGCAGTCAAGGGCGGCGTATTGGCGTTGGCGTTGGTTGCTGCCTACGGACCGCGCCAGCGGCCTGCACATAGCACAACATCCTGAGAGTGGAGGACTTGTGATGAAACTGGACTATAACATAGAACGCAGGCTCTCCCGGCTCTCGCCGGAACTCCACAGGCGATACCGGGACTGTGTTATTGTCTCCCAGAGAATGCTTTCCCGGTACGAGAACTACTTTCCCGACTTCACCGACCACACGGTGCTCCACACCCTGGACGTCCTGGAGCTGTGCAACCAGCTTATCGGGGACCAGATGGAGATGCTGACGGCGGAGGATCTGTATGTACTTATGATGGGGGCCCTCTTCCACGACGTAGGCATGGGGGTGTCCCCGGCCGACCTGGAGGAGTTCCGGGGGGTGCTGGGCTTTCCGGAGCCGGCGGACGACAACGCCCGGGCCTGGGCAGTGCGGGATCACCACCAGGAGCTCTCCGGCCTGTTTTTGAAGAAGTACGGCCCCATCCTGGATTTTCCCAATGAAAACTACCTCCATGCGGTGATCCAAGTCGCACGGGGCCACCGAAAGACCGACCTGATGGACCAGGCGGGCTACCCGCCCCAGTTTGAGGTGGAGCCGGGGAAGTCAGTGTACCTGCCCTACCTGGCCGCCCTGCTCTGCCTGGCTGACGAGCTGGACATATCCGCTGGTCGGAACATCAGCTTTCTGTACGACGTAGAGCACATGCCCAGCCCCCGGGACCGGCGGGAGTTCCGCAAGCACATGGCCATTTACCGGGTGGATCTGGAGCCGGATCGGGTAGTGGTCCACGCCCGGACAGAGGACCCGGAGATTCGGGACGGGGTGCGGGAGCTGTGCGCCAACCTGCTGGACAAGCTGCTCCTCTACAGCCGGGTGGCAGCGGAGCGCTCCCCCTTTATCATCGCCCAGACCAGTGTGGTTCTGGACCTGGAACCCGCAGTTGGAGAGGAGAGAGCGCCTTGAGTACCCTAGACCGGATCTTTCACCTGACGGAGCACGGCACCACCGTCCGCCAGGAGCTGCTGGGGGCCCTGACCTCCTTCTTCTCGGTGGCCTACATCATTTTCGTCACGCCCACCTATCTGGCCCAGGCCGACATGGACTACACCGGCGTGCTGCTGGCCACCTGCCTGGCCTCGGCGGCGGGATGCTTCCTGTCGGCGGCCTTCGGCCTACCCTTCATTCTCTCCCCGGGGGTGGGCCTCAATGCCTTTTTCACCTACACTCTCTGCCTCACCATGGGGTACACCTGGCGCCAGGCCCTGGCGGTGGTGTCCCTGTCAGGCCTGGCCTACCTGGTCATCAGCGTCACCCCCTTGCGGGACATGATGATCTCCTGTATCCCGCCCAGCATGAAAAGCGCCATCAGCGCCGGCTTGGGCATGTTTATCTCCCTCATCGGCCTGCTCAACTACGGCATCGTCCGGGCAGAGAACGGCACCCTGCTGCTGGGGGACGTGAGCGCCTCCACCACCCTGCTGGCAGTGCTGGGCTTGCTCATCACCGGAAGCCTTATGGCCTGGAAGGTGAAGGGAGCCATGCTCATCGGCATCGTGGCCACCACCCTGCTGGGCTTTCCCCTGGGGGTCTCCCAAATGCCGGAGACCCTCTCCCTCTCCCTGGACGCCCTGAGCCCCCTGCTGCTCTCCCCTGACTTCGGCGGCCTGCTCTCCCTGGGGGTGCTCCCCCTGGTTACGGCGGTCATTACCTTTACCATGTGCCTGTGCTTTGACACCCTGGGCGCCCTCATCTGCATCGCCGGGGCGGGCAACCTACTGGACGAGCAGGGCGGCCTGGGCCGGAACAGCCGGGGTATGACGGCAGTGGCCCTGGCCTCTGCCGCTGCCCCCTTGATTGGCGCCCCGGCCATCGGTATCCCGGTGGAGGGCTCCACCGGCGTGGCCGACGGGGCCCGGACGGGGCTTTACACGGCGGCCACCGGGGTGCTCTTCCTGGCGGCCACCCTGCTCTCCCCCATCGCCGGGGTCATCCCCGGGGCGGCCACCTCCCCGGCCCTCATCCTCATCGGCATGCTTATGATCGGCAACGCCGCCAACATCTACTGGCACAACGTGAGCCTGGCTCTGCCCTGCTTTCTCACCATGATCATGATTCCCTTCACCTACTCGGTGGCCGACGGCATCGGGGTGGGCTTCATCTCCTACACCGCCATCGCCCTGGTCACCGGCCGGGGGCGGAAGGTACCCCCCATCACTTGGGGCCTGTCCGCCATGTTCGTGGTCATGTACGTCCTCTCGCCCCTGTAAGGAGGTGGCAGCATGAAACAGCTGGATACGTTTTTCCATCTCGCTGAGAAGAGGGTCACCCTGGCCGGGGAGGTGCGGGGTGGCTGCACCACCTTCTTCGCCACCATGTATCTGGTGGCGGTGATCCCCGGCATCCTGGCCGGGGCGGGAATGGATTTCGCCGCGGTGATGACCGTGACCTGCCTCATGGCTGGCCTGGGCAGCATCGCCGCCGGCCTCTGGTCCAACACCCCCTTCGCCCTGGCCCCCGGCCTGGGCTTTCCTACCGTGTTCACCTACACCATCTGCCAGCGGTACGGCTGCACCTGGCAGCAGGCCCTGGCCCTGGTGTTCCTCTCAGGGGTGCTGTTCCTGCTGCTCTCCCTGAGTCCCCTGCGGGAGCGGCTTACCGATGCGCTGCCCATGCCCTTCAAGTTTGCCCTCTCCGCCGGGGTAGGGCTCTTTCTCACCCTGTCAGGGCTCATCAACGCCGGGCTGGTGACGGCGGAGGACAACCTGCTGGACATGGGGGCCGTTGCTGCCCCCGGACCCCTGCTGGCCCTGCTGGGCATTTTCGTCACGGCGGCCCTCTCCATCAAGAAGGTCCCAGGTGCTCTCATGCTGGGCATGGCGGCCACCGCCCTGCTGGGCATCCCTCTGGGAGTGACCAATTTGCCGCAGGCCCTCTTTGTCGCTCCGGATCTGTCCCTGGTGGTCGTGAAGCCCGATTTCTCCGTGCTCACCGTTTTGGGGCCGGTACCCCTGGTCTCCACCCTGCTCTCCCTGGTGGTCTCCGCCTGCTTCGACTCGGTGGGCACCCTATTGGGGGTGGGGGGGGACGCCGGCCTCACCGACTCCACCGGCGACCTGCCCGGTCAGCGGGAGGTTATGGCCTGCAGCGGTGCGGTCACCTGTGTGGGGGCCCTGCTTGGGGTGAGCAACGTCACCGCCGTGGCCGAGTCCGCCACCGGCATCCAGGAGGGAGCCCGCACCGGCCTGTCCTCTGTGGTCACTGGCCTGCTCTTCCTGGCCCTCACCCCCTTTGCCCCCCTGGCGAGGATGGCCTCCGGGGCCGCCATGGCCGCCCCCCTGGTGATGGTGGGTATGTCCATGATGAGCGGCATCACCCAGATCACCTGGAAGCACGTAGAGATCTCCCTGCCCAGCTTTCTCATGATTGTGGGCATGACCTTCACCTTCTCCATCACCAACGGGGTCATGCTGGGGGTGATCTCCTACGTGGTGATCATGGTGTGCCGCAAGCGGGCCCATCTGGTGGATCCGGCCCTCTACCTTCTGGCCACTGTGTTCGTCCTAAACGCCGCGCTGAGTACGCTCTCATAGATGTCAGCGCAGAAAATGAGGCCATATGTTCCTCTCATGCCAAGACGCATCCGGGGTGGGACGCCACTTTTAAACGACGCTGAAAAGATATAAGGCGAATAAGATGAAAAACTATCCTACACCGCACATTAACGCAAAACCGGGTGATTTTTCCAACTCTGTCCTTATGCCTGGCGATCCGCTCCGCTCGAAAATGATTGCAGAGACCTATCTGGAAAATCCGGTTCTCGTCAATAATGTTCGGGAGGTGCAGGGCTATACCGGCACATATAAAGGCATTCGAGTATCTGTGATGGCCTCTGGAATGGGTATGCCCTCCATGGGCATTTATTCCTATGAACTCTATCACATTTTTGGTGTCCAGCACATCATGCGGATCTTCATAACCTGGGCCATCTCCATAGCGTCGCCGGCGAGCAGTTGCTTTCACCGCCTGGCACCATCGTACCCAGCTGAATTGTCATATCTCCTTTGACCTATAACATTTCAAGGGGGTAAGCCCGGAAACACTTGATGCCGTAGGCATTCAGCCTACGGCATCAAGTGTTTGACTTTTTGGTGACCCAGCGGAGATTCGAACTCCGGACACCCTGCTTAAAAGGCAGGTGCTCTGCCGACTGAGCTACTGGGTCGTGAAAAAGTATTCTGTTAATCACTATGGCTACGCGCACAGGCGCGGAAAAGGCTGGCAGGGATGGCTGGACTCGAACCAGCGAGTGAGGGAGTCAAAGTCCCTTGCCTTACCACTTGGCTACACCCCTATATATCAGCCTTAAAAAGGGTTAGGGCCGGAGCCGAAGCTCCGGCCCTTACGCCTAAATGTGGGGTGGGTAAAGGGACTCGAACCCTCGACACCCGGAACCACAATCCGGTGCTCTAAC
>CALWYD010000081.1 GCA_944385675.1 uncultured Oscillospiraceae bacterium
TCTCCGCCTCCACCAGCGTGTGGGGCTGGACAAGCCGGAAACTATGAATATACAAGGGCGCGTAACTGACCACATCGAGAGCATAGCGTGTCATGACTATCATGCGTTCCGTAGGTTGGCAAAATACCCGCCATTTATCCCTTAAGTCGGTGCGATCCTCCACATGATGGGGCAAAAGGTCCGCTACGATAGTGTAGCATTTTCAATGCAGCGGCTTGCATATGTGGCAAGCCGCACGTTTTTATCCGCTCGGAAGGTGGAAATACCCTTAATTAATCCAATTGTGCCGATAGAGATCAGGTCGTCCTGCTCCCCATATTGGGCGTAATATTTTTTAAAGGACTGAAGCAAAAGCAGGCGCGTTTCCGATCCAAAATCACTCCATATGGGTTGCCCAGTTTTAAATAAACATCCAGAGACAGCCTTTCTTTGGTACTGCCCTTTTTCACCAGAATATAATCCAGAATTGCGGTGACCAAGTCGGAATTTACACCGTCTTGGAAAGAGAGTTCCTCCTCCAAGGCAGCTTCGATGCTGCCAATCTTTGCTGCAGAAAGTCTATTCTTCTCCTGTTCTTTCTTCAACGTCTCCAGCTTCCGCTCCAGCTCCCGTGCCTGTTCGTTGAAGGCGCCGTTGCGCTGCTTGAATTCTGCTATGGAAAGGGCACCCTCCATGCTCATCTCCAGCAGGCGGTCCTTCTTGGCATAGATGGCGGACAACTCTGCCTCCACGTGCCCCATTTCCTGCCGGTAGTTTCGCTTATCTGGAAGGGAGCGAATAACGCCCATTACAGCATTCATAATGGCCTGCTTATCCTGTACCATTTGGCAAAAGAGCTGCGCCATAACCTGATCCAGTTCCCCCTTCTCCAGTTGGGGCGCAGAGCAGGCCGCTCTCCCCCCGTTCCGGTACACCCGGCACTGCCAGACCTCTTTCTCCCCTTTGGCGTTTTTCAGAACCTGCCGGTGAAAGCTGGCCTTATGTTCTTCACAGATGATTTTGCCGCTGTATGGGTATCGGTTGTGGAACTGGGCCCCTCTCTGGTGGGCCATCATCTGGGCGCTGCGCCGCTTGTAGAGGGTATTTGCCCGATTCCACAGTTCTTCCGATACGATGGCCGGAATAGCAGGATCCGGGTACATAACCCACTCCTTTTCGTCCAAAGCCACCTTTCGCTTTGTACGGTAATCCACCGTCTGAGACTTGTTCCCACAGTACCATCCCTTATATTTGGGGTTTTCCAAAATGTGCCGGATGGTGAGCACATTGAAGGCGTTGCCTTTCCGACTGGTATAGCCCTCATTATAGAGTTGCTGGGAAATGCGCCGGATTCCTATCTGCTCATTGGCGTAGAGGTGGAAGATACGGCGCACCACCTTGGCTTCCGCCTCGTTGATGGTAAGGACACAGTCCTTTTTGTCATAGCCCCACAGTTTGTCATTGCCCAGGACATGGCCGTTTTTGATGGCCTGACGGAATCCGAATTTGAGGCGCTCTGAGAGCTTGCGCACCTCATCCTGGGCCACCCCCGCCATAACCACCAGACGGAACTCACTGTCGCTGTCCAGCGTATTAATATTGTCATTTTGGAACAGCACCCCCACGTCATACTCCAGCAGCTCCTGAGTATATCGAATGCTGTCTAAGGTGGAACGGGAAAAACGGGATATTTCCTTGGTAATGATAAAGTCGAACCGCCCTGCCTTGGCGTCGGCAATCATCCGAAGGAAACTATCCCGTTTTCTAGTGCTTGTGCCGCTGATGCCCTCGTCAATATAACCCGGAACGTAGGTCCAGTTTGCCTGGGAGCGAATTAGCTGCGTGTAATACTGCACCTGGTTTTCCAGGCTGTTGAGCTGCTCATCTTTGTCGGTGGAAACTCTTGCGTAAAAGGTCACCCGCAGGGGCAAATCAAATAGGTTCTTCCCCGCCCGCATCTCACCGCGGATCTTCAGTATATCCATAGCTCTTCCCCTCCCCGCTCCACCGCAGGGTACTGCAGAAGCTCTGGAAACTCCGTGGCAGCGTGTATCAGTTCTACCCCCTCTGAATAGGCGGCTTCAGAAATGAGTCCCCGGGCACACAGCCGCCCCAACAGCACTCTGGCTACTTCTTTATGCACATTCTCCATATGGCGTCACCCCGGTTCCACGATATGAACGGGGACGAAAAAAAATGCCGGGCCCTCCCGGCGCCCGGCATATAAAACGCACACACGCTCTTTTAAACGTCTACGGGCGGAAGCCCTATCCTCCCGCCTTGTCCGCGCTTCTTCCCGCAGCAGCTATTGCTGTTCATACAGCTCCCGCTCCACCACACATTCCTTCTTAATTCTTCCTACAAGGTACTGCAGCGCATCCACCACACGGGGCCGGATGTCCCCGCCCACCAAAACAGCCATAATATCGTCCCCTACCTTCAGCCTGCCCTCATTCAGCCAGGCCCTCACGTAGTAGATCCCAGGTAATTGACAGGCCTCTGCCAAGATCTCCTCCAGCTTTTCCTTATGGTAAGAAAACTCCATTCCCGCTACTTGGAAAGCCTGCTCCTTTTCTCCCCGTACACTGGCCCTGGCTGTCCCCCGGACCGTTCCGTTGTGAATTAAATACATGCCCACTTTAGAAGCACTGGGATGTGCTTTTGCCTCCAGGAGCCACTGATCCATAGATGGGCGCTTCCCCAGGGTTCCACCCAGGAGCTGCTCCCCCTGCCCCGACTCCCCATTTCCAGCCGGCTTCTCGCAGACATGTTCCGTCCCGTCAAACTTAGACATACCGCTCCTCCTCTGCAGCTGTTCCGCTGCCCGGCAGGGCTGTAACCATGGCACCTGCCCAAAATAACTGTGGCCCCACGGAAGAGGCAGCCCCCGGAAGGCAACCTTGTACCGGCGCGCAGAGCCTGCGCCGGTAGGGAAAATTATCCCCGCCTGGGATACGCCCCCTCCCCTCCCCGGGGACAGTCTTCCCCATGGTCTCCTTTATTTTTTATCACACCAAGTCCGCTGATGACAATATCCTTTTGAACTTCTCTGCAGATCTCATAAACTTCCAGAGCGGCAGCACTGGCTGCGGCCAACGCCTCCAGCTCCGCTTCCGTCTCATGTTTGCCCCTGGCCCAGGCCCGCACTTCCACACAGCAGTCCCTTCCGTTCAGGTGCAAAGTCACACCGACGCGGCTTTCGGATGTCCAGCCATACAAAGAGCTCCGTTTTAGGGGGGGCAGAGTTCCTATGGAAGCGGCAATCTGTGCCGCAGTCAGACCTTCGTCCTCTCCTGTCCCGCCCCTGCAGATCCGCTCATACGTCTGCCGGTTCAGGAGCACCTGAGCTTCTGCCGTCCCCCAGCAGCAGGCCTTCCCCCTTCCCGCTTTTTCCACTTCCGCCCGGCCCATGGGGTGGAGCTGAGTAAACTTCTGCATGTTCTGTAAGATAAACTCCACAATCTTCTGGATATCTTTAAACTCAAACTTAGGGCAGGTACACCCTATATCCTCATCGGTTACAATTGCCACAAATTCATGGGCATCCTTGGGCAATCCGATCCCCGCCGCCGCCCGGGACAGGCCAATTTGTGAAAACGTGCTTTCTTTATACCCTTCAACCAAAATGATATCCACATCGTGAATCAGGGACACAACCTCATGAAAGCTTAAATTCCTCTGTTCCACCAATAGCGTCTTTTCTCGAGAGGCAATAACAGAGATATCCGCCCCGGCCCGGAGAAAGCGCCAGGAATCTTTCTCCGGGTTTTCCATTTGAAAGCAGTGCCCATCATGTTTGATGACTGCCACCCGCAGCCCCTGCTCTTTCAGGGCGTGCACCAGCTTTTCAATCAGCGTGGTCTTGCCGGTTCCGGAATAAGCGGCAAATCCTATGACAGGAATGGACTGCATACTGCTCCCCCCACCCACAGGAACGCCGGAAAAGTCCCGCGTTCACAGCCTGTTGGCACTTCAATTTTTACAGCAGAAACCCTTTTAGCACCGTTCCTGCCGGGACGGGCCCGCTGCCTGGCGGTACAACGGCCATCACATTGCAGCCGATGGCGCTGGAGATGACCACATTGCCCTGACGGGAGGACAAGCTCATGCCGGCCTTTCCATCCTGAATCACCAGACTCCCCCGCAAAAAGCGGGCGCTGCGGCTCTCACCAGGATATCCGTCCAGGAGTGTTATATCAATTTCCTCCGGCACCGGCATCCCATCTCCCGCCAGAGCTCTTAGCGCCGGGGCGGCGACCGCATAAAAATTAGTCAGGGCTGACGCCGGGTTTCCGCTCAGGCCACAGATCACTCTTCCGTCCCGCACTCCATAGGCACAGGACATGCCAGGCTTCATGGCCACACCACGGAAGAGTATCTCCGCCCCCGCCATGGCCATGGCAGAGGCCGTTACATCATATTCCCCCACAGACACACCCCCGGTGGTCACAACGGCATGACACTGGGACAGAGCCTCCCTCAGAAGGTCGCTGATGTCCTGGACGCGGTCGTCTACAATTCCGTAGTACACCGGCTCACAACCCATATTCTTTAAAGCCGCCTCCAACATGGAACGGTTGGAATTGCGGATCTTCCCGCGCCCCGGTATCTCATCGGCCTCCACCAGCTCACTGCCCGTGGAGATGACGGCAACCTTAGGCCTCTGGTAGACCACAGGGGCGTCAAACCCTTGGGCGGCCAGCGCACCGGCCAACCCTGCGTCGATCCGCTGGCCCCGCCTGCACAGAGTACTGCCACGACAGATATCCTCTCCGGCCCGGACAATGTTGCTCCCCTTTTCCACCGGGAAATCAATGGTCACACTGACTGGGTCATACCGGGTGTTCTCATACATGACCACCGCGTCGGCGCCCTGGGGGATTGCCGTCCCGGTACACACCTTTGAAGCGGTTCCCTCCACCACTGCCAGCTTCGGTACGGCCCCTGCCGGGACCTCCTCCAGGATGCGGAGGGTAACCGGAGTGTCCTTGCCCGCCCCGGCGGTGTCCGCGGCCCGCAGTGCAAACCCGTCGTACGGCGAGCGGTCAAAGGGGGGGATATTCTCCTGTACTGTAAGGTCCTGGGCCAGTATTCGTCCGCCGCAGCGGCTGAGTTCTACCCTCTCTGTACCCACCGGCCTGACGGCACTCAGAAGGATCTTCCGCGCTTCTACAAAACTGAGCCTTTTATCCATCCTGTTCTATCCTCCAGCAACACCCACGCCAAAAGGGCCGGACTTTTTTTCTCCCTACGCCTTCCCCACAGGAACGCTGCTTTCCCCGGGCCATCTGCAAAAAGGGGCGACCTTTCCATCCTATGGAAGGCCCTGTCCACCCTTAGGCAGGGAGTTGCATATAAAAAAGGATTGCTTTGAGAAGGTCAAAGCAATCCTTTGCATGCGCAAAACACCCGTGGAGCATAGGCGTCTTTTACACGGGGCGGATCCATTTCCTTTCTCAAATACGGAGTACCGCGCCATTTCTGGCCCTGCGGTATGGGCGCCGATACAGCGCCGGCCAAGCAGCCGTGGAACTTTGTCTTTAGGCTGCAGGGCTTAGGAAACACTATTTAATTTTTATAGCTCTGAGAGGACCTTCTCTTCACTGGCTGACCCTGTGGGGGCAAGTGTAAACATTGAACCTGTTCTCCCGGGCAAACCCCACCAAGGTGATACTCCCTCTCTCTGCTGCCTGGCAGGCCAGATCCGTTGGAGCAGATCGCGCCACAATCATAGCGCAGCCCATCCTTCCTGCCATACGGACAATTTCTCTGGATACCCGGCCGCTGAAGACAAGAACGGTGCCTTGTGCTGAACTATTTTGTTCCAGGCAGGCTCCTGCCACCCGTTCGATGGCCCCGTGGCGGCTTACATCCTCTTTATAGATCAGAAGCTGCCCCCCATGGGCCAGCGCAGCGCTGTGTACGCCGCCTGTGCGGCGGAAGAGTCCGGAGCTGGCTTCCAGCCGGGAAACCAGCCCCAGAATCTCCTCCGGAGCAACCAGGAGAGGCTGCTCCCCCTGTACGGACACAGGAGGCCCCGGCTTCAAAGCTACCCGTATCACACCCTCATCCCGCTGCACGTCCAACTGCGACAGTTCCGCCGCCCGTTGGAGCATTCCGTTGAGATACAGATACCCCAGCACTACCTCCCTCAGATCCCAGGGGGAACAGGAAAATTTCCCCTTCTCATCCCCATCCACAGTAAGGCTCCAAAATGCCTCCCCCACCAACTCACGCCGGCAGGGAAAAAATCGGCCCTCTTCGTAGGAAAGAATCTCTCTGGAAACCACACGGCTGTCTGTGTCCATATCCGCCCTCCGGAACTGTTATTGGCAGTACTCGTGGTAAATCTTGGAAATCTTTACGGCGCAGGACTTATACTCGGGCGTGCTGGAAATGGAGTCCAAAGAGTTGTTTGTCAGCCAGTTGGCGCCCTTGGTATAGTGGAAGGGCATCCATACCTCCCCGGGCCTGGTCTTGGTAGAGACATGGGCCTTGGCGGAAATCTCACCCCGGCGGGAGGACAGCTGCACCATTTCCCCGTCCTTGATCCCCAGCTTACCCGCATCATCCGGATGTATCTCCACAAAGTTCTCGCTGGCAATCTTCAAAATTCCGTATGTGCGCTGGGTCATGGCACAGGCGTTATAGTGGTAGAGAATGCGCCCGGTCATCATGACCAGGGGGTACTCCTCATCGGGCTGCTCGGAGGAAGGCTCATACTCAGCGGGCCGGAAATACCCCAGCCCCCTGGAAAACTTTCCTTGGTGCATAATCACCGTACCGGGGTGATCCTTGGAGGGGCAGGGCCACTGCAGGCCCCGTCCGGCCACCTCCTGGCTGTCCAGGCGGGCGTGGCTGATGCCGCCGAACGTGGGGGTCAAAGCGGCAATTTCATCCATAATTTCCGCAGAAGTCAAGTGGGGCTGGGGATAGCCCATGCGGTTCATGATCTCCGTGAAGATCCAGGTATCCTCTTTGGCCTCCCCCTGGATGGTAACCGCCTTGCGCACCCGCTGCACCCGCCGCTCCGTGTTGGTGAATGTGCCCTCCTTCTCCGCATAGGAGATCCCCGGCAGAACCACATCCGCCATCTGGGCGGTCTCCGTCATAAAGAGATCGTCCACCACCAGGAAGTCCAGGGCCTTCAGACACTGGATTACATGAGCGGTATTGGGATCCGTCCTCACCGGATCCTCCCCGAAGATGAACAGCCCCTTAATTTCTCCTGTCAGCATTTTGGGGAAGCAGTCTGTCGCCTTGACCCCTTCCTTGGCCGGGAGGGTGGTGTGCCAGGCGGCCTCAAATTTTTTCCGTACTTCGGGCTGGGTAACATTTTGATATCCCGGCAGTTTGGCCGGGTCAGCGCCCATGTCGCAGGCGCCCTGCACATTATTCTGGCCGCGGATGGGGTTGACGCCACAGCCCGGACGGCCCAGTTTCCCTACCAGCATGGCCAGATTGGACAAAGACATGACGCCCTCGGTGCCCGTATGATGTTCTGTAACACCCAGGCAGTAGATAATGGGGGCCCGGTCCACGGTGGCATAAATTCTGGCCGCTTCCCGGAGCATGTCCGGGTCAATGCCGCAGATTTCGGCTACCCGTTCCGGCGTGTACTGCATCACAGTTTCCTTCAATGCCTGGAAATTCTCCGTACGCTGGGCAATAAATTCCTTGTCCTCCAGTCCCTCCGAAAGGATAACGTTCATCATGCCGTTGGCAAAGGCCACATTGGTGCCCGGCCGCAGCTGAAGGTGGATATCGGCGTTTTTAGCCAGGTCAATCTGGCGGGGGTCGACCACAATCAGCTTAACCCCCCGCTCCATGGCCTGACGGATCTGCATGCCCAGAACGGGGTGGGCATGCTCCGGGTTGGAGCCCACCAGGAGGATGGCGTCGGACTGCCTGGTAATATCCTCAATAGTATTGGTCATGGCCCCTGAGCCCAGGGTGGTGGCCAGGCCAGCCACCGTCGGTGCATGACATACCCGGGCGCAGTTGTCCGTGTTGTTGGTGTGGAAGGCGGTGCGCACCATCTTTTGGAGCATATAGATGTCCTCGTTGCAGGAGCGGGCGCAGGCAAATCCGGCCAGACAATCGCCTCCATAAGTATCCCTCAGCTGCTTAAACTTCTTGGCCACCAGATCCAGGGCCTCATCCCAGCTGGCCCTCTCAAAGCTGCCTGTCTGCTTATTCTTAATTAGCGGATAGCGCAGCCGGTCGGAGCTGTCCACAAAGTCGAAGGAGCTGCTACGCCCTTTCACGCACAACAAGCTGTGATTTGCGGGGCCGTCCGCCCCCTCACAGTCCACAATTTTCCCATTTTTTACCAGCAGATCCATCTGGCAGCCCGCCCCGCAGTGGGGACAGGTGGTACGTACACGCTCCACTTCCCAAGAGCGGTAGTACTTGCGCCGTTTCTCCACCAGAGCGACTGTAGGGCACGCCTGGGCGCAGTTACCGCAGGATTCACACAGAGAGTTCTCCCACTCGCGACCGAAGGGGGGACGGATCAGGGTATAAGGCCCGGCCTTCCCCAGTTCGATGGCATGTCTGCCGGTGGCGTGGGCGCAGGTCATGACGCACCGCTGACAGTGGATACACTTGCCCGGATCGTAGGACAGGAAGGGGTGGTCCTCCACCTTTGTACGTCCCAGTTCCTGCCGGCCGGCGGCGTAATGGGAGCGCTCCACACCGTACTCCCGGCAATATCTCTGAAGCTCACAGCTGCCGTTCCCCTCGCAGCTGAAGCAATCAATATTGTGCTCTGAAACCAGAAGCTCCAAAGCCATCTTTCGCGCCATCGTAATGCGGGCCGTTTTGGTGGAAATTACCATTCCCTCCTTGGCCTTTGTATTACATGCGGTGATGAGGGGGGACATCCCCTCCACCTCTACCACGCACAGCCTGCACGAGCCGATGTCACTGATGCCTTCCAGGTAGCAGAGAGTCGGAATTTCGATGCCAGCAGCCCTTGATGCCTGGAGAATCGTAGCGCCTTCCTGAGCTTCTACAATTCTTCCATCAATTGTCAAACGCATAAGTTCCTCCTCCTTCTCTTCTTTCCCCGTTATTCGTCCACGGCATTGTGCGCGCCTTCCAGCTTGCCGCAGCCAAATACGTCGCAGCGCAGGCACCGGCCGCATTCCTGCTTAACTTCCTCCGGGCTCATGGGGCACTCCACAGCCTCAAAGTCCCTTCGCCGGATAAAGGCGGGGCGCTCCTGAATGTTGACACGGCCCGTTGGAACCCGGTTATTTGGCTTGGCCTCCGGAGCGGTCACGCCACAGCTCAGCCTGTGGTGATACCCCAGATATTCGTCAATGGCATTTGCGGCCACACGGCCGGCTGCAATGGCACGGATTGCCGTGGCAGGTCCGGTGGCGCAGTCGCCGCCCACAAACACGCCGGGCAGATCAGCCACAGAGGTGTCCCGTTCCCCCTGGAACACGCGGCGGTAGGCAGGCATTCCAAATTCCTCAAAGGGCTGGCTGATAATATCCTGACCCACGGCAATGAGGATAATGTCACAGGGAATACGCTGCTCCGGCCTGGATACCGAATCTACAGGGAAGGGTCTACCGTCCCGGTAGGGGCCGATGGTCTGAGGCTTGACCCACAGGGCAGTGCAGTTATTGGAGGCGTCCTTCTCAATCCAAGCGGGGGCCTGAAGGGGAATCAATTCCACCCCTTCCATTACAGCCGACTCAATCTCTGTGGCCAGGGCCGTCATGTCCTCACGGCGCCTGCGGTAGACAATGCGCACATCCGCCGCGTTGCAGCGAAGGGCGCTGCGGGCGGCATCCATAGCCACATTCCCTCCTCCAATGACCACCACCGTCTTACCACTGTAGTCGGGCTTTCTGCCGTGCCCGATTTCATCCAGCATCTCCACGGCGGAGAAGATATTTCCGGCGTCCACCCCTTCCAGACGAAGCTTCTTGCCTGCCTGTGCCCCTATGGCCACCAGCATGGCGTCGTATTCATCCCGGACGGCCTGGACAGAGATGTCCCGGCCCACCAGAGTTTTGTACTTCACCTCAATATTTCCGGTGGAGAGAATGGCCCGAATATCCTCATCCAGCCGGTTTTTGGGAAAACGGTAGTTGGGGATGCCATACATGAGCATACCGCCCAGGTGCTCCTTTCCCTCAAAAATGGTAACCTTGTGTCCCATAAGGGAGAGAAAGTAGGCCGCCGTCAAACCGCAGGGCCCCCCGCCCACTACAGCCACCTTTTTCCCCGTCAGCGGATTGGCTTTGGGCACCTGAACCTGATCGGCAGGCACCTGGTCAACCGCGTATTTTTTAATCCCACGGATATTAATGGAGTCATCAATAAGGTTTCTCCGGCACCGCTCCTCACAGGGGTGCTCGCATATCATGGCACAGGCTGTGGGCAAAGGATTGTTTTTTCGGATCAGGTTGATGGCAGAGGCGTAGTCGCCGTTTGCCACATGGGCAATATAGCCGGGAATATCCACGTGGGCGGGACATTTGGCCGTGCAGGGAATCTGCTGCTCCTTGGTGCCTGAACTGGCCCCTGTTTTTATGTAGCTGATAAACTCCTCGTGAAATTCCTCCAGCCCTTCCAATACCTCTATAGCCGCCTGGTACCCGATGGCACAGTCCGCCGAATCCCGGATCATACCCGCCAGTTCCTTCATTTCGTCCAGAATGGCTACGGTGGCTTTCCCGTTCAAAATTGCATAAAACATGGCCTCCAGCTGCCGCAGCCCGTCACGGCAAGGGACACATTTTCCGCAAGTTTGGCTCTTTGATGCCTGCAGTAAGGCCAGTTGGACTGTAACAGGGCAAACCCCGGGAGGATAGATTTTTGTTTTCACTGAGAACTTGGAAAGAAAGTGTTCGATTCTGACGTCTTCGCTGTTCCGATCCGCTAGATAGATCTTACCCACTTGTTCCACATCTCCCTCTCTTCATTTTTGTATTTGCCGCCCACAGAAAACTGGCGTAATCACTAGAAAAAATGAAATTTTTTATGACGCATTTTATCACTACCTACATTTGATTGCAAGCGCTCTGGAAAGAAAAGAAATAAGAGCTTGTTTTTTTAAGTATTTTCCCCCGTTTAATATGTTTTTTGAAGCCGTCAACTTCCCGCCGATAATTGACTTCTTCTTTTACGAGTCATTATAATAGAGTATAAAAGAATTTATTTGAATTTGCAAGAAGGAGATGGCTCATATGGCAATTTCAGCAATAGAATGTGGTGCTGTCATCCTGGCCGGTGGTGCATCAAGTCGGATGGGAACATGCAAGGCGCTGCTGCAAGTGGGTGGAAAAACCATGTTGGACCGGATTTGTGACGCCCTGAAAGCCTTTGATTTGATTGTGCTCTCCATCAACGACCCATCTCTGGAAGGCCGTCTCCCCTGCGTGCGGGACCTTTACCCCGGCGCCGGTCCTCTGGCGGGAATCCATGCCGCCCTTTCCGGGACAAAGAAGAGCGCGCTTTTCTGTGTCCCCTGCGACCTGCCCGGCTTTACCAGCCGAATTCCCTGTTTGTTAATGGACGCCATGCCGGAGCAGTCCCAGGTGATCATCTGCCGGGACAGCACCGGGCGCCTCCACCCTCTGTGCGGCATCTACCGGAAATCTGTGCTGCCTGTGCTGGAGCAGTGCCTGTCCCGGGGGCAGCACAAAGTCATGGATTTTGTAAACCAGGTGCCCTACACCTGCCTGGATACAGCCGGATATGTCCCCGATGAAGCCTTTTTCAATATGAACACACCGGAAGATTACCATCGTGCAGCCGGCACAAACGGTTAAGCAGAAATTCCAGGTGGATAGTAAGCCTCTCAGACGTGATCCAGGTCCGGTTGGCTTCCTTATCCCTTTGGGCAAAACGCCCACCCATATTCCGCTCCGGGTCAAAGTCCCCGCCATATCCGCCCTCACTGAGTACCCTCTCTCCTTTTGCTTTCCCTCTTCTTAACAATGTGCGCCACCAGGCGCAGATTGTGCTCCACCAGGATATTTCGCGCCTCCAGGTCCCCCATTGCGCACTTGTGCAGGTACTCCCGCTCCTCTGCCGCTTTCAGCGGCCGCGGAAAGGATCCGGAGCTCCCGGACAGGCGCAGGGTAAAAAGCAGGCCATTCATCATCAAGTAAATGACCGGGGAAAACATAAGCAAACACCTCCGCACCACTCTATTCTCTCTACGCAAGTCCCTATTCCCTTTTCCGCCCAGGGGCATCCCCTTTGCAGCAAATGATTGATTAAATAAGGTGTGTATGGTATAATAAAACGATTTCACCAAACTGAGGGGAAAAGCTGCTCTATTCCCCAACTATAAAAAAGGAGCAATTTGTACCATGGATGAGAAAAAGGTAATGCTCTCTGGCATCCAACCCAGTGGTGATCTTCACTTGGGCAACTATTTGGGCGCCATTAAAAACTGGGCCGACCGGGCCGAGGAGTTTGACTGTTACTACTTTATGGCCGACATGCACACCATTACAGTGCGGCAAAACCCTGCCGACCTGCGCCGGCGCACCCTGGAACAGCTGGCCCAGTATATCGCCTGCGGCCTGGATCCGGAAAAGAACACCCTGTTTATTCAGTCCCACGTCCCCGCCCATGCGGAGTTGGGGTGGGTGCTCAACTGTTACACCATGTTCGGCGAGCTGAGCCGCATGACCCAATTTAAGGACAAGTCTGCCAAAAATGCAGATAATATCAACGGCGGCCTGTTTACCTATCCCTGTCTGATGGCAGCGGACATTCTCCTCTACCAGCCCGACTTTGTGCCCGTGGGCAACGACCAGAAACAACATGTGGAGTTAACCCGGGATGTGGCCGAACGATTCAACCACATCTACGGCGATGTGTTTAAAATTCCCCAGCCCTATATCCCCAAAACAGGAGCGCGTATTATGGGGCTGACCTCCCCCGAGTCGAAAATGTCCAAATCCACGCCCGAGGGATGCGTATTTCTCATGGAGAAGCCGGAGGATATCCAGCGCAAGTTTAAGCGGGCTATCACGGACAGCGATACGGAAAATTGTGTGCGCTATGACCCGGAACATAAGCCCGGTGTGGCCAACCTGATGAACATCTACGCCGCAGTGACCGGAAAGAGCTATGAAGAAATTGAAGCCGAATTTTCCGGCTGCGGCTACGGCCGGTTTAAGCCTGCCGTGGGCGAGGCGGTCATTGAGACGCTGCGCCCTATCCGGGAAGAGGCAACCCGGATTTTAGGGGATAAGGCCTATCTGGAATCGGTCTATAAGTCAGGGGCGGAAAAGGCCTCCTATGTGGCCGGGAAAACCCTGCGCAAGGTCTACAAAAAGGTGGGCTTCGTGGCCCGCTGAACGGCTGCACCCCACAGACAGAACATGATAAAGAGGACTGGATATGCCGATACAATTGCCTGTGGTGGGTCTGGCTGCGGCTGCCCTGCTGGCCGCCGCCGTCGTCGCCCTTATTTCTACCCCTGTGGTGCGCTCCCTGGCCTTCCGCATTGGGGCGGTTGATGTGCCCAGGGACAACCGAAGGATGCATAACCACCCCATTCCCCGGATGGGGGGCCTTGCTATCTTCTTCGGCTTTTTACTCAGCGTCCTGCTCTTTCAGCCCCTAACACTGCAGCTGCGCACCATGCTGCTAGGCGCAGTGATTATCGTCATCCTTGGTATCTTTGATGACATATACGCCCTGTCCGCCAAACTGAAGTTCTGTGTCCAGATTGCTGCCGCTCTGGTGGCTATGCTGGGGGGGACCCGGATTATGGGGCTGTCCAATATTAATATCTTCAGCAGCGAGCCGTACTGGGAGCTGGGCTGGCTATCCTATCCCATCACCATCTTGTGGATTGTGGGCATTACCAACGCTGTCAATCTGATTGACGGACTGGATGGGTTGGCCTGCGGTGTATCCACAATCAGCTCCATGACACTGTTGGTCATCGCTCTGATTTTCTTTGAACCCGATGTGGCCATCCTTACCGCCGCCTTGGCTGGGGCATGTATCGGTTTTTTGCCGTACAATTTAAATCCGGCGAAAATCTTTATGGGAGATACGGGCTCCACTTTCCTGGGCTTTGTATTGGCCACAGTGTCCATTCAGGGACTTTTCAAGTTTTACACCATTATCTCCTTTGCCGTTCCCTTTTTGATGCTGGGGCTGCCCATCTTTGACACCTGCTTTGCCATTTTGCGCCGCGTCTCCAAGGGCCAGTCTCCCATGTCTCCTGACCGGGGGCACATCCACCACCGGCTCATTGACATGGGCTTCTCCCAGAAACAGGCAGTGGCCGTCTTGTACGTGATCAGCGCCATCCTTGGCTTGTCCGCCGTGGTGCTCACTACCAACGGAACTGTTCGGGCCATGCTCTTTCTGGTTGCCCTATGCGTGGCCGGCGGAACAGCGGGCATGCTGTTTCTAAGCCACAATAACGGGAAGGAAAACCACAGTGCTCCCTCCTCCCATGCCCATACCAGCAATGAGAATTTTTTCGGAGAGGAGGATCAAGCCAACAAATGAGCCGTGTAAAAGTCATGACCATCTTCGGCACACGCCCGGAGGCCATTAAGATGGCTCCCCTGGCCCTGGAACTGGCCCGACGTCCGGAGATTGAGGCTCTATGCTGTGTTACCGCCCAACACCGGGAAATGCTGGATTCTGTGCTGGACATCTTCCGCCTGCGCCCTGATTACGATCTAAACATTATGCAGCCCCGCCAGACCCTCTCCTCCATCACATCCAGGTGCCTTGTGGGTATGGATGATGTGCTGGAACAGGCAAAGCCTGACCTAGTCCTGGTTCATGGAGACACCTCCACCACTTTTGCCGGGGCCCTGGCCGCCTTCTACCACCAGATCCCTGTGGGACATGTGGAGGCAGGCCTGCGTACCTACGATAAGTACTCTCCTTTCCCGGAGGAAATGAACCGCAAAATGGTGGGGGCTATTGCCGACCTCCACTTTTGCCCTACCCCTACCAACCGGGACAACCTTGCCCGGGAGAACATCACCAAGGGGGTGTTTCTCACAGGTAATACGGTGATTGATGCCCTTCAGACCACTGTTGTCAGGGACTTTTCCTTTTCAGATCCTATTCTTAACCAGATTGAGTACAAAAATCGAAAAGTTATCCTTGTCACCTGCCACCGGCGGGAAAACTACGGACAGCCCATGGAGCATATCATGTCTGCCCTGGCCCACATCGCCCAAACACACCCGGAAACTGAGTTGGTTTACCCGGTCCACCTAAGTCCGGTGGTACAGGAGTGCGCCCACCGGCACCTGGACAACATTGAAAATGTTCACCTGATCCCCCCTTTAAACGTAGAGGAGATGCACAACCTGATGGCTCGCTGTTACCTGGTGATGACCGACTCCGGCGGGCTGCAGGAGGAGGCCCCTGCCTTGGGTAAGCCAGTGCTTGTCCTGCGGCGGGAGACCGAGCGTCCAGAAGCGGTAGCGGCAGGTACTGTAAAGCTGGCGGGGGTGGAATACCGTGAGATTGTCGCCCTAGCAAATCAGCTGCTGGACAATTCCGCCACCTATGAAACAATGGCCCACGCTGTCAACCCTTATGGGGACGGCCAGGCCTGCCGAAGAATCGCTGACGCCATCTTGTGGCACTTCGGTCTGCGTCCCCAGCCCCCGGATCCTTTTGGGGGGCAGTAACCTTCCCCTGGATTGCGAGGTGCGTGCATGGATTCCAAAAATCGGCTTTTGATTGCGGTGGCCGTCACCGTACTCATTGTAGGAGCCATGCTGACCAGCTTTGGCCGCAGTCTGTTTATTCTCCGTACGCCCGCGGTGGAGCTGCCGTCAGGCAGCTCCTCCAGCCCCCAGGAGGAGACGCCCTCCGGATCCCCGTCCGGCTCTGGATCGTACCAGACGGTAGCAGTGACGCCACAGACCGTCCAAGCAATTATTGAATACACCCTCCACCGCGCGGAAAGCTATTACCGGGAGCTAACCATCGAGTCCTTCTGGGAAGGCGGCCGCTCCTCTCTCCCAGTGCAGGTCTGGGTGGATGGCGGATGGACCCACACCCGGCAGGTGCTCAGCTCGGGCGCAGTTCGCCACAGTCTGGTGAAAGAGGACACCCTGTATTATTGGTACGAGGGTTCTTCCCAGTGGCTGTCCATTCCTGCAAGCTCCTATGCCCAAGACCTCTCCCAGCGCATCCCCACCTACGAGACGGTGCTGGATCTGGATGTGGATGACATTACCTCCGCCGGGTATGAACTGCATGGGGATTTCCCCTGTATTTATGTGGAGGTCTCCCACGATACCGGCCTTTTGGCCCGCTACTGGGTGGACGTGGACAGCGGCCTTCTGGTGGCTGCGGAAGAGGAGGAGAATGGACAGCTGACCTACCGCATGACAGCCTCGGTCCTGTTTCCCTGTCCTGATGATGCCTCCTTCTCCCTGCCAGACGGTTCTGACCCCAAGTAAAGCATCTGCTTGCCAGGGAGCGGCCCGCCGCTCCCTGGTTTTATCAGGACTCCTTATGTCCTTCCCCATCATTTCCCAGTCCCATCATTAACGCCAGGCCCAGGGCAATAAGCAGTTCTAAGTCGTCCCCCTCTGCAAGGAGAAATAGGACAATAAGCAACAGCAGGATGTCCCCACTGTCCCAATCTCCAAATTTGAAAGACTTTAGCAGGGCAGACAGCCTGTTTTTTCCCTCCCCGGCGGCCAGAAGGCGGGTCAGGGTCTCTTTGCCAGAGAAAAATGGCGGGAGGCCCTCCCCTCTTTGTGGGGTGCGTCCTCCACCTGCGCTTGATTCCCTGGGAGCGGGCCCTTGCCGCTCTTGGGACTGGAAACCTTCTTCCCGGGCACTGTCCCTCCTGCCTGCAGGAATATACGGGGTGTCCTTGGGAATGTAGCGGTTATACACCCTCTTCATCCCCCTTCTCTCCCATCGCGCCCAGTATCGCCCGAATGAGCCTGGTCATCCGGGCGATTCGGACCGCCCGGTCCAGCCGCTCCCTGCGCTCCTCCCGCAGGAAGGGCCGAAGTGCCTGAAGCAGGGCCGTTCTTCGGTCATCCGAGCTTTGATACTCCCGGAACAGCCGCAGACCCATCTGTAGTGTACCAGGATCCAGTCCACTGAACAGGTTGGATAAATCAGAATTTGCTTCCTCCCCTGCCCCTCCTGATGGGTGGGCAATGGGCGGGTCCTGATGTTCGTTTTTGCCCCGTTCTGGCGCTTTTTCCCCATCCTCCCCGGACAGGGAACGCGCCAGCGCCATAATCTGGCCCATGGCCTCCTGGTTGCCCAGGATCGAATTCAGTTTTTCCTCAAATTCAGCCATGTGCCCTCCCTGCTTCTCTCTGCGCTCCTAGCGCAGTCCCTCCTTCTTTGCCTGGCTTTCAATCCGCTCTACCAGTTCCGCCCCCTCCTTGGTACGCATCAACTGGTTCATCATGGACATCAGCTGGCTGGGGTCTCCTGCTGCGGCGGCCTTGGCCGCCTGCTGCACGCCCCCCTCCTGTTCCAAAAGCTCCATCAGCCGCCGGGCATCCCCCGACTGGGCCATACGTGCAATGGCATCTCGGTTTTTTCCCAGCTCTCGGGCCGCCCGGCCTATGGGATTTTCCCGTTCGGGTCTGTTTTCCAAGGCAATCACTCCCAACATGATTTCACTCCAGTATATGCATTCAGATTGGTTAGGTGACAATTTTGAAAATCCTCGTCTTTTCCGACTCCCACCACTCCCTGTCCGGCATGTACCAGGCGATTGAAGCCCATGCTCCCCAGCAGGTCATTCACCTTGGAGACATGATGAGTGATGCCCAGGAGGTGGCCTGTGCCTATCCCCAGCTCCCTTTTTGCATGGTCCCGGGCAACTGTGACGGCTGGGTTCTGGAGCCAGCAAAAAAACAGATTAAACTGGCCGGTGTCTCGATTCTCCTCTCCCACGGACACCTGTGGGGGGTAAAGAAGACCTATCAGGTGGCCTATACTGATGCCCGGGCCTGCGGCGCACAGATCCTCCTCTTCGGCCACACCCATACTCCCCTGTGCCTGCAGTTGGAGGATGGGCTTTGGGTTATGAACCCGGGTATGAGCCGCTCCACCTACGGCCTGATCCAAATTGAGGAGGGGAACATTGATTGCGCCGTCTTGTCCCAGGAGTAATCGTTCCCCCGGAAAGGAGCCTGACACCTGTTGAAAAAACTGGTCTATATTCTCTTTCACCGCTCCGTCTTTGTGGGTCTGTCCCTGATTGCCCAAGTAGCTACTCTGTTTTTCATGGTGTCTACTTTTTCCGAGCATACAGACACTTTCTATTGGTGCTGCATCCTGCTCAGCGTAGCGGCCGCCCTGGCAATTGTAGGCAGCCGCATGGAGCCGGGATACAAAATTGCATGGCTTTTGGTGATCCTCCCCTTTCCTGTGTTTGGCGGCATCTTCTACCTGCTTATTGGCGGCGGGCATATCCCCCGGCGGTTACGTAAGAGAATGCAGGGTATTCTGGAAAAGTCCGCTGCCGCCCTGCAGGAAGATTTTAAGGCCGAGGATCTTATTCCCCTAGGGGGCGACGCTGCCGGTCAGGCCCACTACCTGGAACAGCATGCCGCTTGCCCGGCTTACACCAATACGGAAACGGAGTATTTCCCCCTTGGAGACACGGCCTTTCCCCGGATGCTGGAGGAACTGAAAAAGGCTGAAAAATATATTTTTTTGGAATACTTTATTATCCAGCCGGGAATGTTCTGGGACAGTATTCTCGCCATTCTGGAGGAAAAGGCCACCAAGGGGGTGGAAGTGCGGGTCATCTACGATGACATGGGGTGCATGTTTACGCTGCCCAGAGATTATGACCAGTATCTGTCCTCCAAGGGGATCCAATGTCGGGTCTTTAACCGCTTTGTACCAGTGATGAGCCTGCGGCTGAACAACCGAGATCACCGAAAGCTGATGATTGTGGACGGAAAAGTCGGCTTTACGGGAGGTGTCAACCTGGCAGACGAATATGTCAACGTGCGCAGGCGGTTCGGCCACTGGAAGGACAGCGCTATCTTCCTGGAGGGGGACGCAGTGTGGTCTATGACTGTTATGTTTCTAACTATGTGGGACCACTGCTGCGGATGGGATGAGGACTTTGACCGGTTCCGTCCTCCCGCCGCCCCTGTCCGCCCCTGGACAGGCTATGTCCAACCCTACACAGACACCCCTCTTGATTATGAAACAGTCGGGCAGGCTGTCTACCTGAACATGATTGCCAAGGCAAGAAACTATATCTATATCACCACCCCCTACCTAATTATCGATGTGGCCACCAGCACTGCCCTGTGTAATGCAGCCAAAAGCGGCGTAGATGTGAGGATTATTACCCCCCACATTCCAGACAAGCGCTACGTCTTTGAGGTAACCCGTGCCCACTATCCCCCCCTTCTGGATGCTGGCGTTCAAATTTACGAGTATACCCCCGGCTTTATTCATGCCAAAAACTTTGTGGTGGACGACCGCTTTGCTACCGTTGGTACGGTAAATCTGGATTACCGCAGCCTATTTCTTCACTTTGAAAATGGTGTGTGGCTGTGTGAGGCCCCTTGTATTCATGACATTCGCCAAGACTTTGAGGAAACCCTGGCCGTGTGCGAACGTATTACCATGCGCAGGTTTAAACATCTCAATATCCTTCTGCAGCTCTACCGCAGCATTCTGCGCGTATTCGCTCCTCTGATGTAGCAAAAAAGGAGACCGCCTGGAAGGCGGTCTCCTTTTTTGCGCACAGATGGATGACCGCACCCAAGCAGGCATTCCGGGTGCTTTCCCGTCAGGCTTTATTCCAGCAGCCCGTCTCCTCCCCGCATCCAGCAACTGCTGTGGACGAACCGGCCTTCTCTGCTTCGCCCGCCTCGTCTGTCCGCTTCTTCAGGCTGCCCTTCTGAACCCGTCCCTGTTTTGCTGCATATACTGAAATTGGATTGGAGGGATATCCTTGGAAAATACTACTGTAACCACTGTCCTGTGTGCTAAAGTCCTGTGTGTGCAGTGCTCCAGCTTACTGGTGTGTGACTGTTCTTCCCAGCAGAAAGTGTTGGTGCACACGGATCAGGCCCACTGTTTTTCCTGCGGAGACTATGTCCGAATTGAATACAGTGGCGCCATGACTATGAGCATTCCCCCTCAGATCAGCGCCATCCGCATCTCCCGCACCTGCTGCTAATCTGCGGCAGCCCGCCTTCTGGCGGGCTTTACTTATCCGTTCCAGTCATTTGTTATAAGAGGTGATATCATGATGTTGCGCCCTTCCAAAGACCCCACCGCCATCGCTCATATCTTCGGCGGCGAAGGTTCCTCTATCTCCGGCATGGTCTCCTTCTCCCCACATCCCTCCGGAACGCTGGTCACAGCACAGATTCACGGTCTTCCCCAGGATGAGGCCCCCTGTTCTGCCCCTATATTCGCCTTCCATATCCATGATGGGGAGGAGTGCACCGCCCCAGACTTTCAAGATGCAGGCGGACACTTAGATCCAGAAGGTTGCCCGCACCCCCATCACGCGGGAGATCTTCCCCCGCTGTTCGGCTGCGGCGGCGAGGCGTACCTGAGCGTACTGACTGACCGCTTCTCCATCCCGGATGTCATCGGCCATACAGTGGTCATCCACAAAAATCCAGACGACTTTGCCACCCAGCCCTCCGGAAACGCTGGCGAGCGGCTCGCCTGCGGTGTCATACGAGCCCTCTGATCGGGTTAAAAGGTCAGTTCCCTCTCATTGTCCGGCCCTGCAGCCCCTGGTTTGAAACCTGGGGCTGCGCTGTAGGACAAAATGGGACTTGCCGTCTTCACTCTGGCTGTCATCAGCCATTATCTAGGCTATCTGGGGCTTGTTGCCCCTGGGTTCGCGCAGTTGGACAACCTCATCGTCTTCTGCGGTTTTGTGACATGGAGCATCTCGTCTCTTCCCTTGATTTCCAGCCATGCCCATGGTAAGATAAAATAAATCGTTGTAATTATTTTTATTCTTAAACATTCCTTTTCCGTTTTACCAAGAAGAAACTACCGGAAAATAAGATCTGGTTTGACTCCGCCGCCGATGCCCAGGCCCAAGGGTATGTCTCCTGCGGAATGTGTCATTCCCACTGAGCTGAGCCAGTCAGCTCTCTTTTTCTAATCTATCTCACTCCAGGAGGCCCCTATGTCCATCAAACGAACCTGTCCCCTGCTTTTACTGCTTCTGCTGTTCACCCTGTCCGCCTGCGGCCAGATCTCCGGCACCCCCGCCCAGACCCAGACAGTGATCTCCCTGTCCCAGCTCCCAGAGTACTCCGGTGAGGCCTATGTGGAGGTCAACGGCAACGAGCCCTACTTCACCTCCGACGACCTGACCACGGAAGTATTCGAGCTTTACAGCCCGCTTGACGAGCTGGGTCGCTGCGGTGCAGCCTATGCCAATGTGTGCCTGGAACTGATGCCCACGGAGGAGCGTGGGGAGATCGGCATGATCAAACCCACCGGCTGGCACACCGTGCGCTATGACGGCGTGGTGGACGGCAAATACCTCTACAACCGCTGCCACCTCATCGGCTACCAGCTGGCCGGGGAGAACGCCCACAAGCAGACCCTCATCACCGGCACCCGCTACATGAACGTGGACGGGATGCTCCCCTTTGAGAACATGGTGGACGACTACGTGGACGAGACAGGCAACCATGTGCTCTACCGGGTGACCCCTATCTTTGAGGGAGAGAACCTGTTGGCCTCCGGGGTACTCATGGAGGCCTGCTCCGTGGAGGACGAAGGGGACGGCCTTCAATTCTGCGTGTACTGCTACAACGTCCAGCCCGGCATCACCATCGACTACGCCACTGGCGAGAGCTGCCTGGCCGGGGAGGAGTTGCCGGAGCAGCCGGCGGGGGCCGTGACCTACATCCTCAACACCAACACTATGAAATTCCACCTGCCCGACTGCGGCAGCGCTGCCCAGATCAGCCCGGACAACCGCCAGGAGTACTCCGGCGGCCGGGAGCAGCTGATGGAGGAGGGCTATTCCCCCTGCGGCGTGTGCAAGCCGTAGCCCGGGTTTTTTATAAAAAGAGGGCCGCTTTACAGCGGCCCTCTTTTTGCTTGGCGTTAACGGCAGCAGCCGGATCGGGCATCCTGATAGCTCTCCCGCCGGTTATCGATACAGTTGGGGGGGAAGAACTCGCCCACGGGGAACTGCACTTTGCGGAACAGCTCGCAGGGATCCTCACGGCAGTCGTCGCCGCCACAGGTGCACTCTTTCTCCGGCATGCAGTAATCGTATACCGGCATCAACAACTGGGTATCCCGCTCCAAGCGGATAATGGAGAACTGGCCCAGGGTGACATAGAGTCGGTGGATGTCGCCACTGGTCATCAGCTCTTCAGGGAAGCAGGCAGCCACGGCAGACGGAATCTCGGCACAGCCGCACTCACATGGGCGGCATTCACATACATCCACCAACTTCATGCTCAGAATCAGCGGATCCACAGCTTCCACCACCGCAGTGGGGGCAGTGGTGCCAGGCAAACCTTGGACATCGGGGGCACAGCCTCTCTCGGAAGAGGTAAACACCTTCGCGCTCCCCTCACTACCAAAGAGGATTACCCGTTTATCAAAGACCGCCAAACCACTGACCTCTACCGGCCGGGCCGCACCCACGAAAGCATCGGCAGTGATACGGTAGAAGTACCGCACATCTACGGTATAGCAACCTCTGTTAAAGCTGACCGGCTCTACATCAATGTACGCATACAGCAGCTCGGCGCATCTGGCTTTCACAGACACAGCCCGGTCGATGGCTTCCTGGGAACCCCGGGTGGGGTATACTCGCAGGTCTTCAATGCAGTCCTTATCTTTACAGGAATCAAAAATTTTACTGGTGTGTATACACACGGCCTCCCGGATACTACGCTCCGCGTTGCTGACGGGGCCGGGCGTAACCATTTCTGGCATATGGCTCCCTCCTAATATTTGGGTAACTTGGGCGGCGTATTCCGCCCTTTTGTTTTGTGCCTACAACCTATCTTATGACCGGACCATAGTTTGGTGCATAGGCCTTTTGTCACAATGGCACTTGCTCTTTGCCAGGTTTCTGGCTATAATATTGCCTGAGGATATAGCGTAAGCCCTGTGGGGCTCCCGCTTGAAAGGAGGTTCCCATGTCTCCCATTGGCTTTATTCAAAATGAGCTGGATTTGAAGCTGCTGGTACTTTATATTATGGCACACCTGGCACAGCCGGTCACCTTCCCCCAATTGCTGGAACTGGCCATGTGCGATGCTGGCGTGGATTACTTCTCTCTTACCCAGGCCGTGGAGCACATGGTAGAAACCGGTCAGCTTGCCCGGGAGGGAGAGCGCTACTCCATCACCGAAAAGGGGAAACGCAACAGCGAAATCTGCCAAAGCAGCCTGCCTTATTCGGTCCGGATGCACTGCGATGAGAACCTGGTAAAGGTCAATGACACTCTTCTGAAAGAGGCGCAGGTACAGTCCTTTGTGCGGGATGGGGAGGATGGAACCTGCACTTTGGAACTACAGTTTTGTGACTCCAGCAGCCCGCTTCTGAACCTCAGTCTGCTGGTTTCTGACCGGGCCACAGCCCTGTCTATGGCACAGACCTTCCGCCAGGATCCTGGCGGTATTTATCACGCTGTTATCGCACTGCTCCACCCCAAACAGCCATCGCCTGCACAGGAGGAAGCTTTATGAGACGTTCTGACCGGGAACAAAGCTTGGAATTTGCCCTGTCCCTTATTGACCGGTGTACTTTTGGAGTGCTCTCCATCTCCACCGGTGAGAAGACCCCCTACTGCCTCCCTCTCTCCCTAGTTCGGGTGGAGAACCGCCTGTATTTTCACTGTGCCAAGCAGGGAAGAAAGGTGGATCTGTTGCAGGAAAATCCCCGGGTGTGCGTGGCCTTTGTGGGGGCGAGCCAGCCGGAATACGTGGAGCGGGGCAACATGTTTACTGATTATTTCCAGTCTGCCCTGGTCACGGGTACAGCTGCCCGGGTCACAGACGACCAGGAGAAGGTTCTGGCTCTGCGGGCCCTTTGCAACAAGCTCACTCCCCAGGCTATGACGGGCGACCGCTTTGAACGGGCTATTGCCTCCAGCCTCCAGGTCACAGATGTATGGCGGATTGAGATGGAAGAGGTAACCGGTAAAGCTAAGCTGCACAAATAAAGGAAAGAAGGAAGCAGGGGATTACCCTGGCGTATCTTGCGATACCTGAGCATGGCCACTTGAAAGGCGTCATTGGATACATGTTCCAAACACGACAAATAGAAATAGCCGCAAGCCATAATAAGATGGCTTGCGGCTACTGTTTATACGGTCGTTTAAGCTCCCTTATATTTCAATGATGATAGCGTTTTCCTCCGATACAGCCCCTCCTATCCCTTTGAAAAATATCACACATCAATAAAGGGATAGAATAATTTCCACACATTTATCCAGGCCCAGCGTTCCGCTGTTGAGCGTAATGTCATAGTTTTGGGCATGGCCCCATTTCATATCGGTATAAAACCGATGATAGGCTGCCCGGCGTTTATCTTTGTCCCGCAGCCGCTGCTCCGGGGATTCCTCTCGTTCCCCGTACTCCTTTACAATACGCTCGGCCCGAAACTTTATATCTGCATGGATAAATATCTGCAAGCAGTCCGCCTTGTCCCGAAGAATATAGTCCGCGCATCGGCCCACAATGACGCAGGGCCCTTTTTCGGCCAGTTCCGAGATGACCTTGTACTGAATCCGCCAGAGATAATCTGCGTTGTTGAGGTTGGCACCGCGGTGGGAAAAGGCATTGGACAGAAATCCGCCAGGTGCATACTCCCCAGCCTCTTTGATATAATTTTCCTGAAATCCGCTCTCTTCTGCAATCTTTTGCAGCAACTCATTGTCGTAACAGGAGAGCCCTAATTCTGCTGCCACTCGTTTTCCAATGGTGCGGCCTCCACTTCCAAACTCACGGCTGATGGTAATGACTCTGTTTTTCATATTTCCGACCTCCTTAAAAACTCAAGCCGGGATACACTCCATGGCGTGGCTTTTTTTCAAATGCTCCCGCTCGTATAGCAGTAATGCCAGAGAAAGCAGAAATGCTAGACCGTCCGCCACTGGACCAGTCCACAAAACACCCTCTACGCCCAAAAAGGTGGGCAAAATCAGCGCAGTTGGCACAAAGAAAATAATCTGTCGGGCCAAGGAAAGCACTGCGGATTTTACGGGCTTACCAACTGCCTGGAGATAGACCGCTGCAATGGTTTGAAAGCCTGTCAAAGAGCAGAGCATTAGGAAAATCCGAAATGCTTTAACTGCAAATTCGTTATATAGACCCTCCTCTGAACCAAACAGTGAAACAACCGTCATAGGCGTGAACTGGAAAATTAGGAAAGAGAAGATACATACCACCTCTGATACAACTAACGATATCTCAAGCGCCTTTTTTACCCGCTTAAAGTTTTTAGCCCCGTAGTTGAACCCCAGGATAGGCTGTGTACCAGTAGCGATACCCAGCAAAATAGCGATCATAATCTGGTTGACCTTCATTACAATACCTGTGGCCGTCAAAGGAATCTCGGCACCATAAATGGAGGAAGCGCCGTAAAGGGCTAACAGATTATTGGTCAGCGCCATGACAATGGTAATGGCAAATTGGGTGATAAAGCTGCTCAGGCCAAACGTAACAATGTTTCCACAGGTGCGCCGGCTCAGCAAAAAGGAATCCCGCTCCAGACGGACGGTTTTAAATCGGGGCATATATATCACAGACACTACAAAAGATGCCACCTGACCAATCACAGTGGCAATGGCTGCACCCCGCACCCCCATGTGAAAGACAAAAATAAACACGGGATCCAGAATAACATTCAAAATGGCCCCCACAACCATGGACGCCATGGCAAACTTCGGACTGCCATCTGCCCGTATCATTGAGTTGATGGCAGTGGAAATCATCATAAAAGGCAACCCCACGCCGATGACAAATCCATACTCTATGGCATATGTGCGAAGTACCTCGGTGGAACCAAACAGCGTCAAAATGGGATCAAGAAACACCAGAAAAATGATTGCTAACAGCACACTTACAATGACAACCAGGGTCACAGCGTTGCCCACGCCCTTGCGGCCGGCTTCTCTCTCCCCTTCCCCCAACTTCAGACTTAAGTAGGCAGCACCGCCGTTTCCAATCATCATGGAAAGGGCCAAGGCGATGATGGTGATAGGAAACACCACATTGGTTGCCCCGTTGCCCAGATAACCCACACCCCAGCCAATGAAAATCTGATCCACAATGTTGTAAAGTGAGTTCACCAGAAGCGCGATGACGCTTGGTACGGCAAATTTTAAAATCAGCCGTCCAACAGGCTCTGTGGCAAAGGGGCTGTGCTTTTCAGACACTACAGTTTCCATTGCAAAATGTACCTCCCAAAATTAAGTAACTTGTTACCTATTTCAGCATAAAACGGGCAGTGGCCGAAAGGGGTCCCTCGGCGCACTGCCTGGAACACACAGGTGTTATTTTGCATCAATGTTTTTCATCACCATATCGGTCAACTGATTCAGGGTTTGCTGCTGTTCCCGGGTCAGATTCCCGCACAATTCTTCAAAAGCTTCCTGGTCATGTGCAAGAATCATTTGATGAATTCCAGCGGACTGTTCTGTGCAAGTAATTTTTTTATACCGCCGATCCCGTTGACCGGAAACACATCGTACAAACCCCTTTCGCTCTAACTGCTGGATATGCTTCGTCATGGCCGGATGAGTCACATGCTCAAGCTGCTCCAGATCATTTTGGTGTATCTCTGTCTCTCCGGCAGCCTCAAGACGGCTGATGGAGCCAAGTACACGAAGCTGCACCGATGTCAGCCCCATATCCCGGGCTTTTTCATCCAGTTTTTTGCGAAAAGCCCGGTTGATAACAGCAATCTTCAATCCAAATGGCATCATAAACAAACACCTCTGTCTGTTTCTGCAATTAGGTAACTAATTACTTATTATATTCCTTTCTTTCAGCTTGTCAAGCACAGCTGTCCAGCAAATTGAGCAGCGCGGCCTGCACATCCAGGGTATGGAAGTAGGCTGGCATAAAACTTGGGTGAACTATGCAGGAGGAAAGATTCCCATCTGTTTGGAAAATTTCCCTGTCCCCTCCCTTACAGCAGCTCAGCCAACCGCTCTAGGGCCTGGGGCAGGTTCCGAGTGTCAATCCCTGGGTAATTGACTACCAGGGTGTGTTCCGGCGCAGCGCCCGGCTGTAGCTGGTATTGGGTGAGAAAAGAGAGACGGATGCCCTTCCTTTCTGCCAGCTGCTCCAGCTCCCCATCCCCTTTAGCAGTATCTAGTTCTAACAGGAAGTGGAGCCCAGCCTCCTCCCCCAATATCCGGCAGCGTCCTGCCAGGGGGCTTTTCCTCACTGACTCCAACACCTCATCCCGTCTGCTGCGATAGTAAACGCGCATACGGGATATATGAGCATCAAAATACCCCTCCTCCAGGAAACTGGCCAGTGTATCCTGTTCTATGGCCGGAACTGTGCAGGAGTAAAAGCCAAGCTTGTTGCGATATTCTTCCAACAGCCCTGTGGGCAGCACCATATAGCTGATGCGCAGTGAGGGAGCCAGAGATCGGGAAAAGGTGTTCATATAGATGACGCGCCCCCCATCATCAATGCTCTTTAAGGCAGGAATGGGGCGGCCCGTGAATCGAAACTCGCTGTCATAATCGTCTTCAATCATATACCGCCCCTTCCCTTTCTCAGCCCAGTGCAATAGATACTGCCGTCGGGCAATGGGGGTCACTGCGCCGGTGGGAAACTGGTGGTTTGGAGAGATGTGGAGCACCTGCACCCTCGCCCGCTCCACCTCTTCAGGGGGCGTACCCTGGGCATCCACGGTCACAGGCACTGTCTCTGCCCCGTTCAGGCGATAAATCCGGGCTGCTTTGGAGTAACCCGGATCCTCCACCCCATAGACCCGCTCCCGCCCCAGCAGCTGTACCAACAGGTTATAGAGATATTCCGTCCCTGCCCCCACCACAATCTGCTCCGGAGCGGCGGTAATGCCTCGAAACTGGTAGAGATGCCGTGCAATGGCCTCCCGAAGACGGGGAACCCCGCTGTGGGGGACAGGGCGCAGCAGCCTGGTTCCCTCTTGGGTTAATACTCGGCGCATGAGTTTGGCCCAGACAGAGAAGGGAAACCCCTGTGTTCCGCTCCCGCCGCCTCTGAAATCCAGCAGCCACTGTTGCTCTTCCTTCTCCTCCGCCTTGGCCACCCCGGGAGCAGGAGTTCTGATCTCCACTGTGCTGACAAAATACCCCCGTCTCTCCTCGCTGTGGAGATAGCCCTCCGCTTCCAACTGGGCATAGGCGTTCTCCACTGTCACCACCGACACCTGCAGATGTCTTGCCAGCGCACGCTTGGAAGGCAGCCGTTCTCCTGACCCCAGTCTCCCCCGGAGAATGTCCTCTTTCACACAGCGGTACAAATAGTCATATCTGGCCAGCCGCCCCCGGTTGCTCATATCATAGGTAAGCATATTCGCTCCAATCTGGTATTATAAAAAATAAGTAATTTGGTTCTTTTTTTATTATCAGATTCTATTAAAATACAACTCAGTTCAAATAGCAAGGAAAATTTCTGGTCCTTAGGACCAATGTTTAAGGAGAGAACATCTATGTCCCGGAAAAAAATGCACCGCCTGGTTCTGTCTGGTTTGTTTGCCGCTCTATGTACGGTGATGACCCTGGTTATTCAGGTTCCATCCCCTATGCAGGGTTACGTCAATCTGGGAGACTGTGGAGTACTGCTCTCCGCCTGGATATTGGGGCCCATCTCCGGAGCAGGGGCAGCAGGGGTGGGCTCCATGTTGGCCGACCTGCTCTCCGGCTACCCCCACTATGCCCTTGGAACCTTAGCGATCAAAGGGGCGATGGCCTGGACGGCAGGCCAACTTTTCCGGAGGCTGTGTAGCAAGGACGCCCCCCGCCTATTGCCCGCACAGCTGGTCAGCGGGCTGGTAGGGGAGGCTATAATGACGGCGGGATATTTTGGATACGCCTGGCTGTGGCTGGGCAAAGGGCTGGCCGCGGCCGCCAGCGTTCCTGGGAACGTGATGCAGGGTTTCTTTGGGGTGGCTGCCGCCATGGCCGTCTATGCTATGCTCCACAAAAGCCATGCTCTGTTCCCCTTTCCTGAACAATAAAATCAAGGAGTGCCCCCCGTCACCCGGGAAGCACTCCTTTCTCTTTTTGGTTAAATTCCCAATACCGCCACTGCGATGCGGAAGTACACCACCAGGGAAATGGCGTCGGCGATGGTGGTAATCAGGGGGCTGGCCATCACCGCAGGATCCAGATGGGCACGGCTTGCCAGGATTGGCAAAAAGCACCCCAGCAGTTTGGAGACCACCACAGTGGCCACCAAAGTCAGGCTGACCACCAGGGCCACATTAAAGGGCAGGTGGTTCAAGGTCATCAGCTTCATCAAATTGACCAGGGCCAGCGTGGCGCCGCACAGCAATCCCACCTGCAATTCCTTCCAGCCCACCTTCAGCCAGTCTCCGCAGCCAATCTCCCCAAGGGACAGACCTCGGATCACAGTCACAGAGGACTGGCTGCCGCAGTTCCCCCCGGTATCCATCAGCATAGGGATAAAGGCGGTCAGCACCACCTGAGCAGCCAGGGCAGTCTCATAGTGGGTGATAATGGCGCCGGTGACGCTGGCAGAGACCATCAGCAGGAGCAGCCATAAAATACGATGTTTATAGAGATCCCACACCCGGGTCTGGAAATAGGGGCGCTCGGAGGGCAGGATAGCAGCCATACGTTCCATATCCTCAGTGGCTTCTGCCTGGAGCACATCCATGGCATCCTCTGCCGTGACCGTCCCCACCAGGTGGTTTTCCTCATCCACCACCGGCAGTTCCACCACATCCAGACGGTCCATCAGGGCCACGGCCTTCTCCTGGTCGTCCTCAGGAGAGAGGCTGGCAAGGGGCTGGGTCATAATCTGATCCAGGCGGGTACGTTCCTGGGCCATAATGAGATCCCGTACTGTAATCAGGCCCAGCAGAGTATAGTCATCTCCCACCACATAACAGTTGGTCATAAAATCCTTGGGTACTCCCACCTGGCGCAGACGCACCAGGGCCTCCCGGGCTCGCATCATGGGAGAGAGCATGAGAGGCTCCCGGGACATAATAGCCCCCACCGTCTCTGGAACGGCGGGCACATAGGTCATGTTTTTCTTCATCTTTGGTTCCTC
>CALWYD010000082.1 GCA_944385675.1 uncultured Oscillospiraceae bacterium
TACTCATTTGCGGTTGGGCTCGTCCACATGCAACTCCTTGCTGAGCGGGTTCTCGTATTTATGTATCTGCTGTTACTTTTTGCGACGCCAGATCTCCGTAAGCAGGCCATATTTCTCCATGACACACAGGTTGGTCTTGGGATCACGGTGGATGCCTCATTTCTCCAGCACCTGCCACATTCCGCGGCAGCTATATGTGTGACAGATGCACTCTCACTGTTCCGCGATGATTTCTGCAAAGCCCGCGTATTTCTCCGACCTGCCCAGACCATAGTATCCGCTTCAGGATATCTGTAAGACATATAACGGTTACCGGCATCCTCACCAAATACATCTTCATTTTTTCGGACATACTCAGCCCCCTAATGTAGTTCTATTTTCCTACATCAGGGACCTTTGCTCTATTGTCTGTTTTTATTGAGGAGGTTCACTGCATTACTAATCTGCAAATTCGTGTAGACAATCACTCCATAAAAGATACATAGTCATTCCCTGCCTTCCCCTCTTTTCATACCAAATCCCCTTGACTTTAGTACGAATTCGTAATATAATAAGTACGAATTCGTACTAGAAGAGAGGGGCATTTTCATGGAGAAGGACCGGGGCCTGTTAGACCGATTCTATGTGTGCACCAATCAAATGGATGGACTGTACTACCTTGCGGCCCGCCGTCTGGGGGTGAAGGAGAACGCCTTTGCCCTGCTGTATGCTTTGGATGATGGACGCTCCCACTCCCAAAAGCAGCTCTCAGAGGAATTGCTCATTCCCAAAACTACCATCAATACAATCGTGAAGGAGTACCTGGACCTGGGATATCTAGTTCTGATCCCCAGCGCACACTCCCGGGAGAAGGAGATTGCCCTCACCACGGCAGGGCGGGAATATGCCCAGCGGGTGCTTCAGCCCGTCTACCGAGCGGAGGAGCGGGCCTTGGCGCGGACACTGGAGCGCTTCTCTCCCCAGTTTGTGGATGCAGTAGAGGCGCTGACCCAAGCATTGACCCAGGAATTTTATCAGGAAATTTTTCAAAGTAAGGAATCGGAGTAATCTCTCATGGACCACAATACTTTATTTTCCAAAACGCCGCCAGGCAGGCTTTTTTTCATGGCAGCCCTCCCCGGTTCGGTCGGTATGCTGGCCTCCGCCCTGTACCAACTGATTGATGGAATTTTGGTGGGTCAGGTACTGGGGGAGGCAGCCTTTGCAGCCATCAACCTGGCCATGCCCTTTGTCATCATCAATTTCGCTTTGGCTGACCTTATCGGTGTGGGTTCCGCCGTGCCCATCTCTGTCCGCCTGGGCCAGCGGGATGAGCAGGCCGCCAATAACATTTTTACCTGCGCCTGTCTTATGATTGTCGGCACCGGATTTCTCATTGGGTCACTTCTTTTCCTGTCCGCCCCTCTTCTCATAGAGCTCATGGGCGCGGAAGGAGAACTGGCAGACCTGGCTTCTCAATATCTGCGGGTATATGCGGCATTCTCTCCTGTTACCACTATCATCTTCGCCTCTGACAACTATCTGCGCATCTGCGGAAAGATTCGCATGAGCATGTGGCTGAATATCCTCATGTCAATTCTCACCGGCGTGCTGGAATTTATCCTGCTGGTAGTTCTGGACCTGGGGATCTGGGCTGCCGCCCTGGCCTCTTCTCTGGGCATGGTAGCCTGCGTGGTCATTGCCCTGGCCCCCTTTGCCTTCAACCGATTCCAACTGAAGTTCTGCAGACCTCGGTTCTCTTGGCCCCTAGTAAAGCAGATTGTCTCTTGCGGAAGTCCCAATTTTCTGAACAATATCTCTGGCCGTATTACCTCTATCATTATGAATTTTGTTCTGCTCCGGGTCGGCGGGCAGAACGCCGTGTCTATCTACGGTATCCTCATGTATGTGGACGGCTTGATCCAGCCCCTCATGTACGGCTGCTGCGACTCCCTTCAGCCGGCGGTGAGCTATAACTGGGGTGCCGGCAGCCGCGGGCGCATCCTGGCCATTGAGAAATATTGCTTCTCCGCCGTGGCTGTTATCTCCCTACTCTCCGCCGCAGTGCTGTTCTTGTTCCCTCACACAGTAACCAATCTCTTTTTGTCAGATATGGACACAGCATTTCTAAACAACGCCCAGTTTGCCATCCATCTCTTTGCCTTCACTTATGTGACCCGGTGGTTCTCCTTTGCTGTTCAGAGCTTTATGACTGCTCTGGAGCAGGCGGGCGCCGCCTCGCTCATCTCCCTCTCCACTGCATTGCTCTTTCCAGTTGTTCTGCTGGCCGCCCTCTCACCCCTGGGGCTCACCGGTATCTGGCTGAATTTTGCGGGCAGCTCCCTGCTGGCAGGTCTCTTAGCCGGTCTCCTATTGGTGCGATTCTGGAAAAATGGCTGGCGCACAGCCGCCCCGTGACGCAGAGCGTTTTGAGCGCTCTGCCCAAAGATTCACAATTTATTCACGCTTTTGTCCCAATTTCTTGATAAATTTCTCCCGCAATATGGTATCCTAATGATGGATCGAGGATCCACATGTTTTCCCCCTTTGACAGTGGCGCCTCCCTCCAAAGGCGCCGCACTCCGGCCTCAGATCCCGTACATCTGAGGCCCCAGGCTACCAGCCCCAGCCGGGGCCGGCCGCCCTGATTTCTTGGTGTTGCAAAACACCTCACTGCCGCCCGGACCGGGCAACGGTCTGCTCCGGGCGGCAGACCAAATATTCTCGGCTGCGGCCGTTTCACGATATATCATCAATGGAAGGAACCCCTCCTCCCCAAACGCAACAGCGTTCTGCGAGAAAAGGGGTTCCTTTTCTATCTCAAAATACTTGATAGGAGTGCCGGCACACCGCTGGGAAATTCGCCGTCAGCCTCCGCCATCTCCCAGCACTACGCGGTAATAGTCCCTGTCCAAAATAGCGGCGGAGTAGGCCACCCGATTCTGAACCTCAGCCACGCAGTCCTGCACATAGTCCAGGTCCGGCTCACTGCCATCCCACATGGTAAAGATATCTGTGGTGGAGTCATACGCCCCCTTCTCCGTCAGAAAACTGTAGTTGGAGAAAATCACTAGCCCTGGATCGTCCGACAAAATATCCCTGCCCGCCAGCAACCTGGAATCATATTCCAGGCCAAAGAGGTTTGCCAGCGTCGGCATGATATCCAGACTGGAGCAATATTTGTCCACATGGACGGGCTCCTCCAGATCTGCACTCCACAAAATTAAACTGTTTTCATAGATCTCAAACACCGGATCCACCGGATGGCTGAAGAGTTCGCTGTACTCCTCGTCTGTCAAACCATAGGGATAGTGGTCGGCGGAGAGGACGATCACTGTGTCCTCCAGCTTTTCTGCTGCCTCCAGCTGCTCCAAAAGGCTCTCCATGGCCAGCTCCAGCTCCATCTGGCTGGCCAGATAGCACTTCACCGCCTCACTGTAGGGCAGGTCGGCCACTTCTCCATAGTGCTTGACGGACTGGGCGTTCTCCTCCAAGGTGTAGTTTAGATGGCCGCTGACGGTAAGCATGTACACTGCGAAATGCTCTTCCTGTACGAACCAGGGGACTACCTCCTCCATCATCTCCAGATCGGAGGGAGGCATCACCTCCTCCAACTCCAGGCCGTTCCCAATCCCATAGTACTCATAGCCCATATTGGGGTGGGATTGATCCCGGTCATAGTAGTTGTAGAGGTAGTTATGAAACGCCAGAGTCCGATAGCCCAGTTTTTTAAACTGATTTCCAAAGGCAAACGGCATATCGTTGTCGGAGGACTCAGAGTAACTCCACACGCCGGACTTGGGAATTAGGCCAGTAGTCGTGGCATACTCCCCGTCAGAGGTGGAAACACCCCACAGAGGTGTATAGAAATTGTCGCATATGATCCCCTCGTGGGACAGCTTCCAGAGGGCAGGGGTCCGCTCCGGGTCCAGAATCTGATCCGAGAAGGCCTCTGCCACAATCCAGATCAGGTTCTTCCCTGCAAAACGACCGGTCCATTGATTTTCCAAAGTGGGCTCCACTTTAGAGAAGTATCTGTGCATGTCTACCAGCTCCGGGTCCTCTGCGTCCCGCATCTCCAACGCCTCGAAGTCGATATCCAGAACATGGGCCTGTAGCTCCTCCTCCCCCATGGCCTCCTGATCCTTCAGGGCATGGCGGAAGGACCGCGCCTCCAGCTTGGGAAACACCTGATCGTCTGGGTCGATACCGAAAATCACCCGTCGGATCTCCAGCTGCGTCTGGGTCATCATGCCAAAGTTTTCTACCTCTAGCACTGGGACCGCCGCCTGAAAATAGATATACCGCAGGGACAGCACGCCCCAGCTACAGCACAGCACCATGAGCATCCCCAGCAGTTGGACAGAAAGCGCCAAAACCGCCCAGCGCAGCCGCATCCGGGGACGCATTGTCTGTTCTGCAAAGAGGTTCTCCCGCAGGAGACATGCCAGCATCACCGGGATTGAGAGCATGAGGATCGGGGTCCAATTCATCATAATCTCTCCCACCGCCATATCTCCAAAAGACCCCGCTACCATCGCCATTTTAGTCAGAGAAAACAGCGTCAAGAAGGTCTTGAATAGGCGGTAGTAGATAGCCTGGGAACCCATCCACACAGAAAGCAGCGCGGTGCAGAGGACCAGCAGCCTGTGCCCGACCCGTCCGCCCACTCCTCCGCACAGAAGGCCCAGCAGCAGTGCAATGGGAATGGAAAAGACCAGGGTAAAAAAGGCCCCAGCCCATGTGACCTCATAAAAGCAGTAGAGCTTCAGGAAGATTTCCTCATAATAAATTACCAACAGAAAAAACGCGGAGGGTGCCGCTAGCTTTTTCCAGATCCTCCACTGGCTC
>CALWYD010000083.1 GCA_944385675.1 uncultured Oscillospiraceae bacterium
CCAAGTGGCTATAAGGGGCTCCCCTGCTAAGGGAGTAGGCGGGTAAAACCGTGCGGGGGTTCGAATCCCCCCTTCTGCGCCAGCTCGTCGCAAGCGATATATCGCTTGCGACGAGCTTTTTCATTTCATTGTAACGCTGTAACGCTCATCACACGTTCCTTCTGCTACTCTCTCTTTCCACATATAGCAAGAGGAAAACGGCCGCAACGAGGCCGTTTCCCTCTTGCTTCCAGAAGCTAATGGTTGGCCATAGAGTAAATAGACAAAATGTCTCTCTCCTCCAACACTCGGAAAGAACCGATTGTCCGTGTGCCGTAAAAGGTACAGCGGTGAGCCAACTCCCTAAGCGTTCCTTCCTCCAGCACACCACAGCCTAATTCAGACAAACAAGTGGGCATTTTCAGAGTACGGAAAAATTCCTCGGTGGCCTGTATGGCCGCCAAGGCAGCATCCTCCAACTTCAGCTCTCTGTTGTCCAGTCCCCAAACCCTGGCACCAAAACGGGCGAAGCGGCCCGGGTCGGTATCCAGACAGTATCGGGCCCAGCTGCCCCATACGGCAGACAGGGTGGCCCCGTGGGTAGCGTCAAACATTGCGCTCAGTTCGTGTCCCAGTTGGTGGGGTGCAAAGTCCTTTTTGCCTCCCAGGCCGGTCAGGCCGTTGTGAGACAGGCTTCCTGCCCACATCAGCTCCCCCATGGCGTGGAGGTCCCCTGGCCGCTCCAGGGCTAGGCGCCCGTTTTGTACCGTGGCACGCAGCAGTCCCTCAGCTAGTTCGTCGGTCAAATTGTTGTCAGTGTAAGGATTAAAATAGCGATCCATGGTGTGCATCATAATATCTACCACTCCACAGGCCACCTGGAAAGGCGGGAGAGTAGCAGTCAACGCGGGATTCAAAATTGCAAAGCGCGGACGGTGTAGATCTGTGCTCAATCCCCGCTTCTCTTTGGTATCCTCGTTGGTCAATACGGAGGAATCACTGCACTCACTGCCGGCAGCAGGGATTGTGAGAATGACCCCTACAGGCAGCGCGCTGGAAAGCTCCTGCCGCTTCATCCAGAAATCCCAAATATCGCTTTGAGGATTGGCTGCCCCGTCAGCTATGGCCTTGGCAGTGTCTATGACACTGCCCCCTCCCACTGCCAAGATAAAGTCGGCGTCAAAATCCAGTGCTTGCCGCACTCCCTCTCTGGCCAGGGAGAGCCGGGGATTGGGGCGCACTCCCCCCAATACCTCGCTGTTCAATCCCTCTTTGGCCAAACTGTTCAATACCCGATCCAAAAGGCCGCTGGCTGCAGCACTGTGTCCGCCACATACCACCAAAACACGGGAACCGCCCCAGAACCGGATCTGCTGCCCTGCCTCCAGCTCCGTGTCCAGACCAAATATAATTTTTGTGGGAGAATAAAATTCGAAGGAACGCATAACAATCACTGATTCCTTTCCGCTCTTTCCCCAAGGGAGAGTTGTATTTTTTTATTTTTTGCTCCTTTTTTCTTAATGATAAAATGCTCCTCAGAAGAATGCAACCCCTCTTTTTAAGTTTTTATAAAATGGGTTTGACACTGTTTCAATGGGTGCTATAATCAAGGAACCTGCAAAAGACTGTAAGAGGTGACCTTTTTGGAATCGTATACCTATCTTCTGTTGCTGGCCCTCATTCTGTTATCTACCAAAGTGTTCGGGCTGGTTACAGAAAAGATCCATATGCCCCAGGTGGTGGGAGCACTGCTCGCCGGCATTATCCTGGGGCCCAGCGGTTTTGGAGTGCTGCACAGCACGGACTTTTTGGTCAAAACGGCGGAAATTGGCGTGATTATGCTCATGTTTACCGCAGGCATTGACACAGATTTAGAAGAAGTAAAAAAAACTGGCGTCCAGGCCCTGGTCATTGCTGCCGCAGGGGTATTTGTACCTCTCCTGCTATGTGGGGGACTGTACTTTGTCTTTTTCGTGGACCGGTTTACATTCCACAACCTACTTAAGGCGGCCTTTGTGGGAGCAGTGTTTTCAGCCACTTCCGTATCTATTACGGTGGAAACACTCAACGAGATGGGAAAGTTGAAGACCAGGACGGGAACCACTCTGCTCAGTGCTGCTCTCATTGATGACATTCTGGGCATTATTGTACTGTCTATTTTAAGCGGCCTGAGTACTGGCGGAGATAATCCTCTCTTGGTTTTGGGCCGGATTGCCCTGTTTTTTGCCTTTACTTTGGCGGTTGGAGCAATTATCCGGAAACTGTTTTATTATATCTCCGAGGAGCACTGGCATAGCCGCAGGGTGGCGGTATGGGCGCTGGCCTTTTGCCTGATTATGTCCTTTTGCGCCGAGACACTGTTTGGGGTAGCGGATATTACCGGTGCCTATTTTGCCGGACTGATTCTCTGCAATGTAACCCGCTCCCGACAGTTTGTGGCTAAAAAATTTACTGTCACCTCTTACATGGTGTTTACCCCCGTGTTTTTTGCCAGTGTGGGAATGAAAACCAACTTGACTACCATGAACTCGGGAATTCTCGTCTTTGCCCTACTTTTGGCGGCAGGGGCCGTCATATCTAAGATCATCGGCTGTGGCCTGGGGGGCAGATTGTGCGGTATGGGCGGCCACCAGTCCCTGGTGGTGGGTATCGGCATGGTAGCACGCAGTGAGGTAGCCCTGATGGTAGCTCAGAAGGGCATTGCTGCCGGGATGATCGATCCGGTTATCTTACCGGCAATTGTCCTGAGTATCATCGCCTCTGCCCTGGTGACGCCCGTTCTGCTGAAAATGGCCATTGCCAGAGCTCCAGAATTGGTATAACAAAACGCAAAAAGATGGGGAGCCTGCTTATGCAGGCTCCCCGCTTTTTTACTTATTGAGTGCAGCGGCCTGCTCCTCTAACCATCGGGTGGTCTGAGCCAGGCCCTCTTGGGTCAGAGGGAATGAAGCAGTCTCTATAACCTGGCTTAGCTCCCGGGTAAAGGGCCCCTGCCACAGTTCCACGTTCAGTTGCGGGACCTGCTGGCTATCTTCCAGGCAAATCGGTTGGATAAAGAAGCGGGCCTGTCCCTGACTGCCATAAAAGGTATTTCCGTTCTCCCAAAAAAGCAAGGTTGGAATAAAAATTGTCTCCAAATTAAATCGCTCCTGTTCTGTTATATGCGGGTCCTCACTTCTCCGGTTCTGCCCAGCCCAGACTGCGTCCCACGGCCTTGTTCCATCCTCCCAGCAGTTTTCGGCGGCGGGCCTCCTCCATGTTGGGCTGGTAGCATTGTTCCAGGGTGCGCATGGCCCGAATTTCCTCAAGTCCCTCCCAAAGTCCCACAGCAAGCCCCGCCAGATAGGCTGCTCCTAAAGCGGTGGTTTCCCGGATCGCCGGACGCAGGACCGGCCGGTTTAAGATGTCAGCCTGAAATTGCATTAAGAAGCGATCCCGGCTAGCCCCACCGTCAGCATTGAGGACGGACAAAGGGATCCCCGTATCCCGTTCCATAGCCTGCACCAGTTCCCAGCTCTGGTAAGCGATAGACTCCTGAGCTGCTCGTATAATATGCTCCCGGGTAGTACCACGGGTCAGCCCTATCAGGGTTCCCCGGGCATACATATCCCAGTGGGGGGCACCAAGACCAGTGAAGGCGGGTACAAGATATACCCCACCCGTATCCGGCACTTTAGAGGCATAGTACTCCGCATCTCTGGATTCCGTAATAAAACGCAGCTCATCCCGCAGCCACTGGATAACCGCCCCGCCTACAAACACTGAACCTTCCAGTGCATACTGAACCGTATCTCCTATGCCTACGGCAATGGTAGACAGCAGTCCATTCTGGCTGCGGTAGAGCTGATCTCCAGTATTCATCAGCAAAAAGCAGCCGGTTCCATAAGTATTTTTGGCCTGTCCCGGAGAAAAACAGGTCTGGCCAAACAGTGCAGCTTGCTGGTCGCCGGCAATGCCGGCGATAGGCACCTCCACGCCTTGTAGGTTGACAGTACCGTAGACTTGGCTGCTGCTCTGCACCTGGGGCAGCATAGACATGGGGATATCCAGCGCCTCACAGATTCGCTTATCCCAGCACAGACTCTGAATATCGTAAAGCATGGTACGGCTGGCATTGGTGTAGTCGGTAACATGGACCTTTCCCCCCGTGAGCTTCCACAACAGCCAGGTATCCACCGTACCAAAGAGCAGGTCTCCACCCTGGGCCCTCTCCCGGGCTCCCTCCACGTGATCCAAAATCCACTTCAGCTTGGTAGCTGAAAAATAGGCGTCTACCAGCAGCCCCGTGTGTTCCCGAATGTACTGGGTCAACTCCGCATCCTGTTTGAGCTGTTCACACAGTGCAGCAGTGCGCCGACACTGCCAGACAATAGCATGATACACTGGTCGACCGGTATGGCGATCCCATACGATAGTAGTTTCTCGCTGATTGGTAATTCCAATGGCGGCTATCTGGTTGGGGGTTATCCCAGACTGTGCCAGGGCCTCGGTGAGGACGGAGTACTGGCTGGACCAGATCTCCATGGGATCATGCTCTACCCAGCCCGGTTTAGGATAATGTTGGGCAAATTCTCGCTGAGCTACACCGATAATGTTCTGTTCCCGGTCAAAGATGATGCAGCGGCTGCTGGTGGTACCCTGATCCAGTGCGATGACATATTGTTTCATGGGTCTGTCCCCCCTTTTGTCCTATTATGACAGAAAGAAAAGACGGTGTAAAGGGCAAGCGGGGACACCAGACAACTTTGGGGCATAGAATGGGATGTGGAACAGCCACAGTAAATGCAAAATCCATGATGCTGAAGGAGCGATTATGAAACGATATTATTTGTCCGGCGGAATTGGCCGGGACAGGGATGGCGTGGTTGCCTACCTCAACGGAGGATGCCAGCCTTCTAAGCCTTCCTGCTGCCCCTCCCCCTGTCCGCCGCCGCCTTCTCCTCCTTGCCCACCTCCCTGTCCGCCCTGCCCACCCCCTTGTCCGCCTAAACCAGGTCCCACCGGGCCTACTGGGCCCCAGGGAATTCCGGGCCCAGATGGAGCTACCGGGCCTACTGGGCCCCAGGGAATTCCAGGTCCTGTCGGCCCCACCGGGCCTACCGGGGCTGCGGGTGCCACCGGCGCTACCGGTCCCACTGGACCTACCGGGGCTGCGGGCGCCACCGGCGCTACCGCTCCGTCCAGACATGCACAACACGGAAAATGCCGTAACGCTGCGGCTTTCAACTGACGTACAGACAAT
>CALWYD010000084.1 GCA_944385675.1 uncultured Oscillospiraceae bacterium
ATTGAAAGTCTCCCGGCCTGTCGCTGACCGCCTGCTGAAAACCGGCAGGATTCCGGCGGCTAAGGTCAATGGCAGACAGTACCGCGTTAGAGCGGACGATTTTGTAAAGTGGTGGGAAAATGAAGTCAAACAGGAACAGAAAAATATTTTGAGAGGTTGCCTACCAAAATGGGCAACCTCTTTTGCTCTGTTACGCGCTATTTTTGGATACAAAATACGAAATTAAAAATTGTAACATTTTTATAAAAATAAAAGAGAAAAAGTTGCAAAATCTGGCGATTTTGCAACTTTTTGGAGCAGGGTACGGGAGTCGAACCCGCCTATTCGGCTTGGGAAGCCGACGCACTACCGATGTACTAACCCTGCATATCAAATTTTTATAGAGTTCCTTTTAGCGTTCCAATGAGCGGTTGATATTGCTCATTATAACTGCGGCCCCTTGAAAAATCAAGGTTTTTGTTTTTATAGATGCGAAACTTGGGAAGCTGACATTCTGCCATTGAACTACACCTGCGTGACTTACTTATATTAGCATGAAAGGCTTGGTGTGTCAAGAATTTTCCTGATTTTTTCAGGGGGACAGGGGAAAGTTTTGCCGGCAAAAACATCATATTAAGTTTGACAAAAAAGCTTCATAAGGAGTCTGAAACTACGTTTCTTTATGGAAAATTATAGAAAAAACAAAGAAACGGAGGGGAAGAAAATAGGATTGATCTTTTCAGGAAACTATAGTAAACTAAAAATAACGAGAGGAGTTATTGAAAATATGAAATTTTATGTATGTGAACATTGCGGAAATATTATGACCTTAGTAAAAGACACCGGTGTTCCCGTGATGTGTTGCGGCCAGAAGATGACTCTTCTGGTTCCCGGCACGGTGGAAGCGTCGGCAGAGAAGCATATTCTGATGGTTGAGACACGGGGGAATACGATCACAGTGCGGGTGGGTTCGGTAGAGCATCCTATGCAGCCCGAACACTTTATCCAGTGGATTGCGCTGAAGACCAATCAGGGCAGTCAGATCAAGTATCTGCAGCCCGGGCAGGCGCCGCAGGCCAGCTTTGCTTTAGCCAGCGAAGAGCAGGTGGAGGAAACCTACGCCTATTGCAATCTTCACGGTCTGTGGAAGGCCTGAGACAAAAGCGCAAAAAAAGGCCGGCTTTGAAAAAGCCGACCTTTTTTGTGCTTTTCGGGGAAAAGATGCATTGACATGGCCGGAAAATGTCTCTACAATGATATGGTCTGTGGGAAAAGCGCTAAGCGCGGAAGTGGAAAAGAAAAAGGAGGACCTGTTATGGAGTCCCATGGGAGAATGAAAAAGAGCAATCCGGTGGCTCTGTTGCCAATTGGTGTGTTTCTGGTGCTGTACTTAGGCATGGGAATTGTATTTGAGTATGTGCTGAAAACCGGCATGGGTTTTTACAATATTCCCATTGTGGTGGTCTTTATGGTAGCTCTGTTGGTAGCCTGTCTGCAGAACCGGGCGCTGCCTTTTGAGGATAAGCTTGCCGTAATGGCCCGGGGTGTGGGCGATAAGAATATCATGACCATGATACTGATTTTCCTGGTAGCCGGTGTATTTGTGGGAGTCACCGGCCGGGACAGCGCTGAGGCGGTGGCCTATTTCCTGCTGTCTGTCACACCTCCCTGGGCTTCTGTGGCTGTGTTGTTTGTGGCAGCCTGCTTTGTGTCAGTGGCTATGGGAACCTCTGTGGGTACGATTACCCTGATTGTTCCCATTGCCGTGGCGGTGTCAGACGTATCCGGTTTTTCTTTGCCCCTTTGCATCGGTTCGGTGATGGGGGGGGCCATGTTTGGAGATAACCTCTCCTTTATTTCTGATACGACCATTGCCGCGTGTAATACCCAGGGCTGTGCCATGGGGGATAAATTCCGGGCTAATTTTAAAATTGCCATGCCTGCTGCCCTGGTCACTTTAGCCCTGATTTTGGCGGTCTCCTACAGCGCGGGGGTTGGCCAGATTGATATTCCGGAGTATAATCTGATGCTGCTTATTCCCTATATCCTGGTGCTGGCCGGGGGCATATTTGGATTAAATGTGTTTGTAGTTTTACTGGTGGGCATTGTTTCGGGAACTCTGATTGTGCTCTCAACCGGCACGGTGGACGGTATGTCTCTGATGACAGGCATGAAGTCCGGGTCAGACGGGATGTTTGAGACGATTATGGTTACTATTTTGGTTTCTGCCATGTGTGCGCTGATCCGGGAACATGGGGGATTCGCTGCTCTGTTGGCCTTTATCCGGAGGGTGTTTAAAGGCGGCGTAGGGGGCCGTCTGGGTGTGGGGCTGCTGGTGGGAGCAATGGATATTGCCACCGCCAACAATACAGTGGCCATAGTTATGGCGGGCCCCATTGCCCGGGAGATCAGTCAGGAGTACGGCATTACACCTAAGGAGTCTGCATCCCTGCTGGATACCTTCTCCTGTGTCTTCCAAGGCATTATCCCCTACGGTGCCCAGATGCTGATTGCGGTGTCTACCGCTACTCAATTGGGTGGGGATGTGTCCGCCTTTGAAGTGATTCCTTGGCTGTTTTACCCATATCTGCTGGCTGTCAGCGCACTCATCTACATTTTCTTGCGGGGAAACAGGAAAGCAGCTAAATAAAAATAGATCCGGGAAGGGAAAAAGGGCGCCGCAGCGAGAGTCGCGGCGCCTTTTTCTGGGAAAAGCAAAAGATTGAAAAATTTTTAAAGGATTAGGAAGGAATTTGACTGGATATTTCGTATAAGATAAATAGTTTGCAAAAAGTACCCTTAAAACCGGATATAGGGCAAGTGCGTCTTCCGCGCACTGAAATAATGTGAGGGAGGAGGCGAAGGCTATGACTTTGCGGGAACAGGTTCAGCGGAGAGAGGAGCAGCTGTCTCCGTTTGCCTGCCGTTCCCTTCAGTCCAGAGGTCGCCAGCGTCCGGAGAAGGAGTGTGACGTCCGTACGCCCTTTCAGAGGGACGTGGATCGGATTGTCTACTGCAAAGCCTTCCGGCGGTTAAAGCATAAAACTCAGGTATTTCTTCAGCCGGAGGGGGACCACTATCGCACACGAATGACCCATACGTTGGAGGTCACCAGGATTGCCCGGACCATTGCCCGGGCCCTGAACCTTAACGAGGATCTCACGGAGGCCGTTGCTCTGGGCCACGACCTGGGGCATACCCCCTTTGGCCATGCGGGGGAACGGGCACTGGACAAGCTTATGCCTGGGGGCTTTGCCCATTACAAGCAGTCTGTGCGGGTAGTGGAGCGTCTGGAAAAAAACGGAGAGGGACTGAACCTGACCTGGGAGGTGCGAAATGGCATTCTCTGCCACACCAAGGGGGAACCAGCTGCAACTCTGGAGGGACAGGTGGTTCGGTTGGCTGACCATATTGCCTATATTAACCACGATATTGAGGACGCCCTGCGGGGGGGTATTATCTATCCCATGGACATCCCCCTAGAGGTGTCCAACGTGCTGGGATTTACCCATGGAACCCGGATTGACACGCTGGTACAGGATGCTATCCGGGCCAGCCAGGGGCAGCAGGAGATCCGCCAGTCCCCTCAGGTAGGGGAGGCCATGCAGGTCCTAAAGGACTTTATGTTTGCCAGTGTCTACACCAATCCTCTGGCTAAGGGGGAGGAGGGAAAGGCGCAAGAGATGCTGTGCATGCTCTTTGGTTACTACCGGGAAAATCCAGATGAGCTGCCCGGCGACTTCCAAGTGATTCGAGCGGAAGAGGGAGTGGATCGGGCAGTATGCGACTATATCGCAGGAATGACTGATCCCTTTGCAGTGGAGCGATTTAAGGAATTGTTTATTCCAATGGGTTGGACAGTGAAGTGAGGGGCGGGGATAATTCCTGCTAAAAATGGCTAAAAATAGGGGTGCGAAACTAATTTTTCAGGAAAGGGGGGGGATTTTTGGCAATTCCAGAGCGCTTTTTAGATGAATTGCTTGCACGTACTGATCTGGTGGACCTGGTATCAGAATCCGTACGGCTTACCAAAAAAGGAAACAGCTATTGGGGCTGCTGCCCGTTTCATAGTGAAAAGACCCCCTCGTTCCATGTGGTGCCGGATCGGCAGATTTATAAGTGCTTTGGCTGTGGAAAAGGGGGCGGCGCCATCAACTATGTGATGGAGCTGGAAAACCTTACGTTTCGAGAGGCGGTAGAGGTGCTGGCCAAAAGGGCGGGGATGGAGGTTCCCCAGACTGGCGGTCCCTCTGAAAACCTGAGGCAGCGCAGGGAAAAGCTGTTAGAGATCAACCGCCAGGCAGCTCGGACATTTCACAGCTGGCTTTACGCCCCACAGGGGCAGGAGGGGTTGGCTTACCTGCAGAAACGGGGGCTGTCCCGAGGGACGATCACCCGGTTCGGGCTAGGTTTTGCACCGGACAGTTGGGATGCCTTGATATCGGAGATGAGCCGACAAGGTTATGACAAACGGGATCTTTTGGATGCAGGACTGGCAGTGAGCAATAAAGACGGGCGGATCTATGATCGATTCCGCAACCGGGTGATGTTTCCTATTATTGATGTACGGGGAAATGTGATTGGTTTTGGGGGGCGAGTGATGGATGACTCCACGCCCAAATACCTCAACTCCCCGGATACCCTGGTATACAACAAAAGCCGGAATGTCTTCGCTTTGAATGTGGCAAAAAAGTCCAAAGCGGACCGGGTCATCCTGACAGAGGGGTATATGGACACCATTTCCCTGCACCAGGCGGGGTTTGACAGCGCGGTGGCCTCTCTGGGTACCGCGCTTACAGAAGAACATGCCCAGCTGCTCTCCCGCTATTTTAAGCAGGCGATTATTGCCTACGACGGAGACGGCGCTGGGGTAGCTGCTGCCCAGAGGGCCATTCCCCTGCTGGAAAAAGCGGGTTTGAAAGTACGGGTTCTTCGGGTGACCGGGGCCAAAGATCCGGACGAATTTATTAAAAGCTACGGTCGGGAGGCCTTTGCCAAGCTGCTGGACCAAAGTGAAAATCAGGTGGATTACCGTCTGGAGCAGCTGCGGCGCAAGTTTAATCTGGAGGACGATACCCAAAAGGTTGCCTTTCTCCAGGAGGCAGCCCAGATGCTGGCCGGCCTGCGCAGTGCAGTGGAGCGGGAGATATATGGGGGACACGCCGCCCAAACGGCAGGGGTGACACCGGAAACTATGGCCCAGGAGATTAACCGGGCCTTGAAGAACCGGCTGCGCCGGGAGAAAAAGCAGCAGGAGCGCAGAGAGCTGACCCCAGCGAAAAACCTGCAGCCCAAGGCAAGGGAACTTCGATATGGAAACATTCGCTCTGCCCGGGCAGAGGAGGGAGTGCTGCGCCTGGTGATGCTGGATCCGGGGCTGCTGTCCCAGACGAAAGGGTTAACGGGAGAGGAGTTTTCCTCTCCCCTGTTGGGCAGGGTTTTTGAACTGCTGCGAAAACGGGGAGAGGAGGGGCTGTCTCTCCAGCTAGCTGCCCTGGCCGAGGAGCTGTCAGGGGAGGAGATGAGCCACATGGCCCAGGTAGCTGCCCGGCCCGAATCGGCAGCACACGCCGCGCAGGCTATGGAGGACTACATATCTGTCATCCGGCGGGAGTCCCTTTTGCGCGGAAAAAGCGGGGAGGACGAGCTGCTGTTAGCTGCCCAAAAGCGATACCAAGAGAAGAAAGCATATATGGAGGACAAACCATGAGTACAAAGAAAACTGGAGTTGCACAGGCTGCTGCCGCGGACCAGAAGGGCAAGACGGACAAGCAGGCTGAGATTCAGGCCCGGATGGAGACAGGGAAAGTAGAGATTATGAAGGTAGTGGAAGGGGTCGCAGGAGCTGAAAAACTGGCCGACCTGATTGAGCGGGGAAAGAAAAAGGGAAATCTCTCCTCTTCTGAGTTGCTGGACGTGCTGGAAGATATGGATCTGGGCGCTGAGCAGATGGACAAGATCTACGATACCTTAGAAAATCTGGGCATTGACACCGTAGGAGAGGACTATATCCCTGAGCTTCCCGATGATGTGGAGCCACCCCTGGAAGCTATGGAGGAGATTAGCGAGGAGGAAATCGTAGATCCTAACACCATGGTGGACTCCTTTGGAACGGATGACCCGGTGCGGATGTACCTGAAGGAAATCGGAAAGGTGAATCTGCTTTCCTCCGATGAGGAGATTGAGTTGGCCCGAGACATGGTGTCGGGCAACGCGGCCAAAGAGCAGATGGAGGAGATGACCCGGGCTGGAGAGGAGATTCCGGAGGAAGTGCAGTCCCAGCTGGATCTGGCGATCAAGAAAGGGGAGCGGGCCAAACAGCGGCTGGCCGAGGCCAACCTGCGCCTGGTGGTGTCCATTGCCAAGCGGTATGTGGGCCGGGGCATGCAGTTTCTGGACCTGATTCAGGAGGGGAACCTGGGCCTTATCAAGGCGGTAGAGAAGTTTGACTATACTAAGGGCTATAAGTTTTCCACCTATGCCACCTGGTGGATCCGCCAGGCAATTACCCGGGCCATTGCCGACCAGGCCCGCACCATCCGCATTCCTGTGCATATGGTGGAGACCATCAACAAAGTAATTCGGGTATCCCGGCAGCTATTACAGGAGCTTGGGCATGACCCCACCCCTGAGGAGATTGCTGCGGAGATGTCTATGCCGGTAGAGCGGGTGCGGGAGATTTTGAAAATTGCACAGGAACCCGTTTCTCTTGAGACACCCATCGGAGAGGAAGAGGACAGCCACCTGGGAGACTTTATTCCCGATGAGGATGCCTCTGAGCCTGCTGAGGCGGCCTCCTTTACCCTGCTGAAGGAGCAGTTGGTGGAGGTACTGTCCACCCTAACTCCTCGGGAGGAGAAGGTGCTCAAACTGCGTTTTGGCATTGAGGATGGCCGGACCCGGACCCTGGAAGAGGTAGGAAAAGAGTTTAACGTTACCCGGGAGCGCATCCGTCAAATTGAGGCCAAGGCGCTGCGCAAGCTGCGTCATCCCAGCCGGAGCAAGAAGCTGAAAGACTTTTTGAATTGAGGAGAAGATGGCTGGGCAGGCCCATTTGGCAGGGGAACACACAGGTTTTTGCTTCTGAGGCAAAGTGCATAAAATGGAAAAACACTATTGACAGGAAGGAAGATTCTGCTATAGTAAGGAAAGAAGCCTACACAAGCAAAAGGAGCAGCGGGGTATGATCTTTGAGAAATTGAAAGAGCTAATCGCGGAGCAATTCAATGTGGATGAGGATTCCATCACCATGGAGACTTCCTTTACTGATGACTTGAACGCCGATTCCGTGGATATTGTGGATCTCTCCATGGCGCTGGAGGAAGAGTTTGATATTGACGAGTTGAGCGAGGAGGAGGCCTCCGCCATTTCTACTGTTGGCGACCTGGTTCGCTTCCTTCAGAGCAAAATCGACTAATAACACGCGAAGCTCCGCCTAGGGCGGAGCTTTGCCTTGCCCAAGGAGATATGGATGAAAACACTGGAGAGCAAGCTGGGCTATACCTTTGAAAATATCGGGCTGCTGGAGAATGCCCTGACCCACAGCTCCTGTGCCAATGAGAGCCAGGGGAAGCTGCAGAGCAATGAGCGTATCGAATTTTTGGGGGATTCTATTTTAGGTATGGTGGTAGCTGACCACCTCTACCGCAACCACCCCGACCTGCCTGAGGGGGAGCTGACCCGTGCCCGTGCCGCTCTGGTCTGCGAGGAAAGTCTGGTGGAGGTCGCCCAGGCGTTAGACCTGGGGGAGTATCTGCGCCTGGGCAAGGGAGAGGAAGCGGGCGGCGGCCGAAACCGTCCCTCCATTCGGGCTGATGCAGTGGAAGCTGTATTGGCAGCTGTTTACCTGGATGGGGGCATCGGATCGGCCAGAAAAATTATTCAAAAGTATATTCTCAGCCGGGAAATTGAGGGATTGACCAAACCCAGGGATTACAAGACCGCTTTGCAGGAGCTGGTTCAAAGAGAGAGCGGACAGGTCTTGCGTTACCGCCTGACCGGCGAGTCCGGACCCGACCATGATAAGCGCTTTTTCGTAGAGGTAGATTTGAACGGAGCCGCTGTGGGGTCTGGCTCAGGCCGAAGTAAAAAAGAGGCCGAGCAGATGGCGGCCAAGTCTGCCATCCAGCTGCTGGGCAAGGAGAAAAAACACTGAAAACACCCCGCGGGCATGCCCGCGGGGTGTTTTTTAGAGCCGGGCGCCCTGGCCGTCCGGGCCGGGAGATTGTGCCGCAACACGCAGCTGGCCGTCCGCCGGGTAAACGGGAAGGCTTTTGCCTGTGCAGACAGGACAAAAAATACCCGCCTCCCGGAGAGAATCCAGGGGCGGGTACTGGTTTCACTGCGGCGGGTGCAGGGACTTACACCTCGAACATCAGATCTCCGTAGGTATGCACCGGCCAGATATCCTTATCTACCAGAAGCTCCAGTTCATCCACAGGCTGGCGCAGGGCCGTCATGGCGGGAACAATGCGGGTGCGGTAGAGCATAGCCATAGCAGCCACATCTGTCATAGAGTCTACCTGGGGAAGAAGTACCTTTAAGGTGTCTAAAGCTTTGGATGTGCTGGAGAGCAGAGCACTGCACCGCGCCAGGAGGGTTTTCTGTACGGACACGTCCGCGTCACAGGCGGCAGCGGTGATAGAGGCAATGGATTGCCCCAGACGGGTGCAGAAATGGATGGCGGCTGGGATATAGTGTTTGCCGGCCATGTGGATCATGGTCTGAGCCTCAATTTTCAGCACTTTGGCATAGGTCTCGTACATAATCTCCGCCCGGGACTCCAGCTCAGACTTGGTGTAGATACCGAAACGGGTAAACAGAGCCTCTGCCTTTTCAGTGGTCAGGGCCGGGATGGCGTCCACCATGGAAGGCAGGTTGGGCAGACCACGGCGCTGGGCCTCACGAACCCACTGCTCAGAGTACCCATTGCCGTTGAAAATAATGCGCTGGTGGCGGGTCATCAGGTCGTGGATCAGTTCATTGCAGGCGGTGTAGAAGTCCTGTGCCTGCTCCAAACGGTCGGCAGCTTCACAGAAGGCCTCAGCTACGATGGCGTTCAGAGTGGTGTTGGCATCCGCAATGGAGTCGGAGGAGCCTACCATACGGAACTCAAATTTATTGCCGGTAAAGGCAAAAGGAGAGGTGCGGTTGCGGTCGGTAGCATCCTTTTTAATAACCGGGACGGTGGATACTCCGGAATCCAGTTTTCCGGTAGTCAGCAGCTTGATGGAATCAGCATTGGAAATAATCTGGCTCACCACATTGTCCAGTTGATCTCCCAGAAAAATGGAAATAATGGCGGGAGGAGCTTCCTGGGCGCCCAGACGATGCTCGTTGCCGGCGTTAGATGCGGAACAGCGAAGCAAATCGGCGTGTACGTCGACTGCCTTCATGATGCAGGCCAATACCAGCAAAAACTGCAGATTTTCGTTGGGGGTTTCTCCAGGATCCAGAAGATTCTCTCCCATATCGGTACCCAGGGACCAGTTGTTGTGTTTGCCCGAGCCGTTTACTCCGGCGTAAGGTTTTTCATGGAGCAGGCACACCAGGCCATGGCGGGTAGCCACCCGCTTCATGGTCTCCATGGTCAGTTGGTTCTGATCCACTGCCAGGTTGCACGTGGTGTAGATAGGAGCCAGCTCATGCTGAGCAGGGGCCACTTCATTGTGCTGGGTAGTGGCGGGAATCCCCAGCTTCCACAGCTCCTGGTTTAAATCAGACATGAAGGCGCCTACTCGCTCTCGAATTACACCAAAATACTGATCTTCCAATTCCTGTCCCTTGGGAGCAGGGGCCCCGAAGAGGGTGCGTCCCGTGTAAATCAGATCCCGGCGCTTTAAGTACTTTTCCCGGTCCACCAGGAAATACTCCTGCTCCGCCCCCACCAGGGGAGTTACCTTGGTGGCCTGGGTATTGCCAAACAGGCGCAGGATGCGAAGAGCCTGGGTGTTAATAGCCTCCATGGAGCGAAGTAGGGGGGTTTTCTTGTCCAGGGCCTCCCCGTTGTAGGAGACAAAGATAGTTGGGATACACAAAATCGTGCCGCAGGACATCTCCTTCACAAAGGCGGGGGAGGTCATATCCCAGGCGGTGTAGCCCCTGGCATAGTGGGTAGAGCGCAGACCGCCTGAGGGAAAAGAAGAGGCGTCCGGTTCCCCCATAATCAACTGTTTGCCGGTCAACTGCAGCAGGGCCTTGCTGTCGCTGGGGGCTGTGAGGAAGGAATCGTGTTTTTCTGCGGTGACGCCGGTGAGCGGCTGGAACCAGTGGGTATAGTGAGTAGCGCCCTTTTCCATGGCCCAGTCTTTCATGGCATTGGCAACAATATCAGCAGTAGCCATGGAGATGTTCCCGCCATGTTCCATCACGTCTACCACTTCAGCGTATGCCTTTTTGGGCAGACGCTCCCGCATGACAGACATACTGAACACATTGGCGCCGAAGATATCAGAGATGTTAACACTCATAATCCTTCAACCCTTTCAACTTGATTACGGCCGGAGCGAAACAAACAAAAAAGACAACAGCGCCTTTGTTGACACCATTGTCTCACAAAAATACCGGCCTATTGCTGTACCCGGCGGGTAGGAAATGATTCTATTAATAAAATACCCTATTTTTTATGGGTTTGCAAGGCCCAATTCTGACAAAACTCCGCTGGCCGCCTGGGCTGGATGTGGGGAATCTCACCAAGGAGGTAAGGAAAACTTGAGGAGGGGAAAGAGAAACCGCTTGACAGATATCCAGGTGAAATGTAATACTGGAGTTGTGATAAAAGCGGCCGGGGATGTGCTCTGCGGGCCGGAGAGAGACGTTCGGCCAGAGGAAAGGAGCGTGCTTTGCCATGGGTTATACCAAGGAGGATATTATCCGCATGGTAGAGGAGGAAGAGATCGAATTTATCCGGATGCAGTTTGTGGATATTTTCGGGCAGCTGAAGAATGTGGCCATTACCGCCAGCCAAATTGAGAAGGCGGTCAATAACCAGATTATGTTTGATGGCTCCTCCATTGAGGGCTTTACCCGTATCAACGAGTCGGACCAGTGTCTCTATCCGGATTTGGACAGCTTTGCCGTCTTTCCCTGGCGGCCAGCCCAGGGGAAAGTGGCCCGGATGATATGTGATGTGTATAACCCCGACGGAACCCCCTTTGTGGGAGACCCGCGGGGTGTTCTGCGCAGAGTGCTCAAGCGCTGCAAGGATATGGGTTTTGACACCTTTAATATTGGACCGGAATTGGAATTTTTCCTCTTTGAAACGGATGAACTGGGCAGGGCAACTACCCGAACCCGGGATGAAGCCGGCTATTTTGACCTGGGCCCCCTGGATCACGGAGAATCTACCCGTCGGGAGGTGTGTATGAATCTGGAGGCCATGGGCTTTGAAATTGAAGCCAGCCACCATGAATGCGCCAATGGACAACATGAGATCGATTTCCGCTATGTGGAGGCCATGGATGGGGCGGATAAAATTATGACTTTGAAGTTGGCAGTTAAAACTCTGGCCCAGAAAAACGGCCTGCACGCCACCTTCATGCCGAAACCCATCTTTGGAGTGGCAGGTTCTGGGATGCATCTGAATATGTCACTGTTCAAAAACGGAAAAAATGTGTTTTACGACGAGGGAGGAGCCAGGCAGCTTTCCCAAACAGCCTACGCTTTTATTGCAGGGTTGCTGGAGCACGCCCGGGGATTTACTGCCCTGACAAATCCCTTGGTCAACTCCTATAAGCGTCTGAGCGCCGGATATGAGGCGCCGCGCTACCGTTCCTGGTCGGCATCCAACCGCTCCACGTTGATACGCATCCCGGCAGTTCGGGGTCAGTCTACGCGGGTGGAACTGCGCAGTCCGGATCCCTCCTGTAACCCCTATCTGGCGGTAGCTGCCTGCCTGGCCGCCGGCTTGGACGGCATTGCCCGGGGACTGACACCCCCTGGGGAGGTGACAGACAATGTCTATGATATGGACGAAAGCGACCGGGCGGCCAAGAATATCGATGCTCTGCCCGAAACCCTGGAGGAGGCCCTGCGGGAACTGGAGCAGGATCCCCTGATTATGGATGTGCTGGGGGAGCATGTAGCCAGGCACTATATCAAGGGGAAAATGAAGGAGTGGAAAGAGTATCAGACCAGGGTGTCCAGCTGGGAAGTGGAGAAGTATCTGGTGACGTACTAAGATTCCTCTGGTACAGACAGGAAGGGGAGGGATGAGACATGTGGAAACTGTCATAGTGGCCTTTGAAAGCGAGACTATGTGCCAGCGCTTCAGCGACCTGTTGGAGAGTACAGGGACGGCCAAGTGTCTCACCTGCCGCTCTGGAGACCAGGTGCGCCGCCTGCTAAGCAAGCAGCAGACCTATTGTGTGGTTTGCTCTCCTCATTTGACAGACGGTCCTGCTGAATGGCTCTACCAGGATCTTCCACCCACTTGTTCCCTGCTTCTGGTTGGGCCCCAGCATATGCTGGACGCGTGCGGCAGCGGAGAGGTATTCAAACTGGCCACTCCCATCCGGCGGGAAGAGGCAGTTTCCACAGTGCGACTGCTCCTTCAATTCGGCCGCCGGACGGAGAAATTGCTTCCGCCCCGACGCAGTGGAGCGGAACAGGAGGCAGTGGAACGGGCAAAGGAACTGCTGATGGAGCGAAAAGGGCTCAGTGAAGAGGAGGCCCATCGCCTGCTTCAGAAGCGCAGTATGGATACTGGAGCCAGACTGTATCAAACGGCCCGGCGGATTATTCGGGAATATCAACGCCCCTGATGGGTATGTGGGCAGGCTGTCTGCGCATAATCTTACAGGGACGGGGAGAGAGCGGCAGTCCGCCGCAGGCCCTCGGGCCTGCGGCGGATTTGTCTATGTCGGGACAGAAATGCCTCCCCGGCGGAAAGGAGGAAGGACATGCACTTTACCAAGATGGAGGGCCTGGGGAACGACTATATTTATCTCAACTGTCTGGAAAAAAGCCCGGAGGATCTCCCGGGGTTGGCAATCCGCCTGTCTGACCGGCATTTTGGAGTGGGGGCAGATGGAGTTATCTGCATCAAGCCCGGCCGGGGAGGAGATTTTTCCATGGAAATGTATAACGCCGACGGCTCCCGGGGGGCCATGTGTGGCAATGGAATCCGATGTGTGGGCAAATATGTCTATGACAAGGGCTTTACCCGCAAGCGATGCCTGACGGTGGATACCGATGCCGGTCCCCGGCGCTTGGAGTTGTCGGTAGCCGGAGGCCGAGTTTGGGAGGTGCGGGTAGGCATGGGCCAGGCCCAGGTGGGCCAGGAAGTGGAGTTAGAGGCTGCAGGGTATCACTGTGCCGCCCTCCCTGTAGATGTGGGCAACCCACACGCTGTGATTTTACTAAACAGCCCACAAGAGGTAGAAAACATACCGCTGGAAACAATTGGCCCCCTCATGGAGGTGCACCCAGCGCTGAAAAGGCGCAGTAATATTGAATTTGCCGCGCCTAGAGAAGATGGGGAGCTTTATGTTCGGGTGTGGGAGCGGGGCAGCGGAATCACTCTGGCTTGTGGCACGGGGGCCTGTGCGGTGTTTGCTGCGGCCCGGAGACAGGGCCTGTGCGGAGATAGTGCAAAAATCCACTTGCCGGGAGGCAAGCTGGTGGTGGGGTTGGAGAAAGGGGATCTGTACTTGGAGGGCCCTGCCCATACTGTATTTGAGGGAGAGATAGAAGTGGGGCGGAGTACCGACTAAACAGGTTGAAAGGTTACATCTGGGGGGCAGTCAAATGGGTTAAAAGTCCCTGACAGCCCGCCAAAATGTCCCTGTAGGCGGAAGAGAAATCCCGGGTATACCAGGGGTCTGAGATATCTGCCTCAGGGCGGCCGGCAAAGTCCAGAAGGAGATGTATTTTACCGGAAGGGTCTCCGCCCAGCATGCTGTTCATATTGTGCAGGTTCCAGTGGTCCATTCCTATTAACAGGTCATATTGTAAATAGTCTTCTGGGCGCAGACGCACAGCCCGTTTCCCCCTGCAGGAGATGCCGTGGCGGGCCAACTCCTGCTGGGCAGGGGGATAGACCGGGTTCCCAATTTCTTCGGTGCTGGTGGCGGCAGAGGCGATAAAGAAGTCTGGGCTCAGGCCGGACTTTGCCACCAAATCTTTCATAATAAATTCTGCCATAGGGGAACGGCAGATATTGCCGTGGCAAACAAAAAGTATTTTTGTCATTGCTTCGACGTCCTTTATATCTATATAGTATCAAATCCTATTGTATCACAGGATGGGCACTTGCTGCGCAGGAAAAATAGGATGAAAAACTGAATATGTCCCGTTGTGTTAAAAAAACTGAAAGCGGGCGCTTCAGCCATATAAAGGGAAGGTGGCGCGGGATACGGAAGGAGGGAGAGGGGACTACATGCCCCGCGGTATCGTACAGGAAACATTGTGCCTTGATAGAGTTCACTCTAATATAAAGTATGGGTGGCCAGGTAGCAGGGAGACAGCCCGTATTGCGCCTGGAACTAGAGAAAGAACAAATTGACAGGGCAGGAAAATCATTTTATACTCAGAATATTGAAGGGGGGGAAAGAGGGTGGAGTTCTCAAAATATATTCCTTTCTGGGATGAGCTGACTCAAGAACAACAGCGGGGGTTGACAGATGCTGCAGTAAGCCGGGAAGTGGCAGCAGGAACGATTGTTCATAACGGGTCTGCGGACTGTCTGGGGCTGATTGTAGTGCAGGAGGGACAGTTGCGGGCGTACGCTCTCTCCCCGGAGGGACGTGAGGTCACCTTGTACCGCCTGTTTGAGCGGGATATGTGCCTGTTTTCTTCCGCTTGCATGATGAGAAATATCCAGTTTGAAGTTACCATTTCGGCGGAAAAGGATACACGACTATGGGTCATTCCCCCCGAATTTTACAAAGGACTGATGGAAAAATCTGCAGCGGTAGCCAATTATACAAATGAGCTATTGGCCAGTCGGCTTTCTGAGGTAATGTGGCTGCTGGAGCAAGTGATGTGGCAAAGCTTTGATCAGAGGCTGGCTAGTTTTCTGTTGGAAGAGAGCGGGCTGGAAGGCACCTCACACCTTCATCTCACTCACGAAAAGATTGCCGGACATTTGGGAACAGCCCGGGAAGTGGTCACTCGAATGCTGCGCTATTTCCAGAGTGAAGGGATGGTTCAGCTGTCTCGGGGAACCGTAGAGCTGAAGGATGAGAAAAAACTGGCCCTGCTTCGGGACAGATAAGAGGACGCTCTTTTATAGAAAAAACTTAGGAATTTGATAGCCAAATCTTGATTTCTTTGTCCCTGTCTGTTATGCTTAAACATACCTGTTCCAGACGAGCCACACAGCGGAAAAGTGGGAGGAACCGGTACATCAGGATTAAAAAGCATGCAGCGGTATCGAAGTGGTCATAACGGGGCTGACTCGAAATCATGTTACTTTCTCCAAAAACTGAATATTTATTATACGGAAGCGTATCGAAGTGGTCATAACGAGCTGCACTCGAAATGCAGTAGTCCGCAAGGGCTCGTGGGTTCGAATCCCACCGCTTCCGCCAAAAACAATCCCGCGTAAATCAAGGGTTTACGCGGGTTTTCTTATGTCGTTTTGTGGTGCCCTAATCTCGCCTTGCGGGCTAAAATGGTGCCCGTGGTGCCCTGATTTGTGGTGCCCTGTGTCGTGTGCGCTATACATTCTATTCATCAAAATTGTATGCTGTGGTGCCCAAATGGTGCCCGGAACTCCTAAAAACCTATAAAAAGCAGCGTGAAGCTATAAAAAGATATTGCGGTTATAGCTCCATTTCGTTGCTTTTCTTTTTAGATTTTTTCGGTGTTTCTTTTTGGTCTGCACCATTTTTTGAAACAGAATTTTGCGGGTGTAGGGCTTTATGGTAGGTTTCCAAAACAGATTTTTTTCGTTCCAGCCGCACGTCCACATACTGCGCCGTTACTGCTTCAAGGTTTGTCGATATGCCAAGCGACATACCGATACCTTTTAGCGTATGCCCCAATATCTCGCCCACGGTGTAAAAGTCGCCCGTTAGCTGGTGCATATTTGTAGCTGCCGTATGGCGCAAGTCGTGAAAACGAATGTGCGGCATTTCAAGATGTCGGATAAGTTGACCGAAATTTGCAGACATTCTATCTCTGCGCTGCGGCGAACCGTCCGGCTTTGCGATAAATAGCTTGTTGTCGTAGTACACACCGCCGCTTGCCGTTATCAATTCCTTTTGCCGTTCGATTAAATCAAACTGCCGCAAAAAATATGGTAGCGTTTCCTCTGTAATCGGCAAAATACGGTCGTTTGATTTTGTCGGCGCCATTTCGGTAATAATCTTTGTTCCCGGTGGCAACATTGAAAGGCATTTGCTCGACAACGCCAAACTGCATTTTTTCAAGGTCAATGTTGGTCGTCCGCAAACCTATAATTTCGCTCATGCGTAGCCCGTACATTCCGGCAAGCACAACGGGCATTTCCCATTCCGTACCGATTACATTGCTCATAAACTTTTGCATTTGCTCAATGGTGTACGGGTCGGGCGTCTTGCCCTGCTTGCCAAACTTCGTGATAATATCGCGGGCGGGGTTGTGTTCGATATAGTGGTATTTGCGGGCGTGTTCCATTGATACGCTTAAAATTCGCTGTGCATAGCGGACGGTGCTGTTGGATAGCCCCTTGTCAAAAAGCTGCTGAAACATATTGTCAAGCATGGCGGGGGTCAGTTGGTTTAGCTGCACATGGCCGATATAGGGCAAGATATGGTTTTTAATGTGGCTCTTGTACCCCGCAAAGGTGCTTGGTCGCAAGTTTGCCTTGCCGTGATTTTCTACCCATTCTTCCAAATATTCTTTGACGGTCTGCTTGCCCTGTGAAGCAACAACGGGCGTATAGACGGGATTAGCAAGTTTCGCTTTCATTTCCGCCTCATGCTGCGTTGCTTCTTTCTTGGTAGCAAAACCTTTTTTAGAATAGGTCTTTTTACCCTGCTTTGACGGAGGCCTTACCGATGCCGTCCCGATTCTCCGTGCCCTGGAGCAAGGCTGTGAAAAACTGGTGGTTATTCTTTCCAAGAACCCGGACTATGTACGAAAGCCCCAGGGAATGCGCAGGTTGTACCAGCGGGTCTGCCGCAGTTACCCCAACATTGTGGATGCCATTGATCGTCGCCATGAGGTGTACAACGACAACTTTAGGGATGTGTTTTCTCCGAAGCGGGAGGGGAGTGCCTTTGTTTTTGCAGCCAGTGAGCCTATCCATGTGGGGACTTACTCCATGAAAGAAGATGCGGAACGGGGGCTGTATGACCTGGGGCTGCGGAATTTTTTCCGCAAGGAAAGCAGATTTGTTGGAATTTTTGAGCATTTGACCATAAATGAGTATCAGCAGAGGAAAGGTATATGAAACAAACGATGGAACCAATGGAACTTGTGACAAGCAGTACTCCGTACAGTGCATATAACCTTCATCTTCCAAAAAGTCTGAAGGAAAACGCTGACCAGCTGTGCTGGGAGTATAATCAGTTGCCGCCAGGACAGGAGGAGCGGCGCAGAGAGATTTTAGGAAAGCTGTTCGGCACATGTCATCCGAAAACCTTTGTCCAGCCCGGGTTTCGCTGCGATTATGGCTTCAATATCCATACCCATGGACTGGCGGTCATCAATTATAACTGTGTGATTCTGGATACTTCCCCGGTGCATATCGGTGCTAATGCTTTTATTGCTCCCGGCGTGTATATCAGTTGTGTGGGCCATGCCATAGATCCAGAGCAGCGGGCGGATGCGATTACCACATCGGCCCCCATTACCTTGGAGGAGGATGTGTGGATCGGCGCCAATGCCGTGATATGCGGAGGTGTCACCATCGGGAAGGGCTCCATTATTGGTGCCGGAAGCGTGGTGCCCCGGGATATTCCGGCGGGAGTTGTTGCCGCGGGAACGCCCTGCCGCCCATTAAGATCTATTACAGAGGCCGACAAGATCGATTTGAGCACAGTTTCCTTGTGAGAAAAACAGCTGTACAGAATACCTGTCATTCAGCCGGAAAAATGCCGGAATGGTTTGACAGATCGTCAAACCATTCCGGCGTCTCATATATTCTGGATGGAACCATCGAGGACCGTTTATTCAAAGGATGTACTTCATGCCCCACTGGGAAATAGCATAAAAAATTGGCAGCAGATCTTTTTCCTTTTCTGTCAGAGAATACTCTACCCGGGGCGGGATCTCGTTGTACTGCTCCCGGTGCACCAGACCAACGGTTTGGTCATATCATCAACAGCGCCATGGACTGTACCCATACCCACGGACTGTACTCAGACAGGAACGCCCCGCAGTCCGTATTTAGTCACTTGCTGCAGCATTTACAGGAAAATGACAAGAATATCATTGCTTTGCCTTCCTGTGAGAGCAGCGAAATGTTCCTGCGCTTTTTCAAGGACAGCTTGAATGAGTTGGTACGATCCCAATTCATCAATCAGAACAGAAAAGCAAACACCGACATCCCGCAGGACTTTTTGATCAATCATATCTCCGGAAGCTTTGTGGAAATGGTACTGTGGTGGATCAGAGGACACAGGAAGCAGACGCCAGAGGACTTGGATCGATATTTTCGTGCTGTCATTGAACCGATGATATGAAAGACCACGGTCTGAATTTTTATGGAATCAGGCCGTGGTCTCTTTTCCTCTTATAGATTCTGCACCCTCAGGGCGCGGATGGCATTCAGAATCGCCAGGATCATCACGCCCACATCGGCAAAAACGGCAAGCCACATATTGGCCACACCGAAAGCTACCAGGATCAGGCAGGCCAGTTTTACTGCGATTGAGAATACAATGTTCTGGTAGACGATGCCCAGACACTTGCGGGAGATCTTAATGGCTTTGGAAATTTGCAGCGGGTCGTCGTCCATAAGAACCACATCGGCGGCTTCGATGGCGGCGTCGGAGCCCATGGCTCCCATAGCGATGCCGATGTCCGCCCGGCGCAGCACCGGGGCGTCGTTGATGCCGTCCCCCACAAAGGCCAGCTTTTCCCGCTCCGGCTTCGCCTGCAAAAGCGCCTCCACCTTTTCCACTTTGTCCGCCGGAAGCAGCTCACTGTAAACTTCGTCCAGTCCCAGGGAGGCGGCCACCTGATTGGCCACCTTTTTGGTGTCGCCGGTGAGCATCACCGTCTTGCGGACACCGGCGGCCTTGAGTTGCCGGATGGCCTCCTTGCTGTTGGGTTTGACAATGTCCGCGATGACGATATGTCCGGCGTATTTGCCGTTGATAGCCATATGGATGATGGCACCCACACTGTGGCAGGGGATGTAGGCAATGCCCAGACGATCCATCAGCTTGTCATTGCCGGCGGCCACCTCCACGCCGTCCACCTTTGCGATGACGCCGTTGCCGCTGATCTCCTGGATCTCGCTGACACGGGAACGGTCGATTTCCTTTCCGTAGGCCCGCTGGAGGCTCTTGCTGATGGGATGGGAGGAGGCGCTTTCAGCCAGCGCTGCGTATTCAACCAGCTTTTCGTCACTAATTTCGCTGTGGTGGATGCCGTTGACTTCAAAAATACCCTGGGTCAGGGTGCCGGTCTTATCAAAGACAAGAGTTTTGACCTGGGAAAGCGTTTCCAGATAGTTGGAGCCTTTGACCAGCACACCGGCCCTGCTGGCTCCGCCGATTCCGGCGAAGAAGCTGAGGGGGATGCTGATGACCAGCGCACAGGGACAGCTGGCCACCAGGAAGGTAAGGGCACGGTAGATCCAGGTCTTCCAGGCGGGAGCTAGCCCTATCCCCAGCATCCGCACCAGCGGGGGCAGAATGGCCAGGGCCAGCGCCGCATAGCACACCGCCGGAGTGTAAATGCGGGCAAACCGGGAGATGAAATCCTCCGACTTGGACTTGCGGGAGGAGGCGTTTTCCACCAGATCAAGAATTTTGGATACGGTGGATTCTCCAAACTCTTTGCTTGTCTGAATTTTGAGGACGCCGGTCATGTTGATGCAGCCGCTGATGACCTCATCGCCGGTACTGGCATCCCGCGGCAGAGATTCGCCGGTTAGCGCCGCCGTGTTCAGGGTGGAAGTACCTTCTACAATGATTCCGTCAATGGGCACTTTTTCACCGGGCTGGACAATGATTATGCTCTCCACTTCCACTTCATCGGGGTCCACCTTTTCCAGCTTGCCGTTCCGTTCCACATTGGCGTAATCGGGACGAATGTCCATCAGGTCGCTGATATTGCGGCGGCTTCTGCCCACGGCATAGCTCTGAAACCACTCGCCCACCTGATAGAA